>NZ_JAEMVM010000098.1:0-1307 GCF_016463925.1 Pseudomonas sp. P20 | reverse complement strand
AGCTGAAGCGCAGCCAGCCCAGCGCGTTGCCATCCGGTCCGCTGAACGGTATCCAGAAATCGGCATAGCCATTCGGGAGTGGCTCCCCGAAGGCTATGCGTAGTTCCGCGCCCCTGTCGCTGCGGTGTCCAGCTTCAATCCAGACGTCTGCCCCTTTGTACCAGGACAGGTCTGGCTTTGGAGCAGACAGCCCCAGGATGCTCCTGATCTTGCCGGGATCACGCTGGATGAGTTGCAGGAGCAGGTCTTCGTGCCTGGACATGATAGTGGTCTCCTCGGTGATGGAGATCCAATGCTGATCCGTCGCCCTATCGATTGATTGTTCGGTACCCAAAAAGAGCCTTCGCGCGCGCGTGACGATGATGTCCGGGTGTCCTGCAGGAGCAGGATGCCCATCAGTTGGCCAGGGATGGCCACCCCATCGGGAGCATCGTCATGTCATCGCCGCAACCCCGGCGCCGCCGCGCGCCGCGTATGACCAGCTGGACGCTGGTCACCCTCGTCCTGCTGATCATCCTCGCCGCCATTCGCCCGGAGCAGCTCCAGGTCGTCGCCTATAAGCTGGTCCTAGTGACGCTGGGCGCAGTGGCCGGCTACTGGATCGACCGCAGCTTGTTTCCGTATGTGGCCCGCCCGCACGAATGCTCGGCCAACCTGGTGGTCGTGGGTGCCTGGCTGCGCCGTGGGCTGATCGTGCTGGCCTGTATCCTCGGCCTGACGCTGGGGCTCTGACCATGGGCGCCCCGCAGATCATCTGGATCGTGCTGGCCTCTGTGGTCCTGGTTACGTCCTATGCGTGCGATGGCCTCACCAACGTGATCAGCTTCAAGCAGCGCGTGTTCGACGTGATCGCGATGACGGCCCTGGTGTGGTGGGGAGGCTTCTTCGGATGAAGCGCCTGCTCACCCTCGGCCTGCTGGGCCTGCTGACCGCCTGCCAGCCGGCCTTCGCGACGGATCGCATCCCCACTGCCGCCGAGCAATACCGGCGCACCCTGGTGCGCAGCGCCCATGCCGAATGGGGCCTGTCGGCGCCGATCGCCACCTTTGCCGCACAGGTTCACCAAGAAAGCCGTTGGCGTGCTGATGCTCGCTCGCCGGTTGGTGCCCAGGGCCTGGCGCAGTTCATGCCCGGAACCGCGGAGTGGATCGCCGGCCTGTATCCGGCCGCCCTCGGCACCAATCAGCCGTTCAATCCTGGCTGGGCGCTGCGCGCGCTGGTCACATACGACCGCTGGCTCTACGACCGAAACCAGGCCTCCAGCGAGTGTGACCGCTGGGCATTTGTACTGTCCGCTTACAACGGCG
>NZ_JAEMVM010000097.1:0-1029 GCF_016463925.1 Pseudomonas sp. P20 | reverse complement strand
CCGACTATTTGCAACAGTGCCATCGCCGCTACTGGAGCTATCGGCAAATCCGCATTGAAGCGCCCCCAAAGCAACGTTTTCTTCGTGTATGGATCCCCCAAGTGATGCGGGTCGAAGGCCAGGCGCCAAGGTGGCAGCCCAGCCAGTTTCTCGATGCGGCTGACCGGGTTTTCGATGGCCCATACCGAAGGACGGTAATACTCGATGGTACGCAGGGTCTGGTGGACAAGTTCCACGGCGGCGACGGTGCGGCCGTCCGCATCTTTGGCGGCGAAATGCTTCGCGCCACTGATAGCGAACTCCGTACATGGACAGGCAGCAAGGACCGCGTAGATATCCAGGCCATCGAAGTCACCGAACCAATCTGAGAAGAAATTCACGCCGAATGCGTTCACGTCGCCCGTTTCGGGGTTGTCCTGGATATCGAAGCGCACGACCTGGTAGCCCGCCTCTTCCCATGGTCTGGACCATTGGCCGGTATGGTCGAACAGCGATAGCACGATGCGCCCCTCGTTTGCCCGGGTGCAGTGCTGCGCGAGCGCATGGCTGCGCCAGGAATCGACACGGCTGCGGGCTTCGCCCATAGCCATCCAGCCGTGTGAACGGGTGTATCGCCGTACTTTGTCGGCCAGACGCACAATCTCATTCGAGCGCGGTGCAGCGAACAAGCGGTGGTCAATATCACCAGCGTCTGCGAACTCGCCGCAGATCCCGCTGAATCCGTCATCACTTAGGGCAAAGTTTTCGGGGAATAGGCTGAACTGCTCGCACTTGGACATAGGCTTCCTCCATCCACCCGAACAAGATACATAACTTACATAAGTTATGCAAGTTACCTAATTTATGTATCGCATCATGCTTCAGCGGTGGGCGTCGAGATTGGAATCCGGCAGGAAGACATCAGCGGCGCCAGGCACCTGGTGCTGCGGATCCGTCCGGCGCGACCGGTGAGCAGCTGGTGGAGCACGTCGACCTCGATCACGCCCTGCAGGTGGCCATCGGCGCCGGCGGCGCCAGGCACCTGGTGCT
>NZ_JAEMVM010000096.1:0-1233 GCF_016463925.1 Pseudomonas sp. P20 | reverse complement strand
CGCATGCGTTCGGCCCGGGTGATGAGTTCCAGGTTGTCGATGACGACGTTCTGCTTGTTGTTGTCCTTGAAGCAGACGCAATGGCCGGTTGGGATGGGGCCGACGTGTTCTTCCCAGAGCAGGATGTGGATGCTCTTCCAGTCCCGGGGGGGATAGCCGGTATCCGAGATCTTTCGTTGCAGGTAGCCATCGGCACTTACCCGTGTGCTGCCGACCGGGAGCCATGTGTGGGGCTTCTGCCCCTTCTTGAACTGCGTTTCCGATGAGCGTCCTCGCGCGGGAAGCCCCTTCATGCCGCAGTTCCATGGGGTGTTTCCCTTCTTGAACCGAGTTGCGCTGCCCCAGTCCTGCCGGATCTTCTTGGAGAACTCGGGGCTTTTTTTCAGCCCGAGCCGATACGCTTTGGAGCAGATCTGCTGGAGCGTTTTGTTCAACCTGGCTGCCAGGACCTCGTTCGGCATATCCGGATGCAGGCGCAGCAGCACCAGTTCCTGTTCGGCGGTCCAGGTTTCGCGGATGCAGCGCTCCTCTCGGTTGCTGAATTTGCGGCGGGCACGCACCAGAGCCTCGTAGGCAATGTTCGAGAGAGCAGAGCGAGTCATCGGGAACCTCCCTGCTCGAGCGCGCCTTGAACTCGCCGGCTGACGCCGCGGTGCAGGCGAGTGTTTTTGCCGTGCTCCCAGCCTGCGTGCAGCGAAGCCTGGTCATAGGCCAGGGGCTTCGTCGGCGCTGCCGGCTCCAGGAGTTTCAGCTCCGGATGGTGTAGTTCGAGGTAGGCCTTGATGGCTGCTTGAGTCGACTCGTCCGGCCTGCCGGCAAAGTCACGTACCAGCGAACGCACTGCGAGAAGCCAGCCTTCGACGAAGAGCTTGCTGCGACGGCGCTTGGTCGACAGCTTGCAGCGCTTCTGTTGAGCGACATGAGCCGAGCGCGCCGCCACCAGTTGGTGGTGGAGCGTAGAGTAGGCGTGAGCGGCTAGCTCAGGGCCGATCCCTCGGCCCATGAACTTGAACGTCCAGCCCGCTGGCATCGCGTATGCCGCCAGGTAGTCGCAGCCGAAGGAGTTGGCGCAGATCCCGGCCAGTTCATGCAGCCATGGGGCAGGAGAGCGCCTGGTTCGAGTGGGAACGCACGCGGTCTCCACCGTGTGGGCCGAGATCTCCGCATCGCTGAGGTCGAACTGGCGCTTCAGGATCGCGGCCTGGCGCAATGCGGTTTCCGCCTCGTTCGGCG
>NZ_JAEMVM010000095.1:0-2329 GCF_016463925.1 Pseudomonas sp. P20 | reverse complement strand
TTTTGCTTTTGCGCGCGGAAAAGTGGCAAGCCAGCAGCGCTGCGGACGGTAATCGAAAAACTTCGAGAGCTGCCGGGCGGCGTACTTCCGAGGGCATGGGAGACGCGATTTGCACTGTGCGCTCGTCTACAATAGCCGACAAATCCAGCCGAGCTCATTCATGTCCGATACCGATGTCCGTGGCCTGCAGGATCTTCCCCTGGAAGAACTGGTTGCTTGCCATGAGTGTGATCTGTTGATGCGCCGGGAACCCCTGGGACCGGGCGAGAAAGCCAATTGTCCGCGCTGCGGTTTCGAGTTGGCCGCGCATCGCCATCAATGGCAACGCCGTTGCTTCGCGCTGGTTCTGACGGCGCTATTCCTCTATATCCCAGCCAATTTCCTGCCGATCATGAATCTCAGCCTGCTCGGCCAGACCCGCAGCGATACGGTCTGGACGGGAGTGCTCGGTCTTTACGACAGTGGCATGCAGGGCGTCGCCATCCTGGTATTCCTGTGCAGCATGGTGATCCCGTTGGTCAAGTTGCTCTGCCAGTTGCTGGTGATGATCAGCGTGCGTTTCGGCATCGCCCGTCACATCGGCATGCTGCTCTACCGCGGCTATCACCATCTGCGCGAGTGGGGGATGCTCGAGGTCTACCTCATGGGTATCCTGGTTTCCATCGTCAAGCTGATCGACATGGCCGACCTCAGCCTGGGCATCGGCCTGGCCTGTTTCGTGGCGCTGCTGTTCACCCAGGTCTGGCTGGAGGTCACCATGTCGCCGCACCAGGTATGGGAAGCGCTGGGCGGCGAGGACGACGATGCGCGCGCTTGATGCCGGAATCCTGGTGTGCGGCGAGTGCCACCAGTTGAATCGCGCCGACGGGGACGAGCATCCGCGTTGCAGCCGCTGCGGTGCGGTGCTGCACGCCCGGCGCCCAAACAGCCTCACGCGCACCTGGGCGTTGCTGATCACCGCGGCGATTCTCTACATACCCGCCAACCTGCTGCCGATCATGACGGTCAACCTCTTCGGCAGCGGAATGCCCGCCACCATCATGGAGGGCGTGGTCGAACTGGTGCATGCCGACATGTTCCCCATCGCCATGGTGGTGTTCGTCGCCAGTATCCTGGTTCCTACTTTCAAACTGGTGGGCATCGCCCTGCTGCTCTATTCGGTGCAGCGGCACCAGCCGATGTCGGCCCGCCAGCGTATCCTGATGTATCGCTTCATCGAATGGATCGGGCGCTGGTCGATGCTCGATATCTTCGTCATCGCCATCCTCGTGGCGCTGGTGAATTTCGGCAACCTGGCGAGCATCGAGGCCAACCTCGGCGCCGCCGCCTTCGCCAGCGTGGTGGTGCTCACCATGCTCGCCGCCGTGACGTTCGACCCCCGGCTGATCTGGGACAACACCAATCTGGATGACGAGAATGAGTGATCTGCCAAGTCCGAAGAAACACAAGACCTCGAACTGGTCGGCGATCTGGGTGCTGCCGCTGGTAGCCCTGGCCATCGGTGCCTGGCTGGCGTGGCGTGCCTTCGACCAGGCTGGCGTGGACATCCAGGTTCGCTTCGAGAGCGGCGACGGGATCCAGGCCAACAAGACCGAGGTGCTGTACAAGGGCATCTCGGTGGGCAAGGTGACCGACCTGCATGTCAGCAAGGACATCAAGGGCGTGGTCGCGACCATCGAGATCAAGAAGGAAGCCCAGGAGTACCTGAGCAAGGACACCCGCTTCTGGCTGGTCAAGCCGCGGGTTTCCCTGGCTGGCGTCACCGGCCTGGAAACCCTGGTCTCCGGCGTCTACATCGCGGTCGATCCGGTGAAGGGCGAGAAGGAAGAACGCTACTTCACCGCGTTGAAGGAGCCGCCACCCCTTTCCGACAAGCTGCCCGGCCTGCACCTGACCCTCAAGGCCGATCGCCTGGGCTCCCTGGAGCAGGGCAGCCCGGTGTTCTACCGGCAGATCCAGGTCGGCCAGGTGAAGAGCTTCCAGTTAGGCGATGACCAGAGGACCATCGAGATCAAGGTGCACATCGAGCCGGCCTACGCCGACCTGGTGCGCAAGCACACGCGATTCTGGAACGCCAGCGGCATCTCCATTTCCGGCGGCCTGTCCGGCTTCAAGGTGCACAGCGAGTCGCTGCTGACCCTGGTCGCCGGCGGTATCGCCTTCTCCACCCCGGAGAACCGCACCGACAGCCCGCCGACCGATCCGAGCAAGCCGTTCCGCCTGTACGACGACTACGACGCGGCCCAGGCCGGTCTGCGCGTGAAGCTGAAGATGAACGACGTCAGTGGTATCGATCCGGGCCGCACTCCGGTGATGTTCAACGGCGTGC
>NZ_JAEMVM010000094.1:0-327 GCF_016463925.1 Pseudomonas sp. P20 | reverse complement strand
CCAGCTCCTGGATCTCTTCATCATCCAGGACGAGCATTTCGAAGAGCTTGGTCTGATTGCCAATAGCTTTGGTCAACGTCGAGTTGTTGCCCAGGCTGGCGAACTTGGCGGCCGACTGCATGAAGCGGGCAGCAACGTGACGGTCAATTCCCAATACCTCCAGGCGATCAGCGAACTCACCGTGTCCGCATGCCTTTTTCAACACCTGCAGGCCACGCCCCACTTCAAGGCACGCCTCTACGCTGCGGCGCATGTTGGCGGCGATGTCGCGCTGGATCAGGTCTGGGTCCGTGCAATCGGCCGGTAGTTGATAGCCCAGTTGTGCAG
>NZ_JAEMVM010000093.1:0-1160 GCF_016463925.1 Pseudomonas sp. P20 | reverse complement strand
CCGCACGTCAACGTCGGCACCATCGGTCACGTTGACCATGGCAAGACCACTCTGACCGCTGCACTGACCAAGGTCTGCTCCGACACCTGGGGTGGTTCCGCTCGTGCTTTCGATCAGATCGACAACGCGCCGGAAGAAAAGGCCCGCGGTATCACCATCAACACCTCGCACGTTGAATACGATTCCGCTGTTCGTCACTACGCCCACGTTGACTGCCCCGGTCACGCCGACTACGTGAAGAACATGATCACCGGTGCTGCCCAGATGGACGGCGCGATCCTGGTTTGCTCGGCTGCCGACGGCCCCATGCCGCAGACCCGCGAGCACATCCTGCTGTCCCGCCAGGTAGGCGTTCCCTACATCGTCGTGTTCCTGAACAAGGCCGACATGGTCGACGACGCCGAGCTGCTGGAACTGGTCGAGATGGAAGTTCGCGATCTGCTGAACACCTACGACTTCCCGGGCGACGACACTCCGATCATCATCGGTTCCGCGCTGATGGCGCTGGAAGGCAAGGATGACAACGGCATCGGCGTAAGCGCCGTGCAGAAGCTGGTAGAGACCCTGGACTCCTACATTCCGGAGCCGGTTCGTGCCATCGACCAGCCGTTCCTGATGCCGATCGAAGACGTGTTCTCGATCTCCGGCCGCGGTACCGTGGTAACCGGTCGTGTAGAGCGCGGCATCATCAAGGTCCAGGAAGAAGTGGAAATCGTCGGCATCAAGGCGACCACCAAGACCACCTGCACCGGCGTTGAAATGTTCCGCAAGCTGCTCGACGAAGGTCGTGCTGGTGAGAACGTTGGTATCCTGCTGCGCGGCACCAAGCGTGAAGACGTAGAGCGTGGCCAGGTTCTGGCCAAGCCGGGCACCATCAAGCCGCACACCAAGTTCGAGTGCGAAGTGTACGTGCTGTCCAAGGAAGAAGGTGGTCGTCACACCCCGTTCTTCAAGGGCTACCGTCCGCAGTTCTACTTCCGTACCACTGACGTGACCGGTAACTGCGAGCTGCCGGAAGGCGTAGAGATGGTAATGCCGGGCGACAACATCAAGATGGTTGTCACCCTGATCGCTCCGATCGCCATGGAAGATGGCCTGCGCTTCGCGATCCGCGAAGGCGGCCGTACCGTTGGCGCCGGCGTGGTTGCCAAGATCATCGA
>NZ_JAEMVM010000092.1:0-1363 GCF_016463925.1 Pseudomonas sp. P20 | reverse complement strand
TTCGAGTGGGAACGCACGCGGTCTCCACCGTGTGGGCCGAGATCTCCGCATCGCTGAGGTCGAACTGGCGCTTCAGGATCGCGGCCTGGCGCAATGCGGTTTCCGCCTCGTTCGGCGTGGCCCCCTTGGCATTCGCCAGGGCCATCAGCTTCTCGACCTTGGCGAGGACTTTTTGCTTGTCCATTACGCGTCCCCCTTGCAGCAGGTTGAGCCCTGCACGGGCGCGGTGCGGTCCAGGCGCTCGATCTCAGCCAGCGCCAGGGCGCAGGCCTTGACCAGATCTCGTCGCACGGTGGTTGGCTTCCACCACTGCTCATCCCAAGGCCATGCCAGCGACACCAGCAGGGCGGCGGTTCCATCGTTCGGAGCGCTGGATCCGGCCAGGGCGTAGCAGGCGGCGGCTCGGGCCATCTGGCCGTGGCTGTGCTCGTCGTCGTGCTCTGGCGTCCAGCCTTCGGCCTCGATCTGCCGGCGGCGCTCGGCTTGGACATCGAGCCATGCTTGGGGAACAGGGGATAGGCTCGAGGTGGGGTAAATTCGGTCTGCGACCTGCCTTACCCGGTCGACAATAGCCAGGGCTGCTACGTCGCCCAGTGCGACCTCCAGGGCGGCGAGCAGGTTGGCCATCAAGAACTGCTCACGCTCGTCCGCGTGGTTTTTTGCGCTTGGGCGCCTGTTCCAGTCGACCTGTGCTGAATACCTCGCTGTTACTGTGTCTGGCTCGCAGTAGGACGGCCCGATGTAAACCTGGCAGTCCAGGCATTCAATGGCACAGTTCCAGGCATTGGTGTCGAGCAGCTCGGGTTCCAGCATTCGAATGTTCGTGCTGCCGCAGAGCGGGCAGGGCTTGAGCTTGGGGTCACTCGGGGCTGCCGGTTCCAGCTTCTCCAGCTCCTCCAGCTTGGACTCAAGCGAGGCGACCCTGGCCAGGGCGGCGTCGCGCTGATTCAAGGCCTTGGCACAAGCCTCGCTGAGCAGGCGTTCATGCTGTTCTGCTGCCGCATCGAGATCGATTGGACTCAGGTGCTCTCCGAGCGGTCGCACGTACTGGCACACCGGGCCGTTATCGGTATCGTGGATCGATAGCACGAACCAACCGGAGCCTTCGGGTCGCGTTGGGATCCACTCGCTGTATCGTTGGTCCGATCGTGCAGAGTCGTAGAGGCGAGGCGCATCCGACTCCATGAAGACGGTCTGCAACTCAAGGCCAAGCCGGCGCAGCGTTTCCTGCGCCTCGTTGGAAGAGCAGTTGTCGGCCAGGTCTGGATAGTTCGGATGGGTCCAGAAGCCGAACTGGTCGCGCTCGACCAGGTGGGCTTGAATCATAGGCTTCATGCCAGGCCCCCCTCGCTCATGCCAAGCA
>NZ_JAEMVM010000091.1:0-1650 GCF_016463925.1 Pseudomonas sp. P20 | reverse complement strand
TTCGAGTGGGAACGCACGCGGTTTCCACCGTGTGGGCCGAGATCTCCGCTTCGCTGAGGTCGAACTGGCGCTTCAGGATCGCGGCCTGGCGCAATGCGGTTTCCGCCTCGTTCGGCGTGGCCCCCTTGGCATTCGCCAGGGCCATCAACTTCTCGACCTTGGCAAGGACTTTTTGCTTGTCCATTACGCGCTCCCCTTGCAGCAGGTTGAGCCCTGCTCGGTGGCGGAGCGGTCCAGGCGCTCGATCTCGGCTAGCACCAGAGCGCCGGCGCGTACCAGGTTTTCGCGCGCCGACTTAGGCTTCCACCACTCTTCGTCCCAGGGCCAGAACAGTGCAGAGCCATTCCGAATGCCGCCCGGCCAGTCGGTGCCGATGCCGCCGGCATGGAGCGCGTAGCAGCCGGCTGCCAGGGCGATCTGGCCAGCGCTAGCGTCGTCGTTGCTGGTATCGAAGCCTTCGACGGCGATCTGGCGCCGGCGCTCGGCCTGTACATCGAGCCAGGCCTGCGGAACAGGGGAGAGGTTTGAAGTTGGGTAAATTCGGTCTGCGACCTGTCTTACCCGGTCGACAATAGCCAGGGCTGTTACGTCGCCCAGCGCTACCTCCAGGGCGACGAGCAGGTTGGCCATCAAGAACTGCTCACGCTCGTCCGCGTGGCTTTTTGCGCTTGGGCGCCTGTTCCAGTCGACCTGTGCTGAATACCTCGCTGTTACCGGGTCTGGCTCGCAGTAGGACGGCCCGATGTGAACCTGGCAGTCCAGGCATTCAATGGCACAGTTCCAGGCATCGGTGTCGAGCAGCTCGGGTTCCAGCATTCGAAGGTTCTTGCTGCTGCAGAGCGGGCAGGGCTTGAGCTTGGGGTCACTCATGGCCTGCCTCCCTGCCCGTCGTCGGTGCTGGGCTTAGCTTGGGAGGAGCCGGCGGCGAGCATGGCGTGTACCTCGCTGATTGCATCGTTGAATGTTGCAGCTCGCTCGGGATCTCCAGCATGCGACGCACAGTCCTTTAATTGTGCGATCAGCTTCTCAGCGTCCAGCACCGCGCAGTGCTGAGCCTGGGCTACTGGGGTGGTGTAGAGTTTTTGGCCAGGCTCCAGCCAAGGCCAGATATCCGCGTAAGGCGCTACCCTCATCTCGCTTGACGCGCGCATCACACCAACGGGTTCCTGCTTCTCCAACTTGGCCAGCTTCGTTTCAAGCTCCATGACCCTAGCCAGGGCGGCGTCGCGCTGATTCAAGGCCTTGGCACAAGCCTCGCTGAGCAGGCGCTCATGCTGTTCTGCTGCCGCATCGAGATCGATTGGACTCAGGTGCTCTCCGAGCGGTCGCACGCACTGGCACACCGGGCCGTTATCGGTATCGTGGATCGACAACACGAACCAACCGGCGCCTTCGGGCCGCGTTGGGATCCACTCGCTGTATCGTTGGTCCGAACGGGCAGAGTCGTAGAGGCGAGGCGCATCCGACTCCATGAAGACGTTCTGCAACTCAAGGCCAAGCCGGCGTAGCGTTTCCTGCGCCTCGTTGGAAGAGCAGTTGTCGGCAAGGTCCGGATAGTTCGGATGGGTCCAGAAGCCGAACTGGTCGCGCTCGACCAGGTGGGCTTGAATCATAGGCTTCATGCCAGCCCCCCCTCGCTCATGCCAAGCA
>NZ_JAEMVM010000090.1:0-491 GCF_016463925.1 Pseudomonas sp. P20 | reverse complement strand
CATATGAACCTCCAGAACCGCAACAACCTCCTCCTGAGCTTGATCGCCGAGACCCAGTTCGACGCCTACGTGCAAGGCTACATGGCCAAAGCAGGCGCTGCCGCCGGTGCTTCCGAGAATCTGCAAATCGAGGCTGAAGGTGCTGCGATGTTGCAGGGTCTGGTCGCTCCCATTCGCGCTCAGCAGCGTGCCTGTGGACAGCCCCTGCAGAACGCCCTGCTCCAAATCGCCCACGACCTACTGTTGCAGACGAAGTCGCAACTGGCCATCGCGGCCAATGCCAGCTCGATCCACGTGATCCAGCGGGACATGAACAGGGCTATCTGGAATATCGCGACTGCCATCGATCACCTGGCCGAGTTCGCCCAACCCTCCCAGGACACCGTGAAGGTCATCGAGCGGCTGATGCTCTTCGTCGGCAGCTCGCCTAGCCCGGAAGGCCAGCAACTGGCCGCAGAGGCAAGTGCAGTGCTTGGCATGAGCGAGGGGGG
>NZ_JAEMVM010000089.1:0-278 GCF_016463925.1 Pseudomonas sp. P20 | reverse complement strand
TGATGGGATCGAGACGATCAATACCCAGGGATCGACGATTCAACCACAGGTGGCTCACTTGACTCCCCTTCCAGACACGGCTGGGGAAACCTTCGACAGGGTTTCTACCAGCCGCGCTCTTCCGCCCTCGCTCTCCGCCCGCTGCATCCGCTCCCCCTCCTGCTTGACCTTGACACTTTTGCCCCCCGCTTCGATGATGAACGCGTGATCTGCTGACGTTGTCAGCGACATGCCCCATGCAGCTCGGATCCGAAATGCTGCAGCACAGCCCACCGTGT
>NZ_JAEMVM010000009.1:409664-410358 GCF_016463925.1 Pseudomonas sp. P20 | reverse complement strand
TGCTCCGCCTTGCGGCGCTTGAGCTGGTCGCGAAGCTGAGTGGGGAGGCTGCTGATCCGGAGTGTGTCGCGCTCCTCGTCGTACTCGATCCTGGAGCCCAGCAGGTGCGCCTCGAAGCTGATCGACAGGCCTTCGGCGCGGCCGGTGAAGCGGCGGAACTGGTTGAGGGTGCGCTTGTCCGCCGGGATTTCCGGCGACAGGCCGTAGTCCTTGTTACGGATGTAGTCGTAGAACGCCCGCGGTTGCTGGTCGTCCATCAGTTCCGAAAGCGCGTCGAGGGTCATCGGCTCGCCGATGCGCGCCTGGGAGGTGGCGTAGTCGACCAGCGTCTCGGTCTTCTCGCGGGCCTGTTCCTCGGCCATGTCCTCGCTTTCCACGAAATCGCTGAAGGCTTTCAGCAGGGTGCGCGTCTCGCTCGGCGAATCCACCCCTTCCTGGCAGCCGATGAAGTCGCGGAAATAGTCGGAGACCTTCTTCCCGCCCTTGCCCTTGATGAACGAGATGTACTGCTTCGACTGCTTGTTGTTGCGCCATTCGGAGATATTGATCCGCGCGGCCAGGTGCAACTGGCCGAGGTCCAGGTGGCGCGACGGGGTGACCTCCAGCGACTCGTTCACCGCCACGCCTTCGCTGTGGTGCAGCAGGGCGATCGCCAGGTAGTCGGTCATGCCTTGCTGGTAGTGGGCGAACAGGA
>NZ_JAEMVM010000009.1:0-409589 GCF_016463925.1 Pseudomonas sp. P20 | reverse complement strand
TCACCGAGCCAGCCGCTGAACGGGTAGGCCCCGGACTCGCCCTGGAAGAAGCCCCAGGCCTTGTTCTTGGCGTTGTAGCTTTCGTTGAGGTCGGCCAGCAGGTTCTCGATGGCCTGGGAGTCGCCCAGCTCGGCGTCGCGCGCGTGGAGCACGGCCGGGGTGCCGTCGGGCTTCTTCTCGATCAGGTGGACGATGGCGTGATGGATCGGCATGTCAGGTTCGACCTTTCAGGTAATCGGCGGCGCCGCGCAGGTTTCCGCGACGCTGCGGGACACGCCGCTGGCGCGCCCGCGGATCGGCCAGTTTACCCGAGGTTGCCGGCTTCTGCCTGCGTCGCCTGGCGTTCCTGCAGACCGTGCAGGCGCTTGATCACGAAGTTCAGGTGCAGGTGCAGCTCGTACAGCTCGTGGTAGTAGGAGAGCGGCACCTCCACGGTGTTCAGCTCGCTCTCCAGTTTCTCCAGCCGCTCGATCTCGCTTCTCAGTTGCTCGGCGTCGGTACCGCTGTCGAGCTTGCGGTCGATGTCGCGGATGTAGCGGTACCAGCGGTAGATGCGCGCGCGGATGCGCCAGCGATACAGCGGGCCGATGGACTTCATCAGCGGGATGAGGATGGCGATGAACGGGATCAGCAGGATGATGTAGCGGTCCGCCAGGGAGGCGATGCGGAACGGCAGGTAGCGCTGCAGCAGCGGCAGGCCGCTCTTGTAGTAGCGCTCGGCGTCCTCGTGCAGGCGCAGGGTGCGCGGCTCGGCGCTGGGGAAGGCGCCGGGCTTGTCGAGCAGGCTGCCGTCCTTCATCACCTCGCGCGCGGCTTCCAGCACCAGCGGGATCAGCGCCGGGTGGAAGCGTTCGTTGATCACCAGGGTGGCCACCGGCGACAGGGTGCTGATGTTTCGTTCCGGCACGTTGCGCGGCAGGTTGAGCAGGCCTTCGCCGACCTCGACCCGCTTGAGGAACGGCAGGCGCGCCTCGTAGGCGGCGCTGCGGCGGAAGTTGACCAGGCGAAGCTGGTCGTTGTCGGCCAATTTCTGGATCGCCGGGTTCTCCGCCGGGCCGACGATGAACGCCGCGTCCAGCTTGCCGGCCAGCAGGTCGTCGACCACCGCGTTGCCGCCGCGGGCTTCCCAGGTGATCGGATAGTGTCCCGGGGCGATGTCGTTGGCCTGCAGGATCGCCTCGGTGGCGGCGCGGGTGCCGCTGCCGTCGCTGCCGATGGCCAGGCGCAGGTGCAGCAGGTCGCTGAGCTGGTCGATGTGCACGTTGCTGCGGTGGAACAGCCAGAGCGGCTCCTGGTAGACCGCGCCGAGGGTCTGCAACTGGCGCGCCTGCCCGGCTTCGAGCTGGCGCTCCTGGCCGCTCTGGACCAGGGCGATGTCGACCTCGCCGGTGCCGAGCAGGCGCTCCAGGTTGTCGCGCGAGCCGGCGCTGGGCACCAGCTTCAGTTCGAAGCCCTGCTCCTTGAGCTTTTCCCGGAGCTTGCCGGCGAACACGGCGTAGCCGCCGCCCTCGGCGCCGGTGGCCATGGTCGCGCTCATCGGCGGCGGCGGGGCGACGAAATAGAACACCGCGGCGACCAGGGCGGCGATCACCGGGATCAGCCAGAGGTTGGCGCGGATCAGGATGGCGAGGTCCTTGAGCAGGTGCTTGATGCGATTCATGAGCGGTCCTTGTGCTGCTCTCCAGAAGGGTATGACGGATGCGGGCGGGCGCACTCCTCAGCGTAGCCGAGGGTCACCGGCGGTCCGTGCGGAACTGCCGGCAGAGCACCCGGTGGCGATGCCGGAAGATGCGGGTGAGGAACCAGCGTACCAGTCCGGTGGCGAATAGCGGGCGCACGGTCAACTGGTCGACCAGCAGGCATTCCCCGGCCTCGCCCGGTGTCGGCAGGATGCGTCGCTCGTGGCGCCAGAGGCGCATGCCGGTCATCGGCGACTGTTCGATGAAGCCGTGGCCGGGCGTCAGCTCCAGCAGGGTCAGTTGCGAAGTGCCCAGCGGCAGCAAGCCGAACAGGCGCATGTGGCTGCGGAACAGCGGGCGCCGGGGCACTACCTCCAGGTCTTCGAGGCTGCGGATACCGGGCGGTACGCTCATGCTCAGCAACGGGCGTATCTCGCGGAGTATCCCGTCCACCGAGGTGATCCACCGCCAGAGCTGTTCGGGGCTGGCCTGCAGGCGCGATTCGAAATGCAGGCTGATATTCATCGCAGGCTCCTGCTAGGGTTGTGGGAGGACGCGCTGTCCATGGCGCCCGTGCCGTGCAAGCCTAAGCCAGACGAACCGAGACGTCGAACCGAAGGAGGACGCCATGCTAATCCGCGCCGCAACCTCGACCCTGCTGGTGGTCGATATCCAGGAACGCCTGCTGCCGGCCATCGACGACGGCCCGGCGCTGGTCGAGTACAGCCAGTGGTTGTTGCGCGTGGCCCGCGCACTGGACGTGCCGGTGCTGGCCAGCGAGCAGTACAGCAAGGGCCTGGGGCCGACGGTGGCGGCGCTGCGCGATGAGCTGGACGCCACGCAGATCCTCGAGAAGCTGGACTTCTCGGCCGCCGCCGATGGCGCCCTGCTGCGCGCGCCCGGCGGCGACCGCCGGCAGTTCGTGGTTTGCGGCAGCGAGGCGCACGTCTGCGTGCTGCAGACCGTGCTCGACCTGCTTGGCCGTGGTCGCGAAGTGTTCGTCGTGGAGGAGGCGATCGGCTCGCGGCGGTCGAGCGACAAGGCACTGGCCGTGGAGCGGATGCGCCAGGCCGGGGCGATGATCGTGTCGCGGGAGATGGTCGCCTTCGAATGGATGGAACGCGCCGGCAGCGACCGCTTCCGCGAGATCAGCCGCAACTTCATTCGCTGAGCGGCGGTTGCTCGGCCTGGTAGCGCCGGGCCTCCTCGCGCAGCCAGTCGGCGAAGGCCTGGTGGCGGTCGCTCGGCGGCTCGCGCTGCGGCCAGACCAGCCAGTAGGGATAGGGGTAGGGCACGCGGATGTCGCCCAGTTGCACCAGGCGGCCCTCGGCGAGGGCGCCGGCGACCAGGCTGCGACGCTCCAGGGCGATGCCCTGGCCCAGGCGCACGGCTTCCAGCAGCAGGTTCGAGTCATTGATCAGCAGTCCGTGCTGCGGTTCCGCCACGCCGGCGCGCTGGCACCAGAGCGCCCAGGATTCGGTGGAGCGCAGTGTAGGGCAGGCGACGATCTCGCTCGGCGTGCGCGGCAGGCGGCCGCCGTTGAAGTCGGGCGCGGCGACCATCAGCAACTCGTCGTCGAACAGGCGTTCCCGACCGCCCCCTTCCCAGTCGCCCTTGCCGATGCGTACGCCGAGGTCGGCCAGGCCCTGGCGCAGGTTCTGCACGTCAAGACTGGCCACCAGCCGCACGCGACAGTGCGGATGGCGCTCGCGAAAGCGCGGCAGGCGCGGCAGCAGCCAGTTCAGGCCGAAGGACGGCATCACCGTGACCACCAGCTCACCCTCCCGTGGACGCGCCCGCACCACCCGCGTGGCGTCGGCGATCTCGCCCAGAGAGGCGCGTACCTGCAGGGCGTAGAACCGGCCGTTCTCGCTCAGGCGCAGGCCGCGCCCCTCGCGGACGAACAGGGCCAGGCCGAGGAGGTTTTCCAGCAGCTTGATCTGCTGGCTGATCGCTGAGTGGGTGACGTGCAGCTCGCTGGCGGCCTGGCTGATGCTGCCGAGCCGGGCGACCGCTTCGAAGCTGCGCAGGGCGGTGAGGGGAGGGAGGTCGCTCATGTAAGTTTTTCTAAAGGATTCGCTGAATTTATCTCGATATTTTTCGCGTTGTGCAACGACTAGAGTGATTTTCCCAGGCGTCGCCCTCTTAGCGGCGCTTAATCATCGACAAAGGATGCCGCGATGCAACTGATCGGTATGCTGGATTCGCCTTTTGTGCGCCGGGTCGCCATCGCCCTGCGCCTGCTGGACCTGCCCTACGAGCACCGGCCGCTGTCGGTGTTCCGCAATTTCCAGGCGTTCAGCCTGTTCAACCCGATGGTCAAGGCGCCCACGCTGGTGCTGGACGATGGCACCGTGCTGATGGACTCCAGCCTGATCCTCGATTACCTGGAGTGCCTGGCCGGCCGCGAACGCAGTCTGCTGCCGCAACGGCCGCAGGCCCGTGCACGGGCGTTGAGTCTGATCGGCGCGGCGCTGGTGGCCTGCGAGAAATCCGTGCAGATCTACTACGAACTGAACCTGCGTCCCGAGGAACGCCGCCACGGCCCCTGGCTGGAGCGGGTGGAGGGGCAGTTGCTGGCGGCCTACGACTGGCTGGAGGCAGCGCTGCGCCAGGAGCCGCTGGCACGCGACGGTGGCATCGAGCTGGTCGGGGTGACCGTCGCGGTGGCCTGGCGCTTCAGCCAACTGGTGGTCGCGGAGCGGGTCGCCGCCAGCGAATACCCGGAACTGGCAAGCTATTCGGATTATGCGGAGGGGTTGCCGGTGTTCCTCGAGACGCCGTCGGTCTGAGCCCGCGAGGCGCCAGGCTGGCGCCCCTCGAACGGCTCGATTCCGCCTGCGCCCGGCCTCGGTTCGCTGTAGGTCGCTGCCGTCGTCACGGCCCGGACCGGTTGTTGCGAACTGCTGTTCGGCGCCGGCCTGGAGGCGGCCCGGCCCTGGCTCAGCCTGGTCCTGAGCGCGGCCCTCGGCTTGCTCTTCGGCATGCTGCTGGGCGGGCTCTGGTTCGGCTACTGGATCCGCCAGGAGGGATTGCAACTGACCCACCTGCTGCTGGTGGTCTGGGTGCTGGCGAACTTCTTCGTGCTCAACGTCCGCTGGAACTGATGGGGACTGCCGGTACGAGGAGCAGGACGCGAGGACGGCGACAGTGGAGCGAGCCGGACGCCCGTCGATAGCGCGAAGTCGCATCTCGCTCCTGCCACCCGGTCCCTCGGCTCCCCTCTGTTCGCACGCGCTGCATGGGCTGACGCAGTTGGAACTGCCCCCGGGCAGTGGCAGCCGGCTGCCTCGAGGGCAGGTGCTCCGGCTGGCTCGGCATGGTCACTGGAGTTCAGCCCCGGGGTTCTTCGAGGAAAGCAGAACCTGCGGCATCGGCTCCTTTCGCCCGACTGGGCTCAGCGCAGCTCTTCGGCGGCGGCGACCAGTTGTTCGAGTTGATGGTGGATCTGGGCCCTGTCCAGCAACTGCAAGGGCTGGCGGTTCCAGAGCAGCCGTTCGCCGCTTTCGGGGTCGCGGCCCAGGATCGGCTTGCAAGGGTCCTGGCTGAACAGGTTCTGCTCGCTGGCCGTAGCGTCTCCTTGTCCTTCCAGGCGGGTGAACATCAACAGGTGATCGGTCGGATGTTCTGCCAGATGGCAGAGATGCGGGCCCACCTGCAGGCTGAGTACGCTCTCCTCGTCGTTGGGCGTCGGGAGATCGAGAGCGAGAAAAAGCTGGTGGATGGCGGCGCGGTAGAGTGGATTCATGGCGTGTTCCGAGTCACTGGAGGCGGCTATTAGAGCAGTGCCAGCCCGGAGAGACTGTTAATCGTGGTTCTCTTTTTTTAGGTTTTGCCGCTGCCGATTCCAGTGAAAAAACGGCGGCCAATCCTGATAGGCGATGGGGTTTCCCGTTCCTAGACTGGCGGAGAAACATCAGGAGAAGGCAACCATCATGCATATTCAATCGCTTCAGCAGAGTCCGTCTTTCGCCGTCGAATTGCACCAGGCCGCCAGTGGGCGTTTGGGACAGATTGAGGCCCGCCAGGTCGCCACCCCCAGTGAAGCGCAGCAGTTGGCCCAGCGCCAGGACGCGCCGAAGGGTGAGGGGCTGCTCGCTCGCCTGGGCGCGGCGCTCGTGCGTCCCTTCGTGGCGATCATGGACTGGCTGGGCAAACTGTTGGGCTCCCACGCCCGCACCGGGCCGCAGCCCAGTCAGGACGCGCAGCCTGCGGTCATGTCCTCGGCCGTCGTGTTCAAGCAGATGGTGCTGCAGCAGGCATTGCCCATGACCTTGAAGGGACTCGACAAGGCGAGCGAGCTGGCGACCCTGACACCGGAAGGACTGGCCCGGGAGCACTCCCGCCTGGCCAGCGGAGATGGGGCGCTGCGTTCGCTGAGCACCGCCTTGGCCGGCATTCGTGCCGGCAGCCAGGTCGAGGAGTCCCGTATCCAGGCTGGCCGCCTGCTCGAACGGAGCATCGGCGGGATCGCGCTGCAGCAGTGGGGCACCACCGGCGGTGCCGCGAGTCAACTGGTGCTCGACGCAAGCCCGGAACTGCGGCGCGAAATCACCGACCAGTTGCATCAGGTAATGAGCGAGGTCGCACTGTTGCGCCAAGCGGTAGAGAGCGAGGTCAGCAGAGTATCGGCCGACAAGGCGCTGGCGGATGGCCTGGTGAAGCGGTTCGGGGCGGATGCGGAAAAGTACCTGGGCAGACAGCCTGGTGGCATCCACAGTGACGCCGAAGTGATGGCGCTTGGTCTCTACACCGGCATTCACTACGCGGACCTGAATCGCGCTCTGCGTCAGGGGCAGGAGCTGGATGCGGGACAAAAGCTGATCGACCAAGGTATGTCCGCGGCCTTCGAGAAGAGCGGACAGGCTGAACAGGTAGTGAAGACTTTCCGTGGCACCCGTGGCGGGGATGCCTTCAACGCGGTGGAAGAGGGCAAGGTTGGCCACGACGACGGCTATCTCTCCACCTCCCTGAACCCCGGTGTCGCGAGGAGCTTCGGGCAGGGCACGATATCCACCGTGTTCGGCAGGTCCGGAATCGATGTCAGCGGGATATCGAACTACAAGAATGAAAAAGAGATTCTCTATAACAAAGAGACCGACATGCGCGTGCTGCTGAGCGCCAGCGATGAGCAGGGAGTGACCCGCCGGGTCCTCGAAGAGGCGGCCCTGGGGGAGCAGAGTGGCCATAGCCAGGGACTGCTCGATGCTCTCGACCTGGCAAGCAAACCGGAACGTTCAGGCGAGGTCCAGGAACAGGATGTACGCCTGAGGAGGCGTGGCCTCGATCTGGCCTGACCGGTCGTAGAAGAAAGACGTCACGAACGGACACCTTGGGGTGTCCGATTCTTGGCTCGGCAGCGGAGCCGGGTGGAGAGGCGTGCTGGCTATTCGCCCAGTGGTTCCAGGAGGGCTGCTGTCCAGCGCTCCTTGCGCCAGGCCCGGCGCTGCTTCTTGTCGAGGTAGGTCCAGGCGACGAAGCGGCTCTGCTTCTGTCCCTGGGCCATGTCCACCACGCGGATATCGCTGGCGCCCAACGTCTTCAGGCGCTCCTGGAGGTTCGGCAGGTTGCTCGCCTTGGATACCAGGGTGGTGAACCAGAACACCTGCGTGGCGAACGCCCGGCTTTCCTCGGCCATGCGGGCCAGGAAGGCCGCTTCGCCGCCCTCGCAGTACAGCTCGGCGCCCTGGCCGCCGAAGTTCAGTAGCGGCAGGGTACGGGTCGGGTCGAGCTTGCCGAGGTTCTTCCACTTGCGCCGGCTGCCACGCGTGGCTTCGTCCAGCGAGGCGTGGAAGGGCGGGTTGCAGAGGGTCATGTCGAAGCGCTCATCGACGCCGATCAGGCCCTGGAATATCTGCCTGCGATCAGGCTGCCGGCGCAACTCGATGGCAGCGGCGAAGCGTGGGTTGGCGGCGAGGATCGCAGCGGCCGAGGCCAGCGATTGCGGGTCGATGTCGGCGCCGACGAAGCGCCAGCCGTATTCGTGGTGGCCGAGCAGCGGGTAGATGCAGTTGGCGCCGGTTCCGACGTCCAGCGCACGCAGGCCGGGACCGCGTGGAATCAGGCCATCGTGGCTGGCGCCGAGCAGGTCGGCCAGGTAGTGCAGGTAGTCGGCGCGACCGGGGATGGGCGGGCACAGGTAGCCATCGGGGATATCCCACTCGCGTACGTCGTAGAACTGTTGCAGCAGCGCGCGGTTGAAGGCCTTCACCGCCGCCGGATCGGCGAAGTCGATGCTCTGCCTGCCGTACGGATTGAGGATGACGAAGCGCTCCAGTTCCGGGCTACCGGCGATCAGGCGCGGGAAGTCGTAGCGTCCCAGGTGGCGATTGCGCGGGTGCAGCGGGCTGGCGCTCTTGCGCTCGGCGTCGGGATGCGGGCTGGTCGGGCGGGGCATGTTCTCGGTTTCCGTGACGGCGAGGCGGGCATTATTCACATCCGCCGGAGGCTGGCCAGTGTTTCTGCCGAGCGGCGCGCTCCTGGCCCGGTCACAATGGAAACAGCCACGGAATCACCAGCACGCAGACGAACATCACCAGCAGGGTAAATGGCACGCCGATCCGGACGAAGTCGCCGAAGCGGTATTGGCCAGGGCCCAGCACCAGGGTGTTCACCGGCGAGGAAATCGGCGTCATGAAGGCTGCCGAGGCCGCCACCGCCACCACCATGGCGAAGGGGTAGGGCGAGGCGCCGATCTGCTTGGCGGTGGCGATGGCGATCGGCGCCATCAGCACCGCGGTAGCGGTGTTGGAGATGAACAGGCCGATGGCCGCGGTGAGCAGGAACAGGCTGGCCAGCAGCACGCGCGGGCCGGCGTCGCCGAGGGCGTCGACCAGCAGCGAGACCACCAGGTCGATACCGCCGGTCTTCTGCAGGGCCAGGGCGAAGGGCAGCATGCCGACGATCAGGACCAGGCTTTGCCAATGGATGGCGCGGTAGGCGCCGTCCATGTCGATGCAACGGAACAGGCCCATCAACAGGCAGCCGACCAGTGCCGCGACCACGTTGGGCACCACCCCGCTGACCATCAGCGCCACCATCACGGCCAGGCTGAGCAGGGCGTGCGGCGCCTTGCTCAGGGCCGGCGCCACCTCGTCGATCTCCGCCGGCAGGCTGAGCACCAGGAAATCGCGGTTGCGTCCCTGCAACTGGCGGATCGCCTTCCAGGCGCCGATCACCAGCAGGGTATCGCCCAGGCGCAGCTTCTCTTCCAGCATGCCGTCGGTGAGCGCTTCGTGGTCGCGACGCAGGCCGACCACGTTGAGCCCGTACTGCGAACGGAAGCCCAGTTCCAGGACGCTCTTGCCGAGCAGGGTGGAGTCCGGCGGCAGAGTCACCTCGGCCATGCCGACCTCCCGCGACTGGTCGATGAAGTAGCTGGCGCGGAACGGCAGGCGCACCAGGTTCAGCTCGGCGCAGCGCCGGTCCATGTCCTCCGGAGGGGCGAAGACGTCCAGCAGCAACACGTCGCCCGCCTTCAGCTCGGTGCTGCCGCCGACCTTGACCACCTCGCTGTGGAACTTGCGTACCCGCTCCAGGCCGACCACGTTGGCGCCCAGGCGGGTGCGCAGTTGCAGTTCTTCCAGGGTGCTGCCGATCAACGGCGAGCCGAGCTGGACCTGCAGGCGCCGTTCGCGGCCGGCCAGGCGATAGTCGCGGATCAGGTCGCGCAGGGTCCGCCGTGCCTTCGGCGCGCCGACTTCCGCCGGGCTGGCGGCGTTCAGCCAGTTGCGCGTGAGCAGCATGTAGGCCACGCCGATGGCGAGCACCATGAGGCCTATCGGGGTGAAGGCGAAGAAGCCGACGCCGGCATGACCCTCGCGCGCCAGCTCGCTGTTGACCACCATGTTCGGTGGCGTGGCGACCAGGGTCATCATGCCGCTGATCAGTCCGGCGAAGGCCAGCGGCATCATCAGCCGGCCCGGAGGGATCTTCAGCTTGGCGGCGATGCTCAGGACCACCGGGATGAAGATCGCCACCACCCCGGTGGAACTCATCACTGAGCCCAACCCGGCCACCGCCAGCATCAGCAGTACCAGCAGGCGCGCTTCGCTGCTGCCGGCGCGGGCGATCAGCCAGTCGCCGACCTGGTAGGCCACCCCGGTACGCACCAGGCCTTCGCCGATCACGAACAGCGCGGCGATCAGTATCACGCTGGGATCGCTGAAGCCGGCCAGGGCTTCGTTGAGGGTAAGGGTTCCGCTGACGCTGAAGGCCATGATCACCAGCAGGGCGATCACGTCCAGGCGCAGGCGGTTGTGGATGAAGAGGGCGACGGTGGTGGCGAGCAGGCCGACCACCCAGAGCAGTTCGAGGTTCATGCGGGCATCTGAGCGGGAGGATGCCTGCGAGTGTGGCAGACGGACGCGGATCGCGCCTTGATCTGCTGCAGGTCGACGGCGCCTCCCCGCTTCGCCGCGGAGAGGCGCAGCGGCCCTGTCAGCCGAGGAGGAGGGCGTCGTCGGCGAGCTTCTCGCCGCGCACCTTCTCGAACATCGCCAGCAGGTCCGGTACGTCGAGGCCCTTGCGTTGCTCGCCGGAGACGTCCAGCACCACCTGGCCCTGGTGCAGCATCACCGTGCGCTCGCCCACGTCCAGCGCCTGGCGCATGCTGTGGGTGACCATCATGGTGGTGAGTTTCTTCTCGGCGACGATCCGTGCGGTGAGATGCAGGACGAAGTCGGCGGTGCGCGGGTCGAGCGCCGCGGTGTGTTCGTCGAGCAACAGGATACGCGACGGCTGCAGCGCCGCCATCAGCAGGCTGACGGCCTGGCGCTGGCCGCCGGAGAGCAGGCCGATGCGGTCGCCGAGGCGGTTCTCCAGGCCGAGGCCGAGGGTCGCCAGGCTTTCCCGGAAACCGTCGCGCATCGATGCCTGCACCGCCCTGCCGAGGCCGCGACCGGCACCGCGACGCTGCGCCAGGGCCATGTTCTCCTCGATGGTGAGGTCCTCGCAGGTACCCGCCATGGGGTCCTGGAACACCCGCGCGACGCGGTTGGCGCGGGCCCAGACCGGCTTGCGGGTGACGTCTTCGTCGTCGATCAGGATCTGCCCGCTGTCGATCGGCAGGTCGCCGGAGACTGCGTTGAGGAAGGTCGACTTGCCGGCGCCGTTGGAGCCGATCACGGTGACGAACTGGCCGGCCGGGATGTCCAGCGACAGGCCGCGCAGGGCGCGGGTCTCGATGGGGGTGCCGGGGTTGAAGGTGATCTTCAGGTTCTTCGCGCTGAGCATGGTCAGGCTCCCTTCTTGCCGAGCAGGCGTTTCTTCATCATCGGAATCACCAGGGCGACGGTGACCAGCACCGCGGTGACCAGGTTCAGGTCCTGGGCCTGCAAGCCGATGAAATCGCTGTTCAGCGCCAGGGCGATGAAGAAGCGGTAGACGATGGCACCGAGGATCACCGCGAGGGTCGCCAGGATCAGCCGGCGCGAGGGCAGGATGCTCTCGCCGACGATCACCGCCGCCAGGCCGATGACGATGGTGCCGATACCCATGGAGATATCGGCGCCGCCCTGGGTCTGCGCGAACAGCGCGCCGGCCAACGCCACCAGCGCGTTGGAGATGGCCATGCCGAGCAGGATCATGCCGCCGGTGTTGACCCCCTGGGCACGGGCCATCCGCGGGTTGGAGCCGGTGGCGCGGATCGCCAGGCCTTTCTGGGTGGTGAAGAACCAGTCCAGCAGCAGCTTCGCGGCGATCACGATGAACACCAGCAGCAGCGGGCGGAACACGTAGTCGCTGAGCCATTCCGGCTGCAGCAGGGTGAACAATGTCGGCTCGGCGATCAGCGGTACGTTGGGCTTGCCCATGATGCGCAGGTTGATCGAGTAGAGCGCGATCATCATCAGGATGCTGGCGAGCAGGTCCATGATCTTCAGCTTGACGTTGAGCAGGCCGGTGGCCAGCCCGGCCAGTGCACCGGCGGCGGTGGCCGCCAGGGTCGCGCTGTACGGGTCCCAGCCAAGGGCGATGAGGGTCGCGCAGACCGCGCCGCCGAGCGGGAAGCTGCCGTCCACCGTGAGGTCGGGGAAGCGCAGCAGGCGGAAGGAGATGAACACGCCGAGTGCCACGAGGCTGAAGATCAGGCCGATCTCCAGGGCACCGAACAGGGAAAACAGAGACATGACTTCGTAACCGAGTGCGTGAAGGCAGGATTATCGTGCCGTCCGGCCACGGGCGGAACGCCCGCGGCCGGCGGCCGCTTTTTTTACTTGATGACTTCCGCGGCCGACTTGAGCAGTTCGTCGGACAGGGTCACGCCTTGCTTCTGCGCGGCCCCGGGATTGACGAACAGCTGCAGGTTGTCGCTGGTCTCCGGCTTGATCTCGCCCGGCTTCTCGCCCTTGAGGATGCGCACCACCATGCGGCCGGTCTGCTTGCCCATCTCCTTGTAGTTAATGCCGAGGGCGGCGATGGCGCCGCGCTTGACGCTGTCGGTGTCGGAGGCGATCAGCGGGATCTTCGCGTCGTTGCCGACCTTGACCAGCGCCTCGTAGGCGGACACCACGTTGTTGTCGGTGTTGGTGTAGATCGCGTCGACCTTGCCGACCAGGCTGCGCGCCGCCGAGCTGACGTCCACCGAACGCGGTGCCGAGGCTTCGACCAGGCTCAGGCCCATCTTCGGCAGCAGTTCCTTCAGCTCCTTGACCACCACCACGGAGTTGGCTTCGCCCGGGTTGTAGACCATGCCGATGCGCTTGGCGCCCGGCACCACTTTCTTGATCAGCTCGATCTGCTTGTCCAGCGCGAGCATGTCGGAAACCCCGGTGACGTTGGTGCCGGAGGCTTCCCAGCTCGGCGTCAGGTGCGCGCCGACCGGGTCGGTGACGGTGCTGAAGACGATCGGGATGCTCTTGGTCGCGGCCACCAGCGCCTGGGCCGACGGAGTGGCGATGCCGACGATCACGTCGGGCTTGTCGCCGATGAACTTGCGGGCGATCTGCGCGGCGGTGCCGGTGTTGCCCTGGGCGCTCTGGTACTGCCACTTGAGGTTCTTGCCGTCTTCGTAGCCGGCCTCCTGGAGGGCCTCCTTGACCCCGTCGCGAGCGGCGTCCAGCGCCGGGTGCTCGACGATGGCGGTCACGGCCACCGACTTCTGCTCTTCGGCGTTGGCGCCGAAGGACAGGGCCATGCCAAGGGCCAGGGCACTGAGGGGCAACCATTTATTCTTATAGGCCTGCATCATGCGGCGATCTCCTGATTGTATTGGCGCGCTGTAGCGAATTGTTCTGATTGGGCGGTGCGGGTACAGCGTGGCCGAAACATCGCATTTTTCGCGCAAGTCGTCAGCAGGTTTGATGTTTTTTCTTGCGGTGGGATTACCGCTGGGGGTGATCCGGGTAAGGTGTCGGCGTCGGACCGTGACCGAAAGGAGGCGACATGCTCACGACCATCGGCCGTTTTTCCCATCCCCTGGAGGCGCAGATCGCTCGCGCCCGCCTGGAGGCCGCTGGAATTCCGGCGTTCGTCGCCGACGAGCACACCATCAACATGCAGTGGCTGTACTCCAACGCACTGGGCGGCGTGCGCCTGCAAGTGCCCATGGTCTGTCGCGAAGACGCGGTGGCGCTGCTGGCCACCGATGAAAGCGAGGCGCTGCGGGCCGAGCAGGGCAGCAGCGAGTTCCAGTGCTTGCGTTGTGGCGGCGACCAGGTGGCCTGGAAGGTGGACGGCCGCCGCCTGGCCTTCCTTGGGATCCTGCTGCTCAACGTACCGCTGTGGCCGATCCGGCGTCGGTTGGTGTGCGAGGTCTGCGGTTTCCGCAGCGAAGTACCGATGCCTCTAAGCGAGTGAAAGCAAAACGCCCGCCTCTGGGAGGCGGGCGCTGGAGTTAGAGCGCGGCGATCTTCTGCCGTTGCTCGGCCAGCTTGGCCAGGGCCTGT
Organism: Pseudomonas sp. P20; assembly: GCF_016463925.1. NCBI lineage: Bacteria > Pseudomonadati > Pseudomonadota > Gammaproteobacteria > Pseudomonadales > Pseudomonadaceae > Pseudomonas > Pseudomonas sp. P20. The sequence goes on along the minus strand of NZ_JAEMVM010000009.1, from coordinate 396,025 downwards.
TCGGCCTCGGCGAGCTTGGCGCGTTCCTTCTCGATCACGTCGGCCGGGGCATTGGCGACGAAGCCTTCGTTGGACAGCTTGCCGCCGACGCGCTTGACCTCGCCTTCCAGGCGCTGGATCTCCTTGTCCAGGCGCCCCAGTTCGGCGCTCTTGTCGATCAGGCCGGCCATCGGCACCAATACTTCCATGTCGCCGACCAGGGCGGTGGCGGACATCGGCGCTTCCTCGCCGGCTTCCAGCACGCGGATGCTTTCCAGCTTGGCCAGTTTCATCAGCAGCGGCTCGTTGTCGGCCAGGCGGCGGTGGTCGCTGGGCGAGGCGTTCCTGAGGATGATGTCGATGCGCTTGGCCATGGAGATGTTCATCTCGCCGCGGATCTGCCGCACGCCGAGCATCAGCGCCTTGACCCACTCGATGTCGCCTTCGGCGGCGGCGTCGATCCTGCCTTCGTCGGCCACCGGCCAGGGTTGCAGCATCAGGGTCGGACCTTCCTTGCCGGCCTGGCCCTTGATGCGCTGCCAGATTTCCTCGGTGATGAACGGCATGAACGGGTGCGCCAGGCGCAGGGCCGTCTCCAGCACGCGGATCAGGGTGCGACGAGTGCCGCGCTGGCGCTCGATGGGGGCGTTCTCGTCCCACAGCACCGGCTTGACCAGCTCCAGGTACCAGGCGCAGTACTCGTCCCAGATGAACTCATAGAGGGCCTGGGCGGCCAGGTCGAAGCGGAAGGCGTCGAGCTGGCGGGTGACTTCCTGCTCGGTGCGCTGCAACTGGGAGATGATCCAGCGGTCGACCGAGGACAGCTCGACTGGCTCGCCGTTGACCCCGGTGTCCTGGCCATCGGTGTTCTCGATGACGAAGTTGGCGGCGTTCCAGATCTTGTTGCAGAAGTTGCGGAAGCCTTCGACGCGGCCCATGTCGAACTTGATGTCGCGGCCGGTGGAGGCCAGCGAGCAGAAGGTGAAGCGCAGGGCGTCGGTGCCGTAGCTGGCGATGCCTTCGGGGAATTCGGCGCGGGTCTGCTTGGCGATTTTCTCCGCCAGCTTCGGCTGCATCATGCCGCTGGTGCGCTTTTGCAGCAGGGTATCGAGGTCGATGCCGTCGACGATGTCCAGCGGGTCGAGTACGTTGCCCTTGGACTTGGACATCTTCTGGCCCTGGCCGTCGCGCACCAGGCCGTGGACATAGACGGTCTTGAACGGGATCTGCGGGGTGCCGTCGGGGTTCTTCACCAGGTGCATGGTGAGCATGATCATCCGCGCGACCCAGAAGAAGATGATGTCGAAGCCGGTGACCAGTACGTCGGTGGGGTGGAAGGTCTTGAGGAACTCGGTCTGCTGCGGCCAGCCGAGGGTGGAGAAGGTCCACAGGCCGGAGCTGAACCAGGTGTCGAGAACGTCTTCGTCCTGGCGCAACTCGACCTCGTTGCCGAGCTTGTGCTTGGTGCGCACCTCGACCTCGTCGCGGCCGACGTAGACGTTGCCGGCCTCGTCGTACCAGGCCGGGATGCGGTGGCCCCACCAGAGCTGGCGGCTGATGCACCAGTCCTGGATGTCGCGCATCCAGGAGAAGTACATGTTCTCGTACTGCTTGGGCACGAACTGGATACGGCCGTCTTCCACGGCGGCGATGGCGTCTTCGGCCAGCGGCTTGGTGCTGACGTACCACTGGTCGGTCAGCCAGGGCTCGATGACGGTGCCGGAGCGGTCGCCCTTCGGTACTTTCAGCGCGTGGTCGTCGACCTTCTCGAGCAAGCCCATGGCCTCGAACTCGGCGACGATGGCCTTGCGCGCGGCGAAGCGGTCCATGCCGGCGTAGCTCTGCGGCAGGCTGGGGTCGAGGTTCGGGTTGACGCTGCCGTCGAGGTGGAACACCTGGGCCTGGGCCAGCACCGCGGCGTTCTTGTCGAAGATGTTGATCAGCGGCAGGTCGTGGCGCTTGCCCACTTCGTAGTCGTTGAAGTCGTGGGCCGGGGTGATCTTCACGCAGCCGGTGCCGAATTCGCGGTCGACGTACTCGTCGGCGATGATCGGGATGTGCCGGCCGACGATCGGCAGTTCGGCGAACTGGCCGATCAGCTTGGCGTAGCGCTCGTCTTCCGGGTGCACCGCGACCGCGGCGTCGCCCAGCAGGGTTTCCGGACGGGTGGTGGCGACCACCAGGTAATCCAGGCCTTCGCTGGTCTTCGCGCCGTTCACCAGCGGGTAGCGCAGGTGCCAGAGGTGGCCCTTCTCGTCGTGGTTTTCCACTTCCAGGTCGGAAATCGCGGTGTGCAGCTTGGTGTCCCAGTTCACCAGGCGTTTGCCGCGGTAGATCAGGCCGTCTTCATGCAGGCGCACGAAGGCTTCCTTGACCGCTTCGGAGAGGCCGTCGTCCATGGTGAAGCGCTCGCGCGACCAGTCCACCGAGGAGCCCAGGCGACGAATCTGCCGGGTGATGTTGCCGCCGGACTGTTCCTTCCATTCCCAGACTTTCTCCAGGAACTTCTCCCGGCCGAGGTCGTGGCGGCTCACGCCCTGGGCGCCGAGCTGGCGCTCGACCACCATCTGGGTGGCGATGCCGGCGTGATCGGTGCCCGGCTGCCACAGGGTGTTGCGGCCCTGCATGCGGCGGTAGCGGATCAGCGCGTCCATGATCGCGTTGTTGAAGCCATGGCCCATGTGCAGGCTGCCGGTCACGTTCGGCGGCGGGATCATGATGGTGTAGGGCTGGCCTTCGCCGCTCGGAGCGAAGTAGTCGTTGGACTCCCAGGTCTCGTACCAGGAAGTCTCGATGGCGTGCGGCTGGTAAGTCTTGTCCATGCGAAAGGGGACCAAAGCTGAATATGGCTGGGGAAAATGCGAAGAAAGTCCGGGAGTATAGCGGGGATGGCAGCCCGGGGGTAAGGCCGCGGGCCGCGGCGGGCGCCCGCCGCGTCCGGATCAGCCGTTGCGTTGGCCGAGCAGGCGACCCAGGCGGGCTTGCAGGCGGCGGCGCAGTTCGGCTTCGATCTGCGGGGCGAAGTCGTCGATGACTTCCTGCAGGATCAGTTCGGCGGACGCTCGCAACTCGTCGTCCAGGCGCTCCTGTTCGGCGGGCGCCAACCCTGCCGTGGTGGCTGCTGCGGCCTGCGGCTCTGGCGCGCGCGGTGCGGTACCGGGGGAGACGACGTCGGAAAGCAGGGGAATGTTGTCCGGCTCGAAGGATTCGGTCAGCAAGGGCGGCTCGTTCCGTTCGTAGAGCAGGTCGTGGATCGACTCCAGATCATCGAGCAACTGCTCCGGAGGTTGTGTCGGTTTGTGGCTGTCCATGGTCGTGCACTTCAGATACGCGGCAGGCGATGGTCCTGTAGAGGATAGCCCTGCTCCCGGTAGAAGCGGAATTTATCCCGTGCCGCCTGGCGGATCGCCGGCTCCTCGACCACCAGTTCGGCCACCCGCGAAAAGTTCGGGACGAAGCCGGGGGCCTCGAGGGTCAGGTTGATCAGCAGGTCGCGATGGTTCCCCGGGGGCTCGCCCAGGCCCAGGGCGACGGGCGCCTCGGCGTCTTCCTCGGCCAGGCTGTGAGGAATGAAGGCCTCGCCGCGGAAGCTCCACAGGCGGCCGTCCAACTCGCTGCGCTGCGCCTCGTCGGCGCAATGCAGGTAGACCTGCATGCCCTGCCGCCAGGCCTTCTCGGCCAGGCGGCAGGCGACCTGCAGGCGCGCCGACGGATCGGCGCTGGGGATCACGTAGAAATCGACCCGGGTCACTTGGCCCGTTCCAGCAGGTACTGGGTCAACAACGGAACCGGGCGGCCGGTGGCGCCTTTGTCCTTGCCGCCGCTGATCCAGGCGGTGCCGGCGATGTCCAGGTGCGCCCAGTGGTATTTCTTGGCGAAGCGCGAGAGGAAGCAGCCGGCGGTGATGGTGCCGGCCTTCGGCCCGCCGATGTTGGCGATGTCGGCGAACGGGCTGTCCAGCTGTTCCTGGTATTCGTCGAACAGCGGCAATTGCCAGGCGCGGTCGTCGGCGAACTCGCCGGCCTTGAGCAGTTGCCTGACCAGCGCTTCGTTGTTGCCCATAAGGCCCGAGGTGTTGCTGCCCAGGGCGACGATGCAGGCGCCGGTGAGGGTGGCGATGTCGATCACCGACTGCGGCTTGAAGCGCTCGGCGTAGGTCAGTGCGTCGCACAGCACCAGGCGCCCTTCGGCGTCGGTGTTGAGGATCTCGACGGTCTGCCCGCTCATGGTGGTGACGATGTCCCCCGGACGGGTGGCTCCGCCGCTGGGCATGTTCTCGGCGCAGGCGAGCAGGCCGACCAGGTTGATCGGCAACTGCAGTTCGAGCACCGCGCGGAAGGTGCCGAAGACGCTGGCGGCGCCGCACATGTCGAACTTCATCTCGTCCATGCCCAGGCCCGGCTTGAGGCTGATGCCGCCGGTGTCGAAGGTGATGCCCTTGCCGACCAGCACGTGCGGGGCCTGGTCCTTCTTCGCGCCGTTGTATTGCAGGACGATCAGCCGCGGCGGCTGGTCGCTGCCCTGGGCGACGGCGAGGAACGAGCCCATGCCCAGCTCGCGCAGTTTCTTCTCGTCGAGGACCTCGACCTTCAGGCCCTTGAACTCCTTGGCCAGGCCCTTGGCTTGCTCGCCGAGGAACGTCGGATGGCAGACGTTCGGCGGCAGGTTGCCGAGATCGCGGGTCAGGGCCATGCCATTGGCGATGGCCTGGGCTTCCTTGCTGCCTTGCTCGACGGCGGCGCTGTCGGCCTTGTCGGCGAGCAGGGTCAGCTTCTTCAGTTTCAGCGGCTCGGCTTTCTGGCTCTTGTAGCGATCGAACACGTACAGGCCGTCGGCCAGGGTTTCCACCAGCAGACGCGCCTTCGCATGGGCACCGCGGCCTTTCACCGCGAGATCGCCGAGGGCCAGCGCGGCATCGGCGCCGGCCAGGCCCTTGAGGGTCGACAGCACGGCGGAGGCCAGCTTGCGGTACTGGCGGTCGCCCAGTTCGCGCTCCTTGCCGGCGCCGACCAGCAGCACGCGCTCGGCCTTGAGATTGGGCAGGCTCTGCAGGAGCAGGGTCTGGCCGACCTTGCCGGCCAGGTCGCCACGCTTGAGCACTGCGCTGATGGCGCCGCCGGTGGCGTCGTCGACCGCCTTGGCGCTGGCGCCGAGCTTGCGGCCTTCGCCTACGGCGAGCACCAGGGTGGCGGTTTTCAGGGTTTCCGGGCGTACGCTTTTAACAAGGAATTCCATGGAAGAGGTCCCCAATACAGACAGTCGGGATGGCGCAAGGGGCGGCATCCGTTAGCGGTAAGCGATTGTTCCGAGCACGATTCGTCCCGAGGACTGACGGTCGCCGCCGGGGCGGTGACGCAGGCAGCGACAGCTTAGTCGTTGCGGCGGGGGTCGTTCCATGCCGAGGATGGCAACCGAGGTTCTACAGCGCCGGAGCCGGGTTGGCGGTGCCACCCGGCCGTTGCCGCACATGGTCGCACAACTGCGGCATGTCTGGCACGACTGTGTACGCACGGGAACCCGCGGCCATGCCGCGTCCCTATAATGAACGTTTCGTTCCGCAGGAGTCGCACCGTGCCCGCCAGCAAACCTGTCGCGGATCCCGCCCGGAGTACCGACCCACGCGATTACCAGCGAGTCGGCCGGCCGCTCGGGGTCATGGCCAAGACCTTCCCGGCGGGTTTCGTGGTCGCCGAGCATCGGCACGAGCGGGCGCAGTTGATCCATGCCCTGTCGGGCGTGATCGAACTGCATGTCGGTCGCACGCTATGGCTGGTCCCGCCGCAGCGCGCGGTATGGATGCCGGCGGGGATGGCGCACGCGATGCTGGCGCGCGGCGAGGTCCGCTTGCACACAGTCTATGTCCGGCCGCAGTCCTGCCCGCCGGAATTCCCCCGGGTGCCGCGCGGAGTGATGGTCAGCCCATTGTTGCGCGAGTTGATCGTGCGCGCCGCCGGCCTGCCGTTGTTGTACGACGAGCGCGGCCGGGAGGGGCGGTTGATGGCGGTGCTGCTGGACGAACTGGAGTGGTCGCGGGAACAGCCCCTGGCCTTGCCCGACCCCGCGGACCGACGCCTGGGAAGAATCTGCCAGGCGCTGCTGGAGAACCCGGCCGACCCTCGCGGGCTGGAGGAGTGGGCGCGCTACGTGGGGGCGTCCTCGCGGACCCTGGCACGGCTGTTTCTCTCCGAGCTGGGAGTGACCTTCGTCCATTGGCGCCACCAGGTGCGCCTAGCCGCCGCCCTGCCACGCCTGGCGGCTGGCGAAGCGGTGGCGCGGATCGCCGTGGATCTCGGCTACCAGACGCCCAGCGCATTCAGTGCCATGTTCCGACGCCTGACCGGGAGCACGCCGAGCCGCTACTTCGCCTTGTCCGATTCGGCGTAGCCTTCGTCCGTTGGCGGACGGCGCCGACGCGGCAGGATTCCTATGCTGGGCCCGTTTCCAGACGACCGCCCCGGGAGGCAAGCATGCAACGACTGAACGTGGAATTCCGCTCCGAGGGTGTCGCCCTGCGCGGCTGGCTGTATTTGCCGGAGGCGCGTGCCGAGCGGCCGGCGATCGTCATGACGCACGGTTTTTCCGGGGTGAAGGAGCAGTACCTGGACCGTTACGCCGAGGTATTCGCCGCCGCCGGCTTCGTCGTGCTCCTCTACGATCATCCGAACTTCGGCGACAGCGACGGCGAACCGCGTCAGGAAATCGATCCGGTGATGCAGCGCCGCGGCTATCGCGACGCGATCACCTGGTTGGGCGCCCAGGCCCGGGTCGACGCCAGCCGCATCGGCATCTGGGGAACCAGCTACAGCGGCGGACATGTGCTGGAAGTGGCCGCACTGGATCGGCGGGTGAAATGCGTGGTGGCGCAGGTGCCGACCGTCAGCGGCCATGCCTCGGCGTTGCGCCGGACCCGCGCCGAGCAGTTGCCGGCATTGCTGGCAAGCTTCGACGCGGACCGCCAGCGGCGCTTCGAGGACTTGCCGCCGGCGCTGTTGCCGGCGGTCGCCGCGGGCCCCGACGAGCCTTGCGCGATGGCCGGCGCGGACGCCCACCGGTTCTTCACCGACAGCGCGGCGCTGGCGCCGAACTGGTGCAACCGGGTGACCCTGCGTAGCGCCGAGCTGGCGCGGGAGAACGAGCCAGGCATCCACATGGCGCGGATCAGCCCCACGCCGCTGCTGATGATCGTCGCCGACCGGGACCTGCTCACGCCCACGGACCTTTGCCTGGAGGCCTACCAGCGGGCATTGCCGCCCAAGCGGCTGCTGATGCTCGCCGGCGGCCATTTCACGCCGTACATCGAGCATTTCGACGCCACCAGCCAGGCCGCGGCAGACTGGTTCGTCCGTCATCTCGGAGAGGGCGGCGAGCAATCAGCGACGGTCGTCGAATAAATCGGCAAGCGCTGAACGAGCGTTCGCCTCGACGGTCTATCGGGCTCTTGGTTCGGCCTGCGCAGTGACAGGCCCGCCGAATCGCAGGATAATGCCGGCTATTTTCTCCGCGCCATGCCGCCATGGCCGGAAACGCGTGATGACGGGGCCGACGGGCCCCGTCAGAGCCTGGCAACCCAGGAGTGTCCGGATTGATCGTTTTCCGTTATTTGTCCCGTGAAGTGCTGGTCACCATGAGCGCCGTCAGCGCCGTGCTGCTGGTGATCATCATGAGTGGCCGTTTCATCAAGTACCTGGCGCAAGCGGCGCAGGGGTTGCTCGACCCCGGTTCGCTGTTCCTGATCATGGCGTTCCGGATTCCCGGCTTCCTGCAGCTGATTCTGCCGCTTGGCCTGTTCCTCGGCATCCTGCTGGCCTACGGGCGGCTCTATCTGGAAAGCGAGATGACCGTGCTCTCGGCGACCGGCATGAGCCAGAAGCGCCTGCTCGGCTACACCATGGCGCCGGCGCTGCTGGTGGCGATCCTGGTGGCCTGGCTGAGCCTGTTCCTGGCGCCCCAGGGCATCAACCAGTTCGCCCTGCTGTTGAACAAGCAGGATACCCTGACCGAGTTCGACACCCTGGTCCCGGGCCGTTTCCAGGCAATGCGCGACGGTACCCGGGTGACCTATACCGAGGAACTGTCGAAGGATCGCGGCGAACTGGCCGGCATCTTCATTTCGCAGAAGGACCTCAACAGCAGCAACCAGGAACGCGGCATCTCCATCCTGGTGGCGGAGAAGGGCACCCAGAACATCCAGGCGGATGGCAGCCGTTACCTGATCCTGCACAACGGCTACCGCTACGACGGCAATCCCGGGCAGGCCAACTACCGGGCGATCCAGTACGACACCTATGGCGTGATGCTGCCCAAGCCCGAGGCCAGCAGCGAGGTGAGCGAGCGTGACGCGGTGCCCACCGCCGACCTGTTCGGCAGCGACAACCCACGCTACCAGGCCGAATTGCAGTGGCGCCTGTCGACCCCGCTGCTGGTGTTCGTGGTGACCCTGCTGGCGGTGCCACTGTCGCGGGTCAACCCACGCCAGGGGCGCTTCCTCAAGCTGCTGCCGGCGATCCTCCTTTATATGGGCTACCTGGCTCTGCTGATCGCTGTCCGTGGCCAGTTGGAAAAAGGCAAGATCCCCATGGCCATCGGCCTGTGGTGGGTCCACGGACTATTCCTGGCGATCGGTCTTCTTCTGTTCTATTGGGAACCCTTGCGCCTGAAGCTGGCGTCCTCCCGTGCCGGTCGCGAGGTGGCGCATGGTTAAGCTCGATCGTTACATAGGTGTCACCGTCTTCGTCGCGATCCTCGCGGTGCTCGGGGTGATCCTCGGCCTGGCGCTGCTGTTCGCCTTCATCGACGAACTCAACGACATCAGCGCCAGCTACGGCATTGGCGATGCCCTGCGCTTCATCTTCCTCACCGCGCCACGGCGCGCCTACGACATGCTGCCGATGGCGGCGCTGATCGGCTGCCTGGTCGGCCTCGGCACCCTGGCCAGCAACAGCGAACTGACCATCATGCGCGCGGCCGGGGTATCCCTGTCGCGGATCGTCTGGGCGGTGATGAAACCGATGCTGGTGCTGATGCTGGCCGGCATCCTGGTTGGCGAGTACGTCGCGCCCTGGACCGAGAACATCGCCCAGAGCGGCCGCGCCCTGGCCCAGGGCGGCGGCGATTCGCAAAGCTCCAAGCGCGGTCTGTGGCATCGCCAGGGGCGCGAGTACATCCACATCAACGCGGTGCAGCCCAATGGCGTGCTGTACGGCGTGACCCGCTACCACTTCGACGAGCAGCGTGGCCTGGAATCGGCCAGTTTCGCCAAGCGCGCGCGCTTCGAGAACGGCCAGTGGCAACTGGAAGAAGTGACCACCACGTTTCTTTACATGAAGGAAGTCAAGCATACGGTGGTCATGAATTCGCTGACCGAGCCCTGGGACGTGCAGCTCAGCCCGCAACTGCTGAACACTGTGGTGATGGAGCCCGAGGCGCTGTCTATCAGCGGTCTATGGCAGTACATCCACTATCTCGCCGACCAGGGCCTGAACAACAACCGCTACTGGCTGGCGTTCTGGACCAAGGTCCTGCAACCGCTGGTGACCGCCGCGCTGGTGCTGATGGCGATTTCCTTCATCTTCGGTCCGTTGCGCTCGGTGACCCTGGGCCAGCGGATCTTCACCGGCGTGCTGGTGGGCTTCGTCTTCCGCATCGCCCAGGACCTGCTCGGTCCCTCCAGCCTGGTGTTCGACTTCCCGCCGCTGCTGGCGGTGGTGATCCCCGCCTCGATCTGCGCACTGGCGGGTGTCTGGCTGCTACGCCGGGCGGGCTGACAGGCCCGGCAGGCCGGGTATGAAAAAAGGCCACCTTCGGGTGGCCTTTGTGCTTCCTTGTCACGTCGGGCTGGAGCTTGGCCGCCGGCGCGACGAAGGCGAAAACAGCGCGTTCTGCGGACCTGTTTCGCTCACTTCTTGTGAGTGTTCTTCGGCAGCCTGACCACCTGGCTCTCCGAATAGCTGTCGTGCCAGGTACGCTTGTCCTTGTCCCAGAGCATCCAGAGGAAGCCGAGGCCGAGGCACAGCCAGGAGGCGATGGCGATCATGAAGCGCAGCAGCGCCTGGAGCAGGCTGATGGCGCTGCCGTCGCGGTTCTGCACGCGCAGGCCCCAGACCTGCATGCCCAGGGTCTGGCCGTTGTGGGTCCAGAATTTGGCGAAGAAGCCGAACAGGGCGAACACCAGCAGGGTCGAGAGCAGCGGGTCGCCGATCAGCGCGCCACGGTCGGCCAGTTCGCGCAGGTGATCGCTGCCGTAGATCAGTCGAAGGATGCCTTGCTGGTAGACCAGGGTGACCACCATCATCAGCGCCACGCAGAGCAGGAAGTCGTAGAACATCGCCGCCAGGCGGCGGACCAGACCGGCAGGGGCATAGTCGCCCTGGGGAGAAAGCATGTGTTTCGGCATCGGCGTGTTCCGTGCGGGGCAAAGCCGGGGATTATACGTCCATCCGCAGCTTGCGCCGCCCACCCGGGCAACGCTTTTCCCCGGCTGTTCTAGTCTTTGCGCAGACCCCAATCATTACGAGTCTTTTCTATGCCGATTCCGGTGAAGCGAGCCAGGAGAAAGGCGCTCCGGCTGTCGTTGTCCGTGCTGGTCGGGGTGATGCCGATCGTCCTGGGGCTGCTCATCCTCTACTGGCAGGCCGAGCGAAGCCTCCAGGAGACGTCCGAGCAGGCAGCCGGGAATGCGGTGCGGCAGTTCGAACGGATGCTCGACAACGCTGCGTTGGCGGCGCGCAAGGTCATGCCGGTGGCGGGGCGTCCTTGTCCCGAGGCCGAGCTGGCGCTGCGCGAGCAAGTGGCGATCATGCCGTTCGTGCGCTCGGTCAATTTGACGCGCGACAATACGATCTATTGCACGTCGTTGTTCGGCGGCTTCGACGAGCCGGTGCGGATCGAGAACTATGTCGACGGACGCCTCTTGCTGATGCCCGGCAACCAGGTCACGCCGGACGCCGCGCTGCTGGTCCTGCGGGACTTCGACGGCAAGCGCGGGGTATTGGCGGCGATCGACGGGCGCTACTTGAGCTACGTGCTGGACCTCGTCGACCGACGTAGCCGACAGGTGCTGGTGGTCGGTCCCAATTGGCTGGATGCCGAGGGCCGCACTCACCGCGACGCGCCGCCCACCTATGAGGTCGCCGCCGTATCGCTCGCTTCGCAGCGTTATCCGTTGCGGGTGCTGTCGGGCTTCCCCGAGGGCGAGGAATGGCGATCGATCCGCTCGCAGAACCCGGCGATGTTCGGCCTGCTACTGTTCTTCGGACTGCTGGCCGGCACTCTGTGCTACTGGCTATCCAGGCGGGTCGCCTCGCCCAGCAGCGAACTGCGCCGGGCCCTGGAGGCCAACGAGTTCATTCCCTACTACCAGCCGCTGAGTCCCGGCCAGGGCGGACGCTGGATAGGCGTCGAGGTGCTCATGCGCTGGCGTCATCCGCGTGAGGGACTGATCCGGCCCGACCTGTTCATACCTTTCGCCGAGCGCTCGGGACTGATCGTACCGATGACGCGCGCGCTGATGCGCCAGGTCGCGGAAGACCTGGGCGGGCATGCCGGGAAGCTGGAGCCAGGCTTCCACATCGGTTTCAACATCAGTGCCACCCATTGCCACGAACTGGCCTTGGTGGACGACTGTCGCGAGCTGTTGGCGGCGTTTCCGCCCGGGCACATCACCTTGGTCCTGGAACTGACCGAGCGCGAGCTGATCGAGTCGAGCGAAGTCACCGACCGCCTGTTCGACGAATTGCATGCCCTGGGAGTGAAGATCGCCATCGACGATTTCGGCACCGGACATTCCAGCCTGGCCTACCTGCGCAAGTTCCAGGTGGACTGCCTGAAGATCGACCAGAGCTTCATCGCCCGCATCGGCATCGATACCCTTTCCGGGCATATTCTCGACAGCATCGTCGAGCTGTCCGCCAAGCTCGACCTGGATATCGTCGCCGAAGGCGTGGAGACCCCCGAGCAGCGTGACTACCTGGCCGCCCGCGGGGTGGATTACCTGCAGGGCTACCTGATCGGCCGGCCGATGCCGCTGGAGAGTCTGCTTTCCAGTTTGGCAGGGGGGCGGTCAGCGTGCGATAGCGAGTGCAGTGCCGGGCGCTAGCGATGCAACGGTTGCCGGAAATGCGGGTTTTGAATCTCGTCTGGTGTGGGCGTGGGCAGGCTGCCTGTTCTTGAATGGCAAGTGTCTGAAGGGCGCTCGACGCAGGCTCCGCGATGGACGTGCTTGTGTTACCCACTTATTACAGTGTATTGGCCGTACATTGAAGAAGTCTCATTGAGAAGTCCGCTGGCGAGCGCGAAAGTAAGCGCATCCGACGTAGCCTGGATGTTACGCAAATGCTGAAAGACTTTCGTTGTGGTAACTGCAAGCGACTTCTAGCCCGAATGGGCCTTTTCACGGAACTCCAGATTAAGTGCTCTCGCTGCGGTGCACTGAATCATGCGAAGGCTACGAGCCTCGAGCTATCGCCATTGAGCGACACCCATGCGGAATTTTCCGCCCCTGTTATGCGACTCAAAAGGTGAAGCTATGTATGCTGAAAAAATTGGCAAGCACTTTCGTTCTCTGTTCCCGAATGGTCAGGTAGTACAACTGGTGGATCCGGCCGAGAACACCGATGGGCTGTACGTTCGGTATGCCAACGCGGCTGCGGGTAACGGTTATGTGAACCTGTATGCCTCTCCTACGGCACCGTCTGGCCCCGGCGACATCAATACCCGGATCATCTTCTGTGGCAACAACTCTGGCAGGGCCGGAGAGCAAGCCCAGGTGTTTCTGCCCTATCCTTTGTTCATTCCAGCTGGGCACGGTATCTGGGCGAGCAGTGGTAGCTTCCAGGCTGGCGCTGCGCCTACCGGTGGCCTTGGTCTGTCATGGGACTTCCTTGGCTAGACCGAGAAGAGCGAGGAGCACCTCAGCGTCATGCTGAGGTGTTTTTTATCGGAGATATGCCATCTGCCCACGCGTCAGACAGCGCGTTTTCTGTCTGTGCTGAGGGTGTCGAGCGTTGGTTGTCCGGTAGCTTTCTGTGGCGTTCTGCAAGCACTGCTGGTGAGTCGCAGACAACAAAAAACCGGCGCGAAGGCCGGTTTCTCTACTGTCCTGTGCTCCCCCTGGAAACGCTTGGGAAGTCAGGATGGTGCCTCGGGAGAGACTCGAACTCTCACTCTGTCGCCAGAAACGGATTTTGAATCCGCCGCGTCTACCGATTCCGCCACCGAGGCAATGGCGGCGCAGTATAGGGAGGCGCCTACCGTTGGTCAATCGGGTTCGTGGCGGGGCAAACACATTTCCGGTAAGCTACGCGGCCTTTCGAGAGTCTCCCCATGCGTGTCGCCGATTTTCATTTCGACTTGCCCGAGGCCCTGATCGCCCGTCATCCCCTGCCTGAACGCCGCGCAAGCCGCCTGTTGGCGCTGGATGGCCCGACGGGAACCCTCGCCCACAGACAATTCGCCGATCTCCTGGACTACCTGCGTCCGGGCGACCTGATGGTGTTCAACAATACCCGGGTGATCCCGGCGCGCCTGTTCGGCCAGAAGGAGTCCGGTGGCAAGCTGGAGGTCCTGGTCGAGCGCGTGCTCGACCAGCACCGGGTGCTTGCCCACATACGCGCCAGCAAGGCGCCCAAGCCCGGTATGCGGATCCTCGTCGAAGGCGGTGGCAGCGCGGAGATGCTGCAACGCCACGACGCCCTGTTCGAACTCGCTTTCGCCGAGCCTGTGCTGCCTTTGCTGGAGCGGGTCGGGCACATGCCGTTGCCTCCCTATATCGACCGACCGGACGATGCGGCCGACCGCGAGCGCTACCAGACCGTCTACGCCCAGCGCGCCGGTGCGGTGGCGGCCCCGACCGCCGGCCTGCACTTCGATGAGGCGCTGCTCGAGGCGATCCGCGCGAAGGGGGTGGATACCGCCTTCGTTACCCTGCATGTCGGCGCCGGTACCTTCCAGCCGGTGCGTGTCGAGCGTATCGAGGACCATGTGATGCACCGCGAATGGCTGGAGGTCGGCCAGGACGTGGTGGACGCGGTTTCCGCCTGCCGGGCCCGCGGCGGCCGGGTAGTCGCCGTCGGCACCACCAGCGTGCGCTCGCTGGAAAGCGCGGCACGCGACGGTGAGCTGAAGCCCTTCAGCGGCGACACCGACATCTTCATCTTCCCGGGCCGGCCGTTCCATGTGGTCGATGCCCTGGTCACCAACTTCCACCTGCCCGAATCCACCCTGCTGATGCTGGTCTCGGCCTTCGCCGGCTACCCGGAGACCATGGCCGCCTACGCCGCGGCGGTGGCGCAGGGCTATCGCTTCTTCAGTTACGGTGATGCCATGTTCATCACCCGCAATCCCGCGCCCCGCGGACCCGAGGACTGATCCATGAGCTTCATGAACTTCGAGCTGCTGGCGACCGACGGCAAGGCCCGTCGCGGCCGCCTGACCTTCCCCCGCGGCGTGGTCGAGACCCCGGCCTTCATGCCGGTGGGCACCTACGGCACGGTGAAGGGCATGTTGCCGCGCGACATCGAGGACATCGGCGCGCAGATCATCCTCGGCAACACCTTCCATCTCTGGTTGCGCCCGGGCACCGAGGTGATCCAGCGCCACGGCGACCTGCACGACTTCATGCAGTGGAAAGGCCCGATCCTCACCGATTCCGGCGGTTTCCAGGTGTTCAGCCTGGGAGCCATGCGCAAGATCAAGGAGGAGGGCGTGACCTTCGCCTCGCCGGTGGACGGCGCCAAGGTCTTCATGGGGCCGGAGGAGTCCATGGCGGTGCAACGCGCCCTGGGCTCGGACATCGTGATGATCTTCGACGAATGCACGCCGTACCCGGCCGACCATGACGTCGCCAAGCGCTCCATGGAGCTGTCGCTGCGCTGGGCCAAGCGCTCGAAGATCGCCCATGGCGATAGCCCGTCGGCGCTGTTCGGCATCGTCCAGGGCGGTATGCACGAGGACCTGCGCCTGCGCTCGCTGGATGGCTTGCAGGAGATCGGCTTCGACGGCCTGGCCATCGGTGGTTTGTCGGTGGGCGAGCCGAAGGAAGAGATGATCCGCGTGCTCGATTTCCTGCCGCCGCAGATGCCGGCCGACAAGCCGCGCTACCTGATGGGCGTGGGCAAGCCGGAAGACCTGGTGGAAGGCGTGCGCCGCGGCGTGGACATGTTCGACTGCGTGATGCCGACGCGCAATGCGCGCAACGGCCACCTGTTCGTCGACAGCGGGGTGATCAAGATCCGCAACTCGGTACACAAGCACGACGACTCCACGCTCGACCCGACCTGCGACTGTTACACCTGCAAACATTTTTCCCGCGCCTATCTGCACCACTTGGACAAGTGCGGGGAAATGCTCGGTAGCATGCTCAATACCATCCACAACTTGCGGCATTATCAGCGGGTTATGGCTGGTTTGCGCGAGGCAATCCAACAGGGTACATTGGCCGCCTTTGTCGATGCCTTCTATGCCAAGCGCGGCCTTCCCACGCCGCCGCTGGATGCCTGACTTTCCTTTATCCAACTCTATTGCTTTGTGACAGGAGTGCTACATGAGCTTTCTAATTCCCGCTGCCTACGCCGACGCAGCCGCTCCGGCAGCCGCTGGCCCGGCCGGCACCGGTTTCGAGTGGGTCTTCCTGGTTGGTTTCCTGGTCATCTTCTACCTGATGATCTGGCGTCCCCAGGCCAAGCGCGCCAAGGAACACAAGAACCTGCTGGGCAACCTGCAAAAAGGTGACGAAGTCGTCACTTCCGGCGGTATCGCCGGCAAGGTGACCAAGGTCGCCGACGATTTCGTCGTCGTCGAGGTTTCCGACAACGTCGAGCTGAAGTTCCAGAAGGCCGCGATTGCCGCGACCCTGCCGAAAGGCACCCTGAAAGCGATCTGATTTTCACCTAAACACATGACGGGGCGCGCAAGGCGCCCCGCGTCATAACGGGCGGTGTCATGCTCAACAAGTATCCTCTGTGGAAATATCTGCTGATCCTGGCGGTCCTCGCCGTCGGGTTCATCTATTCCGCACCCAACCTCTACCCGGACGACCCGGCGGTGCAGATCAGCGGCACCAGCACGGCGCTGCAGGTCACCCAGGCCGATGTCGACCGCGCTGCCAAGGCGCTGACCGACGCCGGTATCGCGGTGAAGGCCGACAGCCTGTCGAAGAAGGGCGGCCTGATCCGCCTGGTCAAGCAGGACGACCAGCTTCCCGCCAAGGAAGTGGTGCGCCGGACCCTGGGCGACGACTACGTGGTGGCGCTGAACCTGGCCCAGACCACTCCCGAGTGGCTGCGCAAGCTGGGCGGCAGCCCGATGAAGCTCGGCCTGGACCTGTCCGGCGGTGTGCACTTCCTGCTGGAAGTGGACATGGACAAGGCGGTCGATGCCCGCCTGAAGGTCTATGAAAGCGAAGTGAAGAGCCTGCTGCGCAAGGAGCGCGTGCGCTACCGCAGCCTGCCGATCCAGGATCGCGCGATCCAGCTCGGTTTCACCGACAGCGAATCCCTGGACAAGGCGCGCAGCCTGATCGCCAAGGACTTCCGCGATTTCGAGGTCGTGCCCGAAGAGCGCAACGGCCTGCAGGTCCTGCGCGTCGCCCTGACCCAGGCCAAACTGGCGGAAATCCGCGAATACTCCATCAAGCAGAACCTCACCACCGTCCGCAACCGGGTCAACGAGCTGGGCGTATCCGAGCCGCTGGTTCAGCGCCAGGGCGCCAATCGCATCGTGGTCGAGCTGCCGGGCGTGCAGGACACCGCGGAAGCCAAGCGGATCCTCGGCAAGACCGCCAACCTAGAATTCCGCCTGGCCGCCGAGCCGGACGCCCTGAAGTCCGCCACCGAGACCTTCGAGTTCCGCGAGCCGCGCCGGCCGCCGGTGCCGCTGGAGCGCGGGGTGATCATCACCGGCGACCAGGTCACCGACGCCAGCGCCAGTTTCGACGAGAACGGCCGCCCGCAGGTGAACATCCGCCTGGATGGCCACGGCGGCGAGCTGATGAACCGCGCCACCCGCAACAACGTCGGCCGCAGCATGGCGGTGGTGTTCATCGAGCAGAAGCCGGTGACCCGCTACACCAAGCAGATGGTCGATGGCGTCGAGAAGGAGGTCGCGGTTCCGGCGTTCAAGGAAGAGAAGCAGATCATCAGCCTGGCGACCATCCAGTCGCCGCTGGGCAACCAGTTCCGTATCACCGGCCTCGATGGCCCGGGCGAGTCCTCCGAGCTGGCCCTGCTGCTGCGTGCCGGCGGCCTGGCTGCGCCGATGTACTTCGCCGAAGAACGCACCATCGGCCCGAGCCTGGGGGCGGACAACATCGCCAAGGGTATCGATGCGTCGCTCTGGGGCATGCTCTTCGTATCGCTGTTCATCATCGTCATCTACCGTTTCTTCGGCGTGATCGCCACCGTTGCGCTGGCCTTCAACATGGTCATGCTGGTGGCGCTGATGTCGATCCTCGGCGCGACCCTGACCCTGCCGGGCATCGCCGGTATCGTGCTGACCATGGGCATGGCGGTGGACGCCAACGTGCTGATCTTCTCGCGGATACGCGAGGAACTGGCCAATGGCATGTCGGTCCAGAGGGCGATCCACGAAGGCTTCAACCGTGCCTTCACCGCGATCCTCGACGCCAACCTGACCTCGCTGCTGGTCGGCGGCATCCTCTACGCCATGGGCACCGGCCCGGTGAAAGGATTTGCCGTGACCATGTCGCTCGGCATCATCACCTCGATGTTCACGGCCATCATGGTCACCCGCGCAATGGTCAACCTGATCTTCGGCGGGCGTGACTTCAAGAAGCTGTGGATCTAAGGGGACTGAGATGAATATCAAGATCGGTACCATCAACTTCATGGGCATCCGCAACGTCGCGTTTGCCGTCACCCTGATCCTGACCGTCATCGCCCTGGGCAGCTGGTTCACCAAGGGCATCAACTTCGGCCTCGACTTCACCGGCGGTACGCTGATCGAGCTGACCTACGAACAACCGGCCGATCTCGGCAAGGTGCGTGGTCAACTGGTCGGCGCCGGCTACGAGGACGCCGTGGTGCAGAGCTTCGGCGACGCCCGCGACGTGCTGGTGCGGATGCCCAGCGAGGACCCGGAACTGGGCAAGAAGGTCGCTACCGCCTTGCAGCAGGCCGATGCCGGCAACCCGGCGAACCTGAAGCGGGTCGAGTACGTCGGCCCGCAGGTGGGTGAAGAACTGCGCGACCAGGGCGGCCTCGGCATGCTCCTGGCGCTGGGCGGCATCCTGCTGTACGTCGGCTTCCGCTTCCAGTGGAAGTTCGCCCTCGGTGCGATCCTCTCGCTGGTGCACGATGCGATCATCGTGATGGGCGTGCTGTCGTTCTTCCAGGTGACCTTCGACCTGACCGTCCTCGCCGCTGTGCTGGCGGTGGTCGGTTACTCGCTGAACGACACCATCGTGATCTTCGACCGGGTGCGCGAGAACTTCCGCGTGCTGCGCAAGGCCGATCTGGTCGAGAACCTGAACATCTCCACCAGCCAGACCCTGTTGCGTACCATCGCCACCTCGGTTTCCACGCTGCTGGCTATCGCCGCGCTGCTGTTCTTCGGCGGCGACAATCTGTTCGGTTTCTCCATCGCCCTGTTCGTCGGTGTAATGGCGGGTACCTACTCGTCGATCTACATCGCCAACGTGGTATTGATCTGGCTGAACCTGACCAGCGAGGACCTGATCCCGCCGCAGGCCAAGGACACCGTCGACGATCGCCCCTGAGGCGCTCTGGTTCGGCACTCCGGCGCCTGCCGGTCACTCGAGGACTCCCGCTTTTGGCGGGAGTTTTCGTATCTGCGCCAACGAAACGTTTGTCGGGAGCCTGGAACTTGGTGGTTTTTGCCCAGTCCTAGGCAAGGCAAAGGGCGAACATAGCCCGCATTGGATGAAAGCCAGGAGGTACATGTGAACAAGTCGATGCTCGTCGGGGCCGTTCTGGGTGCCGTAGGCGTGACCGCAGGTGGCGCGGTAGCCACCTATAGCCTGGTGGATCGCGGTCCCGACTACGCCGAGGTCGTCGCTGTCCAGCCGGTCAAGGAAACCATCAAGACGCCGCGCCAGGTCTGCAAGGACGTGGCCGTGACCCGCCAGCGTCCGGTCAAGGACCAGCACCAGATCGCCGGTACCGCCATCGGTGCGGTGGTCGGCGGCTTGCTGGGCAACCAGATCGGCGGCGGTACCGGCAAGAAGATCGCCACCGTGGCCGGCGCCGTCGGCGGCGGCTACGCCGGCAACAAGGTGCAGGAAGGCATGCAGGAGCGTGACACCTACACCACCACCGAAACCCGCTGCAGCACCGTGCACGACAGCAGCGAGAAGGTCGTCGGCTATGACGTGAAGTACATGCTCGACGGCAAGGCCGGGCAGATCCGCATGGAGCGCGATCCGGGCAGCCAGATCCCGGTCGACAAGAATGGCCGGCTGATCCTCAGCCAGGGCGAAACGCTGCGCTGAGCCTGACTGTCGCAATGATGCACAAGGGCGCCCGCGGGCGCCCTTGTGCATTTTCATGGAGATGAAAAACCCGGCGCCAGGCCGGGTTCTTCGTCAGCGGCGGATCAGCGCTTCAGCGACGGCGGCAGGTGCGGCTGGATGGTGGTCAGCAGTGCCTTGAAGCATTTGGTGTTGCCGGCGACGATGTGACCCTTCTCGAGGAATTCGTGGCTGCCGGTGAAGTCGCTCACCAGGCCGCCGGCTTCCTGTACCAGCAGGGCGCCTGCCGCCATGTCCCATTCGGACAGGCCGAATTCCCAGAAGGCATCGTAGCGTCCGGCGGCGACGTAGGCCAGGTCCAGACTGGCGGCGCCGGCGCGGCGGATGCCGGCGGTCTGGCCGACCAGGCTGCGGAACATGTTCAGGTAGTTGTCGAGATTGTCGATCTGGTTGTCGCGGAACGGGAACCCGGTGCCGAGCAGGGCGCCTTCCAGGCTCTTGCGGCCGCTGACGCGCAGGCGGCGACCGTTGAGGGCGGCGCCGCGACCGCGGCTGGCGGTGAATTCTTCCTGGCGTACCGGGTCGAGGACCACGGCGTGCTCCAGGCGGCCCTTGTACTTGCAGGCGATGCTCACGGCGAAGTGCGGTACGCCATGGATGAAGTTGGTGGTGCCGTCCAGCGGATCGATCACCCAGAGGTAATCGGCGCCCTCGCCGCTGCCTTCGATGAAGCCGCCTTCCTCGCCCATGATCGCGTGAGTCGGATAGGCCTTGCGCAGCGCGGCGATGATGGTCTGCTCGGCGGCGCGATCGACTTCGGTCACGTAGTCCTTGGCATCCTTCTCGTTGACCGAGATGACATCCAGGCGTTCGATGGAGCGGAAAATCAGTTCACCGGCGCTGCGAGCGGCGCGCAGGGCGATATTCAGCATAGGCTGCATGGAGAGGTCACCTGGGTCGTTAAAGAAAGCCGGCCATTCTAGCAGAAACCGATGGCGTTTGAAGGGCGACCTGTCGGCCGCATGGTATAAAGCTGACCTCTGCTGTAGGATTTCACACCCTTCAGTAACTTGGCGTTGGAGAGCATCGGCGTTGCTCGACCGTATTCGTGTGGTGTTGGTCAACACCAGTCATCCCGGCAACATCGGCGGGGCGGCCCGTGCCATGAAGAACATGGGCCTGTCGCAACTGGTGCTGGTGCAGCCGGAAAGCTTTCCCCACGGCGACGCGGTGGCGCGGGCTTCCGGCGCCACCGACATCCTCGACGCCGCAAGGGTGGTGGACACCCTGGAAGAGGCCCTGATCGGCTGCAGCGTGGTGCTCGGCACCAGCGCCCGCGACCGGCGGATTCCCTGGCCGCTGCTGGATCCGCGCGAGTGCGCGACGACCTGCCTGGAGCACCTGGAGGCGAATGGCGAGGTGGCCCTGGTATTCGGGCGCGAATATGCGGGTTTGACCAACGAAGAATTGCAGCGCTGCCAGTTCCATGTGCATATCCCCTCCGATCCCGAGTTCGGCTCGCTGAACCTGGCGGCCGCGGTCCAGGTGCTCACCTACGAGGTGCGCATGGCGTGGCTGGCGGCCCAGGGCAAGCCGACCAAGATGGAAAAGTTCGAGTCCACCTCGATGCTCAACACCGAGCTGGTGACGGCCGACGAGCTGGAACTCTATTACGCGCATCTGGAGAGGACGCTGATCGATATCGGCTTCCTCGATCCGGAGAAGCCGCGCCACCTGATGTCGCGGTTGCGGCGCCTGTATGGGCGCAGCGCGATCAGCAAGCTGGAAATGAATATCCTGCGCGGGATCCTGACCGAAACCCAGAAGGTGGCCCGAGGCCTGTCCTACAAGCGGAGTGACGACTGATGTTCGAACGTGTGCGTGAAGATATCCAAAGCGTATTCCACCGTGATCCGGCGGCTCGCAACGCACTCGAGGTCCTCACCTGTTATCCGGGCCTGCACGCCGTCTGGCTGCATCGGCTGGCCCACGGCTTGTGGACGTCCGGCTGGAAGTGGCTGGCGCGCCTGGTGTCCAATTTCGGCCGCTGGATGACCGGCATCGAGATCCACCCGGGGGCCAGGATCGGCCGGCGCTTCTTCATCGACCACGGCATGGGCATCGTCATCGGCGAAACCGCCGAGATCGGCGACGACGTCACCCTCTATCAGGGTGTTACCCTGGGCGGCACCACCTGGAACAAGGGCAAGCGCCACCCCACCCTCGGCAACAACGTAGTGGTCGGTGCCGGTGCCAAGGTGCTCGGCCCGTTCACCGTCGGCGAGGGCGCCAAGGTCGGCTCCAACGCCGTGGTGACCAAGGAAGTCCCGCCGGGTGCCACCGTGGTCGGCATTCCCGGGCGGATCATCATGCGCGAGGACTCCGAGCAGCAGGCCAAGCGCCAGGCGATGGCGGAGAAGCTCGGCTTCGATGCCTATGGGGTCAGCCAGGACATGCCGGACCCGGTGGCGCGTGCCATTGGTCAGTTGCTCGATCACCTGCAGGCCGTCGACGGCCGGCTCGAGGGCATGTGCCAGGCGCTCACCGCCCTGGGTAGCGACTATTGCGCGAAGGACCTGCCGGTATTGCGCGAGGAAGATTTCGCCGGAGTCAAGGATGAGGACGGCAATCCGGCCGCGTAATGCGCGGCCGGCGGCTTTCTGCTAGCATGTAGCGCCCTGAATTTGCCTAATCCTGAGTAATTTGATCGGTCTTATAGTTGACCTAATTACTCGGATAAGAGCATAATCCGCGTCAACCCCGAATGATCCCGATGGGAAAAGCCCATGCGTCTGACCACCAAAGGCCGCTACGCCGTAACCGCCATGCTCGACCTGGCGCTGCATGCTCAGCAAGGTCCGGTCTCGCTGGCCGATATCTCCGAACGCCAAGGCATTTCCCTGTCCTATCTCGAACAGCTGTTCGCCAAGTTGCGCCGTGGCAACCTGGTGACCAGCGTGCGCGGCCCGGGCGGCGGCTACCAGCTGTCCCGCCATATGTCGGGCATCCATGTGGCGCAGGTGATCGACGCGGTCAACGAATCCGTCGATGCGACCCGCTGCCAGGGGCAGGGCGATTGCCACTCCGGCGATACCTGTCTGACCCACCACCTGTGGTGCGACCTCAGTTTGCAGATCCATGAGTTCCTCAGCGGCATCAGCCTGGCCGATCTGGTCAGCCGCCAGGAGGTCCAGGAGGTCGCGCTGCGCCAGGACGAACGCCGTTGCTCAGGCAAGACGCCTCGTCTCGACAAGATTGAAGCGTCCGCCATCGACTGAGCAGGGCGCCAGCCTGTAGGAGTTACCTGATGAAATTGCCGATCTACCTCGATTACTCCGCGACCACTCCCGTCGATCCCCGCGTCGCCCAGAAAATGAGCGAATGCCTGCTGATGGACGGCAACTTCGGCAACCCGGCTTCGCGTTCCCACGTGTTCGGCTGGAAAGCCGAAGAAGCCGTGGAAAACGCCCGTCGCCAGGTGGCCGAACTGGTCAACGCCGATCCCCGCGAGATCGTCTGGACCTCCGGCGCCACCGAGTCCGACAACCTGGCGATCAAGGGCGTCGCGCACTTCTACTCGGGCAAGGGCAAGCACATCATCACCTCGAAGATCGAGCACAAGGCGGTCCTCGACACCTGCCGCCAGCTGGAGCGCGAAGGTTTCGAAGTGACCTACCTGGAGCCGGGCGAAGATGGCCTGATCACTCCTGCTCTGGTCGAGGCGGCGCTGCGTGACGACACCATCCTGGTCTCGGTCATGCACGTGAACAACGAGATCGGCACCGTCAACGACATCGCCGCCATCGGCGAGCTGACCCGCTCCCGCGGCGTGCTGTTCCACGTCGACGCCGCACAGTCGACCGGCAAGGTCGAGATCGACCTGGACAAGCTCAAGGTCGACCTGATGTCCTTCTCCGCGCACAAGACCTACGGCCCGAAAGGCATTGGCGCGCTCTACGTCCGGCGCAAGCCGCGCGTCCGCATCGAGGGTCAGATGCACGGTGGCGGCCATGAGCGCGGCATGCGTTCCGGCACCCTGGCCACCCACCAGATCGTCGGCATGGGCGAGGCGTTCCGCATCGCCAAGGAAGAAATGGCCCAGGAGAACGCCCGCGTGCTGGCGCTCCGCGACCGCTTCTTCGCGCAGATCGACGGCCTGGAAGAGCTCTACATCAACGGCAGCATGACCTCCCGCGTCCCGCACAACCTCAACGTCAGCTTCAACTACGTCGAGGGCGAGTCGCTGATCATGGCGCTCAAGGACCTCGCGGTCTCCTCCGGTTCGGCCTGTACCTCGGCGTCCCTGGAACCGTCCTACGTATTGCGCGCCCTGGGCCGCAACGACGAACTGGCGCATAGCTCCATCCGCTTCACCTTCGGTCGCTTCACCACCGAGGAAGAGATCGACTATGCCGCGAAGAAGGTGGTCGAGGCCGTTTCCAAGCTGCGCGAACTGTCGCCGCTGTGGGATATGTACAAAGAGGGCGTCGACCTGTCCCAGGTCGAATGGCAGGCGCACTGAGCGCCTCGTGCCCCGGAAAAACGTGAGGATTAGCCATGGCATATAGCGAAAAGGTCATCGACCACTACGAAAACCCGCGCAACGTCGGCAAGCTCGACGCTGCCGATCCCAACGTCGGCACCGGCATGGTCGGCGCGCCGGCCTGCGGCGACGTGATGCGCCTGCAGATCAAGGTCAACGAGCAGGGCGTGATCGAAGACGCCAAGTTCAAGACCTACGGTTGCGGTTCCGCGATCGCCTCCAGCTCCCTCGCCACCGAGTGGATGAAGGGCAAGACCCTGGACGAGGCGGAAACCATCAAGAACACCACCATCGCCGAAGAGCTGGCCCTGCCGCCGGTGAAGATCCACTGCTCCGTTCTCGCCGAAGACGCCATCAAGGCCGCCGTTCGCGACTACAAGCAGAAGAAGGGTTTGCTCTAAGCCGCTCGTGACGAGTAAGGAGTTGCAATGGCCATCAGCATGACCGAAGCCGCCGCCAAACACGTGCAGCGCTCCCTCGAGGGGCGCGGCAAGGGCGAGGGTATCCGTCTTGGCGTGCGCACCACTGGCTGTTCCGGGCTTGCCTATGTCCTCGAATTCGTCGATGAACTGGCGGCCGAGGACCTGGTCTTCGAGAGCCATGGCGTGAAGGTCATCATCGACCCGAAAAGCCTGGTCTATCTCGATGGCACCGAGCTGGACTTCACTCGCGAAGGGCTCAACGAAGGCTTCAAGTTCAACAATCCCAACGTTCGTGGCGAATGCGGCTGCGGCGAAAGCTTCAACGTCTGAGGCCGGCGTGGGTAAACCCTGTCATTTCGCCCAGTTCGACCTGCAACCGGCTTTCCTGGTCGATCTCGACGAGCTCGGCCAGCGCTATCGCGAGTTGGTGCGCAGCGTCCATCCCGACCGTTTCGCCGACGCTCCCGAGCGCGAGCAGCGTCTCGCCCTGGAACGCGCGGCGCAACTGAACGAGGCCTACCAGACCCTGAAGAGCGCTCCGCGCCGGGCCCTGTACCTGTTGACCCTGAGTGGTCACGAGTTGCCCTTGGAGGCTACGGTGCAGGATCCGGAGTTTCTCCTGCAGCAGATGCAGCTGCGCGAGGAGCTGGAGGAGTTGCAGGACAGCGCCGACCTGGCCGGCGTGGCGACTTTCAAGCGTCGGCTCAAGGCCGCCCAGGCCGAGCTGGAGCGTGAGTTCGCCGCGTGCTGGGACGATGCGCAGCGCCGCGAAGAGGCCGAACGCCTGGTCCGTCGCATGCAGTTCCTCGACAAGCTCGCGCAGGAAGTGCGCCAGCTGGAAGAGCGACTCGACGATTAATCCCTGCGGCCCCCGGGCCGCACCCCATAGTTAAGACAGAGCATGGCCCTACTGCAGATCGCCGAGCCCGGTCAGAGTCCCAAGCCCCATGAGCGTCGCCTGGCGGTTGGGATCGACCTGGGTACCACCAATTCGCTGGTCGCCGCGGTGCGTAGCGGCGTCGCCGAGCCCTTGCCGGATGCGCAGGGGCGCCTGATCCTGCCTTCCGCGGTGCGTTATCACGCCGAGCGGGCGGAAGTGGGCGAGAGCGCCCGCGCGGCCGCCGCGGAGGATCCCTTCAATACCGTCATTTCGGTCAAGCGCCTGATGGGGCGCGGCCTGGAGGACGTCAAGCAACTGGGCGAGCAATTGCCCTACCGCTTCCGCCAGGGCGAGTCGCACATGCCCTTCATCGAGACCGTACAGGGGTTGAAGAGTCCTGTGGAAGTCTCGGCGGACATCCTGCGTGAGCTGCGCCAGCGCGCCGAAACCACCCTCGGTGGCGAGCTGGTGGGTGCGGTGATCACTGTGCCGGCCTATTTCGACGACGCCCAGCGCCAGGCTACCAAGGATGCCGCGCGCCTGGCCGGACTGAACGTCCTGCGCCTGCTCAACGAGCCGACCGCCGCCGCCGTGGCCTACGGCCTGGACAAGGGCGCGGAAGGCCTGGTGGCCATCTATGACCTGGGTGGTGGAACCTTCGACATTTCCATCCTGCGCCTGACCCGCGGTGTCTTCGAAGTCCTGGCCACCGGCGGCGATACGGCCCTGGGCGGCGACGACTTCGACCATGCCATCGCTGGCTGGGTGATCGAGGAGGCTGGCCTTTCTGCCGATCTGGACCCGGGCAGCCAGCGGCAGTTGCTGCAAATCGCCTGTGCGGCCAAGGAGCGTCTTACCGACGAGGCGTCGGTCCGGGTCGCCTACGGCGACTGGAGCGGCGAGCTGAGCCGGGCGACGCTCGACGAGTTGATCGAGCCGTTCGTCGCTCGCAGCCTGAAGTCCTGCCGCCGAGCGGTGCGCGACTCCGGTGTCGATCTGGAAGAAATCCGCTCGGTGGTGATGGTCGGTGGCTCGACCCGCGTGCCCCGTGTGCGCACGGCGGTTGGCGAGTTGTTCGGCTGCGAGCCGCTGACCGATATCGATCCGGACCAGGTGGTCGCCATCGGCGCGGCCATCCAGGCCGATGCCCTGGCCGGCAACAAGCGCGGCGAGGAATTGCTGCTGCTGGACGTCATTCCGCTGTCGCTCGGCCTGGAAACCATGGGCGGGCTGATGGAGAAGGTGATTCCGCGCAATACCACCATCCCGGTGGCGCGCGCCCAGGAGTTCACCACCTACAAGGACGGCCAGACGGCCATGATGATCCACGTGCTGCAGGGCGAGCGCGAGCTGGTGAAGGATTGTCGTTCGCTGGCGCGCTTCGAGCTGCGCGGCATTCCGCCGATGGTGGCGGGCGCGGCGAAAATCCGGGTGACCTTCCAGGTCGACGCCGACGGCTTGCTCGGCGTGTCCGCACGCGAACTGAGTTCCGGCGTCGAGGCCAGCATCCAGGTCAAGCCGTCCTATGGGCTGACCGACGGCGAGATCGCGCGGATGCTCAAGGACTCCTTCGACTACGCCGGCGACGACAAGGCTGCCCGCGCCCTGCGCGAACAGCAGGTCGAGGCGCAGCGGCTGCTGGAGGCCGTGCAGTCGGCGCTGGACGTCGACGGCGAGCGGCTCCTGGACGAAGAGGAGCGCCTGGCCATCGCGGCGCAGATGGACACCTTGCGTGAACTGGCCGGTGGTAGCGACACCGCGGCCATCGAGAACCAGATCAAGCGCCTGTCCCAGGTGACCGACGCTTTCGCCGCGCGGCGGATGGACGCGACCGTCAAGGCCGCGCTCTCCGGCCGCCGGCTCAACGAAATCGAGGAATAAGCGAAGATGCCGCAGATCGTGATTCTGCCCCATGCCGACCACTGCCCCGAGGGGGCGGTATTCGAGGCGAAGCCCGGCGAAACCATCCTGGATGCCGCGTTGCGCAATGGCATCGAGATCGAGCATGCCTGTGAGAAATCCTGCGCCTGCACGACCTGCCACGTAATCGTCCGCGAAGGCCTCGATTCCATGGAGCCGTCCGACGAACTCGAAGACGACATGCTGGACAAGGCCTGGGGCCTGGAGCCCGATTCGCGGCTATCCTGCCAGGCAGTGGTGGCCGACGAAGACCTGGTGGTCGAGATTCCCAAGTACACCATCAACCAGGTGTCGGAAGGCCACTGAGCCCGGCGGTAGAGAGGAGCGTGCAATGAGCCTGAAATGGACCGATGTGCTGGAAATCGCCATCCAGCTCGACGAAAGCAAGCCGGAGGTCGATCCGCGATACGTCAACTTCGTCGATCTGCGGCGCTGGGTGGTGGAACTTCCAGAGTTCTCCGACGATCCTCAGCGTAGCGGGGAGAAAGTCCTGGAGGCCATCCAGGCCGCCTGGATCGAGGAACGGGACTAGCCATAGGCCCGCCCTACGCATTTGCCGGGAACCCGCGTATAATTCGCGGGTTTTATTTTAGGTAAGGCCTGAAATCGCCCGCGGGCGCATTCCAGGCTAGGCGCGCCGGGCCCGATGCCAGGCGCAGCCACGCTGATTCCGGCCCTTTCGGGCCGTTTTCGTCAGCGTCCTGAACGAATCACGGCGTCCCGCCCCGCTGGCGGGGCCGCCCATGCTAGACAACCTTGTTTCGGAGTTTTACCAATGGCACTGCAACGCACCCTGTCCATCATCAAGCCGGACGCCGTTTCCAAGAACGTGATCGGCGAAATCCTGACCCGCTTCGAGAAAGCCGGCCTGCGCGTCGTCGCCGCTAAAATGGTTCAGCTGTCCGAGCGTGAAGCCGGTGGCTTCTATGCCGAGCACAAAGAGCGTCCGTTCTTCAAGGACCTGGTTTCCTTCATGACTTCCGGTCCGGTTGTAGTCCAGGTTCTGGAAGGCGAGGACGCCATCGCCAAGAACCGCGAGCTGATGGGCGCCACCGATCCGAAGAAAGCCGACGCCGGTACCATCCGCGCCGACTTCGCCGTCTCCATCGACGAGAACGCCGTCCACGGTTCCGATTCCGAAGCTTCCGCCGCTCGCGAGATCGCCTATTTCTTCGCGGCTACCGAAGTCTGCGAGCGCATTCGCTGATCGAGCGTGGGTGAGGGTGAAACCATGACAACGACCACCGCCGGCAAGGTGAACCTGCTGGGCCTGACCCAGCCGCAGCTGGAACAGTTCTTCGAGTCCATCGGCGAGAAGCGTTTCCGGGCCGGCCAGGTCATGAAGTGGATTCACCACTTTGGCGTCGACGATTTCGACGCCATGACCAACGTCGGCAAGGCCTTGCGCGAAAAGCTCAAGGCCTCAGCCGAGATACGCGGTCCCGAGATCGTCAGCCAGGACATCTCCGCCGACGGCACCCGCAAGTGGGTGGTCCGGGTGGCGTCCGGCAGTTGCGTCGAGACCGTGTACATCCCCCAGGGCGGACGCGGCACCCTGTGCGTGTCCTCCCAGGCGGGCTGCGCCCTGGATTGCAGTTTCTGCTCCACCGGCAAGCAGGGTTTCAACAGCGACCTCACCGCCGCCGAGGTGATCGGCCAGGTGTGGATCGCCAACAAGTCGTTCGGTACCGTTCCGGCCAAGATCGACCGCGCCATCACCAATGTCGTGATGATGGGCATGGGCGAGCCGCTGCTGAACTTCGACAACGTGGTCGCCGCCATGAACATCATGATGGACGACCTCGGCTACGGTATTTCCAAGCGCAAGGTGACCCTGTCCACCTCCGGCGTGGTGCCGATGATCGACAAGCTCGGCGAGGTGATCGACGTGTCCCTGGCCCTGTCGCTGCACGCACCGAACGACGAGTTGCGCAACAAGCTGGTGCCGATCAACAAGAAGTATCCGCTGGGCATGCTGCTGGATGCCTGCCGCCGGTATATTTCCCGGCTCGGCGAGAAGCGCGTGCTGACCGTCGAGTACACCCTGCTCAAGGATGTCAACGATCAGCCCGAGCATGCTGAGCAGATGATCGCATTGCTGAAAGACACGCCTTGCAAGATCAACCTGATTCCGTTTAATCCATTCCCGCACTCCGGCTACGAGCGCCCGAGCAACAATGCCATCCGGCGTTTCCAGGACATGTTGCACAAGGGCGGCTTCAACGTGACCGTGCGTACCACCCGCGGCGACGACATCGACGCAGCCTGTGGCCAGCTGGTCGGCCAGGTCATGGATCGTACCCGCCGGAGCGAACGTTATATTGCCGTGCGCCAACTGGCCGAGTCCGAGTCGGCGGCGAATCGAAATTGAGTGAGAGGAGGGTTCCGATGACTGTACGCGCCGCGCTGGTGTTCCTGTTGGCAGTTGGGCTGACAGGCTGCGTGACGAGCGGAGATCAGAATCCCCTGAAAACCGACAAGGGCCGTGACGAGGCGCGCGATGCCTATATCCAGCTCGGCCTCGGCTATCTCCAGCGGGGGAACACCGAGCAGGCCAAGGTGCCGCTGCGCAAGGCCCTCGAGATCGACCCTTCCAGCGCCGACGCGCATGCCGCGCTGGCGGTGGTGTTCCAGACCGAGATGGAGCCCAAGCTGGCCGACGAGGAGTACCGCAAGGCGCTCGCCAGCGATAGCCGCAATGCCCGGGTACTGAACAACTACGGCGGTTTCCTCTACGAGCAGAAGCGCTACGAGGAGGCCTACCAGCGTCTCCTGGAGGCCAGCCAGGACACCCTCTATCCCGAGCGCTCGCGGGTCTTCGAGAACCTCGGCCTGGTTTCGCTGCAAATGAAGAAACCGGCCCAGGCCAAGGAGTACTTCGAGAAATCCCTGCGTCTGAACCGTAACCAGCCCAGCGTCGCGCTGGAGATGGCCGACCTGCTCTACAAGGAGCGCGAGTACGTGCCGGCTCGCCAGTACTATGATCTCTTTGCCCAGGGCGGCGGGCAGAACGCCCGCAGCCTGTTGCTGGGCATTCGTCTCGCGAAGGTCTTCGAGGACCGCGACACGGCCGCCAGCTATGGCCTGCAGTTGAAACGCCTGTACCCAGGCTCTCCCGAATATCAGGAATTCCAGGCGGAAAAATGATGAAAGCGCCGCAGCCCGAAGTCGTAGCCACCGCTTCCCGTCAGAACCCCGGGGAAACCCTGCGCCAGGCGCGCGAGCAGAAGGGCTTGTCGTTGTCGCAGGTGGCCGGGCAACTGAACCTGACCGAGAATTCGCTGCGTCAGCTGGAAAACGGCGCGTTCGACAAGCTGCCGGGGCACACCTTCTCGCGCGGCTACATCCGCGCCTACGCCAAGCTCATGGGCCTCGACCAGGCCGAGCTGGTCAACAGCTTCGACCATTTCACCGGCACCAATGCCAGCGGCAGCACCGTACAGAGCCTGGGACGGGTCGCCGAGCCGGTGCGCCTGTCGCGCAACGTGCTGCGTATCGTCAGTCTGTTACTGCTCGCCCTGCTGATCGGCTTCGGCTACTTCTGGTGGCAGGAGCATTCCGCGCGCACGCCGGAAACCGCCGGTCTGAGCCTTGAGCATGTCGAAGTGGAAAGCGCCGACGGCACCACCGAGATCCATACCCTGGACGAGCCTGAAGACCAGGCGGTGATCGAAGCGCAGAAGGAAGGCGAGCAAGCGCCCGCCGAGGTTTCTCCGGAAGTCGCTGCCCAGGCCGAGGGAGCGCCGCCGGTGGCGAGCGAGGGCGCGCAGGTTCCCGCCGCTCCGGCCCAGGGCACCCCCGCCGCACCCCAGCAGCCCGTTACCGCCGCGCCTGCCGGCACGGCTCCCGCTCCCGGTACTGCTCCAGCCGTTCCAGCGACGGCCAGTCCGGCCGCCCCGCCAGCGCCGAGCGAACCTGCCGCCGCGCCCGTGGTGGCTGGCGAGGGCCAGGGGGTGGTCAAGGTACAGTTCGTCGCCGATTGCTGGACCCAGGTCACCGACGCCAACGGCAAGGTCCTGGTCAGCGCGCTGAAGCGCAAGGGCGACAGCCTGGAACTGGCCGGCAAGGCCCCGCTGGAGCTGCGCCTCGGTTTCGCTCGCGGCGCCCAGGTCAGCTACAACGGCCAGCCGGTGGACGTGACCCCCTTCGTCCGCGGCGAAACGGCCCGTCTGAAGGTAGGACAATGAGCATTCATAGCGCTTCTCCGATCATTCGCCGCAAGTCTCGGAAAATCTGGGTCGGCAACGTCCCGGTGGGCGGCGATGCGCCGATCGCCGTGCAGAGCATGACCAACACCGAGACCTGCGACGTCGCTGCCACCGTCGCGCAGATCCGCCGCCTGGAAGATGCCGGCGCGGACATCGTGCGGGTTTCCGTCCCCGACATGGACGCCGCCGAGGCATTCGGCAAGATCAAGCAGCAGGTCAACGTGCCGCTGGTCGCCGACATCCACTTCGACTATCGCATCGCCCTGCGCGTCGCCGAGCTGGGAGTGGACTGCCTGCGCATCAATCCGGGCAACATCGGTCGCGAGGACCGGGTCAAGGCCGTGGTCGATGCCGCGCGCGAGCGCAACATCCCGATCCGTATCGGCGTCAATGCCGGTTCGCTGGAAAAGGACCTGCAGAAGAAATACGGCGAACCGACCCCGGAAGCCCTGCTCGAATCGGCCATGCGCCACGTCGATCATCTCGACAAGCTGGACTTCCAGAACTTCAAGGTCAGCGTCAAGGCCTCCGACGTCTTCATGGCCGTCGCCGCCTATCGCCTGCTGGCCAGGCAGATCGAGCAACCCCTGCACCTGGGCATCACCGAGGCCGGCGGCCTGCGCTCCGGCACGGTGAAGTCGGCGGTGGGGCTGGGCATGCTCCTGGCCGAGGGAATCGGCGACACCATCCGGATTTCCCTGGCTGCCGATCCGGTCGAGGAGATCAAGGTCGGTTTCGACATCCTCAAGTCCCTGCACCTGCGCTCCCGTGGCATCAACTTCATCGCCTGCCCGAGCTGTTCGCGGCAGAACTTCGACGTGGTGAAGACCATGAACGAGCTGGAAGGGCGCCTGGAGGACCTGCTGGTGCCGATGGACGTGGCCGTGATCGGTTGCGTCGTCAACGGTCCGGGCGAAGCCAAGGAGGCCCATGTCGGCCTCACCGGCGGCACTCCGAACCTGGTGTATATCGACGGCAAGCCGTCGCAGAAACTGACCAACGACAACCTGGTGGACGAGCTGGAACGGCTGATCCGCCAGAAGGCGGCCGAGAAGGCCGAAGCCGATGCGAGCCTGATCGCCCGCGGCTGACCCGTTTAAGGACCCTACGTGAGCAAGTCCCTGCAAGCCATTCGTGGCATGAACGACATCCTGCCGGAGCAGACTCCGGCCTGGCGCTATCTGGAACGCACCTTCGCCGGCCTGCTGGACGGCTACGGCTACAGCGAGATCCGCCTGCCCATCCTCGAGTTCACCGAACTCTTCGCCCGCGGCATCGGCGAAGGCACCGACGTGGTCGACAAGGAGATGTACACCTTCCTCGACCGCAACGGCGAATCCCTGACCATGCGTCCGGAAGGTACCGCCGGTTGCGTGCGCGCCGTGCTGGAGCACGGCCTGAGCGGCGGTGGTCAAGTGCAGAAGCTCTGGTACACCGGGCCGATGTTCCGTTACGAGAAACCGCAGAAAGGTCGCTACCGGCAGTTCCACCAGATCGGCGTGGAAGTCTTCAACCTGCCCGGTCCGGACATCGACGCCGAGTTGATCATCCTCACCTGGCGCCTGTGGCAGAAGCTCGGCATGGCCGACGCGGTGACCTTGCAGCTCAACACCCTCGGTTCCAGCGAGGCCCGCGCACGCTATCGCGAGGCCCTGGTGGCCTATCTGCAGGAGCGCTTCGAGCAACTCGACGAAGACAGCCAGCGGCGCATGACCACCAATCCGCTGCGAATCCTCGACAGCAAGGTGGAGAGCACCCAGGCATTGCTGGTCGGCGCGCCGACCCTGCACGACTATCTCGACGAAGAATCGATCGCCCACTTCGAGGGTCTCAAGGCCCGCCTGGATGCTGTCGGACTGCGCTACGAAATCAACCAGAAGCTGGTGCGCGGCCTGGACTATTACTGCCGCACGGCTTTCGAGTGGGTCACCGACAAGCTTGGCGCCCAGGGCACCGTTTGCGGCGGTGGCCGCTACGACGGGCTGGTCAGCCAGTTCGGCGGCAAGCCGACTCCGGGCGTCGGTTTCGCCATGGGCGTGGAACGCCTGGTGCTGCTGCTGGAAACCTTGGGGGTGATCCCCGCCGAACTGAACCGTCCGGCCGACCTCTACGTCTGCGCCTTCGGCGAACCGGCCGAGCTGGCCGCCCTGACCCTGGCCGAACAGTTGCGCAGCGCCATTCCCGGCATACGCCTGCTGGTCAACGCCGGCGCCGGTAGCTTCAAGAGCCAGTTCAAGAAGGCCGACAAGAGCGGCGCGCGCTTTGCCCTGATCCTCGGGGAGGACGAGGTGGCCAATCGCGTGGTAGGTTTCAAGCCCCTGCGTGACGAGGGCGAGCAACAAAGCATTGCCTGGGATGCTCTGCCCGAGCACCTGGCAGCCTGTCTGGCACAGGCTTGAGAACATAAAGAATAGGAGTGATTGGGGTGACATCGCGTACCGAAGACGAAGACCTGGCGCAGATCAAGGACTGGTGGCAGCGCAACGGCAAGCCCCTGGTCACCGGCGGCATCCTCGCGCTGGCAGTGGTATTCGGCTGGCAGGCCTGGCAGAAGTACCAGACCAACCAGGCGCAGGGCGCCTCGATCGTCTACCAGCAACTGATCGAAACCGCGCTGAATCCGGCCGGCCAGCCGGATCCGGCGAAGGTGGCGGAGCTGGCTGGCAAGCTGAAGAGCGAGTTCGGCGGCACCCATTATGCCCAGTACGGCAGCCTGTTCGTGGCCAAGGTCGCGGTCGACAGCGGCAAGCTGGATGACGCCGTTGCCGAGCTGAAGGCGGTCATGGACAAGCCGGCCGACGCCACCCTCGGCGAACTGGCGCGGCAGCGCCTGGCCCGGGTCCTGGCGGCCCAGGGCAAGGTCGAGGAAGGCCTGAAGCTGCTCGATGGCGATGCCGACAAGGCCTACGTCTCGACCCGCGAGGAGCTCAGGGGCGACCTGCTGGTGCAGCTCAAGCGCACCGACGAGGCGCGCGCGGCCTACGAGAAAGCCAAGCAGTCGCTGCCCGAAGACGGTGCCGGCGATGCCCTGCAGATCAAGCTCGACGACCTGTCCAAGGGAGAGGCCTGAGATGGTGCAATGGAAACACGCGGCGCTGCTCGCCCTGGCCCTGGCGGTCGTGGGTTGCAGCAGCAACAGCAAGAAGGAACTCCCGCCCGCCGAACTGACCGACTTCAAAGAGGAAGTCGTGTTGAGCAAGCAGTGGAGCCGCTCGGTCGGTGATGGCCAGGGCGACCTGTACAACCTGCTCGAACCGGCCGTCGATGGTTCCACCATCTACGCCGCGTCCGCCGAAGGGCGGGTGATGGCGATCCAGCGCGAGACCGGCGACGTGCTCTGGAAGAAGGACCTCGAGCGTCCGGTTTCCGGCGGTGTCGGCGTTGGCTACGGCCTGGTGCTGGTGGGTACCCTGCGCGGTGACGTGATCGCCCTCGACGAAGCCACCGGCAAGAAGAAGTGGACCAAGCGAGTCAACAGCGAAGTGCTGTCGGCGCCGGCCACCAACGGCGACGTGGTGGTGGTGCAGACCCAGGACGACAAGCTGATCGGCCTCGATGCGGCCAGCGGCGACCAGCGCTGGATCTACGAAAGCACCGTGCCGGTGCTGACCCTGCGCGGCACCGGCGCGCCGCTGATCGCCGGCAACATGGCCCTGGCCGGCCTGGCCAGCGGCAAGGTGGTGGCGGTCGACGTACAGCGCGGCCTGCCGATCTGGGAGCAGCGGGTAGCGATTCCCCAGGGGCGTTCCGAACTGGATCGCGTGGTGGACATCGACGGCGGCCTCCTGCTGTCCGGCGACACCCTCTACGTGGTCAGCTACCAGGGCCGTGCCGCGGCGCTGGACGTGAACAGCGGCCGCCTGCTCTGGCAGCGCGAAGCGTCGAGCTACGTCGGCGTCGCCGAAGGCTTCGGCAATATCTACGTCAGCCAGGCCAGCGGTTCGGTGGAAGGCCTGGACTCGCGCGGTGCCTCTTCGCTGTGGAACAACGACGCCCTGGCGCGTCGCCAACTGTCGGCTCCGGCGGTGTTCTCCAGCAACGTGGTGGTCGGCGACCTGGAAGGCTACGTGCATCTGCTGAGCCAGGTGGACGGTCGCTTCGTCGGTCGCGAGCGGGTCGACAGCGATGGCGTGCGGGTTCGTCCGCTGGTGGTCGGGAGCTGGATGTACGTGTTCGGCAACGGTGGCAAGCTCGTCGCCTACACCATCCGCTAGACTGGGTTTCAAGTGTCCGGCCGCTGCCGTCCGACGTCAGCGGCCTTTGTGTTTTCTGAATTCTCGTGGAGAGCCGCATGGTTCCCGTTATTGCCCTGGTGGGTCGCCCGAACGTCGGCAAGTCCACTCTGTTCAACCGCCTGACCAAGTCGCGCGACGCCATCGTGGCGGAGTACGCAGGCCTGACTCGCGATCGCCAGTACGGCGAGGCGCGCTGGCAGGGCCGCACCTATATCGTCATCGATACCGGAGGCATCTCCGGCGATGAGGAAGGCATTGATGCGAAAATGGCCGAGCAATCGTTGCAGGCCATCGAGGAGGCGGATGCCGTCCTGTTCCTGGTCGATTCGCGCGCCGGCATGACCGCCGCCGACCAGATGATCGCCGAGCACCTGCGCAAGCGGAACAAGCGCAGCTTCCTGATCGCCAACAAGGTCGACACCATCGATCCCGATCTCGCTCGCGCCGAGTTCAGCCCGCTGGGCCTGGGCGATGCGCTGCCGATCGCCGCCGCCCACGGTCGCGGCATCAACCATATGCTGCAGGAAGCCCTGGGGATCTTCCCCAAGGACAACGCGGAGGAAGAGGGCGAGGGCGAGCCGGCCAGCGAAGAGGTCGCCGAAGGCGAGGAACCGACCCGGATTCCCGGTCCCAGCGAGAAGGACGGGATCAAGATTGCCATCATCGGCCGGCCCAACGTGGGCAAGTCGACCCTGGTCAACCGCATGCTCGGCGAAGAGCGGGTGATCGTCTACGACCAGGCCGGCACCACCCGCGACAGCATCTACATCCCGTTCGAGCGCAACGAGGAGAAGTACACCCTGATCGACACCGCTGGCGTGCGGCGTCGCGGCAAGATCTTCGAGGCGGTGGAAAAGTTCTCGGTGGTGAAGACCCTCCAGGCGATCCAGGACGCCAACGTGGTGATCTTCGTCATGGACGCCCGCGAAGGGGTGGTCGAGCACGACCTCAACCTGCTCGGCTTCGTCCTCGAGACCGGCCGTGCCCTGGTCATCGCCCTGAACAAGTGGGATGGCATGGAGGCGGCCGAGCGTGACTACGTGAAGACCGAACTGGAGCGGCGCCTGCTGTTCGTCGACTTCGCCGACATCCATTTCATTTCGGCCCTGCATGGCACCGGCGTCGGCCATCTCTACAAGTCGGTCCAGGAGTCCTTCCGTTCGGCGGTGACCCGCTGGCCGACCAGCCGCCTGACCAGCATCCTCGAGGACGCCGTGCAGGTGCACCAGCCGCCGATGGTCAACGGTCGCCGGATCAAGCTGCGCTACGCCCACCTGGGCGGCGCCAATCCGCCGCTGATCGTGATCCACGGCAACCAGGTGGACGCGGTGCCGAAGGCCTATACCCGCTACCTGGAGAAGACCTACCGGCGGGTATTGAAGCTGGTCGGTACGCCGATCCGCATCGAGTACAAGGGCGGCGAGAACCCCTACGAGGGCAAGAAGAACTCGCTCACCGCGCGCCAGGTCAACAAGAAGCGCCGGCTGATGTCGCACCACAAGAAAGCCGAGAAGAAGAAGAAGGACAAGCGCCGCTGAGGGTGGCGTTTCCTTCGTCGAAAGGCCCGGCAGGTATCCCTGTCGGGCCTTTTTCATTGGCCGCGGCTGTAGCCCGCGGGACGAACCAGGCCGCCGGCGTTGACCGCCGATTCCCTGTCGTGGCGACGAATGATCGCGAGGTGGTTATTCGTCCTGCGCCATCGCCTGGCGCATATTCCCCTCTGACCTGAAGCGGTCACGGTTTTTTCTAAGGCGTGCCCCTGCAGCGTCGCTCCCGGATCGGCTATCCTGCCCTGCCACCCGTCTGGCCGGGCTGTCGTCCGGCGAGTCTCTGCAGGAAGTCCCGATGATTCAGAGCAAGCTGCCGAATGTCGGCACCACCATCTTCACCCGCATGTCGCAACTGGCCGCCGAGTGTGGCGCGATCAACCTCTCCCAGGGCTTTCCCGATTTCGACGGCCCGCCGGAGTTGCGCGAGGCGGTAGGCA
This sequence comes from Pseudomonas sp. P20, assembly GCF_016463925.1. Lineage (NCBI taxonomy): Bacteria > Pseudomonadati > Pseudomonadota > Gammaproteobacteria > Pseudomonadales > Pseudomonadaceae > Pseudomonas > Pseudomonas sp. P20. The sequence continues at coordinate 358,410 of NZ_JAEMVM010000009.1, read as the reverse complement.
GGCATATCGCCGCCGGGCACAACCAGTACGCGCCGATGACCGGCTTGCCGGCCCTGCGCGAGCAGGTGGCGAAGAAGATCGAGCAGTTCTATGGACGCCGGGTGAGCGCCGACAGCGAGGTGACCATCACGCCGGGGGCGACCGAGGCGATCTTCAGCGCGATCCAGGCGCTGGTCCATCCGGGCGACGAAGTGGTGGTGCTCGACCCGTCCTACGACAGCTACGAACCCTCCGTGCAACTCGCCGGCGGGCGTTGCGTGCACGTGCCGCTGGCGCTGCCGGACTTCTCCATCGACTGGCAGCGCATGGCCGAGGCCATCGGGCCGCGTACCCGGCTGGTCATCATCAATACCCCGCACAACCCCAGCGGCGCGCTGATCAGCCGCGAGGAACTGGACCGCCTGGCCGCGCTGATCCGCGACCGGGATATCTATCTGATCAGCGACGAGGTCTACGAGCACCTGGTGTTCGACGGTGTCGCTCATACCAGCGTGCTGTCCCACGACGAGTTGTATCCGCGTTCCTTCGTGGTCAGTTCGTTCGGCAAGACCTACCACGTCACCGGCTGGAAGACCGGCTACGTGGTCGCGCCGCCGGCGCTCAGCGCGGAGCTGCGCAAGGTTCACCAGTACGTCAACTTCTGTGGCGTCACGCCGCTGCAATGGGCATTGGCGGACTACATGGCCGGCCATCCGGAGCACTTGCGGCAATTGCCCGGCTTCTACCAGGCCAAGCGCGACCTGTTCTGCGACCTGCTGCTGGACTCTCGCTTCCGTTTTACCCGTGCGCCGGGCACCTACTTCCAGTGCGTGGACTATTCGGCCATCCGTCCGGACCTGGACGACGTGGCCATGGCCGAGTGGCTGACCCGCGAACACGGAGTGGCGGCGATCCCGGTTTCGGTGTTTTATGAAAAGGCTCCGGACGCCATGCGGCTGGTCCGGTTCTGTTACGCCAAACGCGAGGAGACGCTGCGTCAGGCAGCGGAAAAGCTATGCGCGATCTGACGGTTCTGCCGGACCTGGACATCGCCCTGGTCCAATCCTCCCTGGTCTGGCACGACGCCCAGGCCAACCGCGAGCATTTCGCCGCCCTGCTGGAGAGTGCCGCCGGCGCCGATCTGGTGGTCCTCCCGGAGATGTTCACCACGGGTTTCAGCATGGCTTCGGCCGAGCAGGCCGAGCCCGAACTGGGGCCGACCCATGCCTGGCTGCTGGAGCAGGCCCGGCGCCTTGGCGCGGTGGTCACCGGCAGCCTGATCGTCCAGCTCGCCGACGGCAGCCATCGCAACCGCCTGCTCTGGGCGCGTCCGGACGGCGAGATGCTGCACTACGACAAGCGCCATCTGTTCCGCATGGCCGGCGAACACGAGCACTACAGTCCCGGCGAACGCCAGGAACTGTTCGAACTCAAGGGCTGGCGGGTGCGCCCGCTGATCTGCTACGACCTGCGTTTCCCGGTGTGGAGCCGCGACCCGCACGACACCGACCTGTTGCTCTACACCGCCAACTGGCCCGCGCCTCGTCGACAGCACTGGAACCGCCTGCTGCCGGCGCGGGCGATCGAGAACCTTTGCTACGTGGTGGCGGTGAACCGTATCGGCGAAGACGGCAACGCCTTGCGCTACGCTGGGGATAGCCAGGTCCTGGACTTCCAGGGCGACAGCCTGTTCAACGCGGCGGACGCCGACGGCGTGTTCCGCGTCCGGCTGGACGCGGCGGCACTGGCGGCCTATCGCCAGCGTTTCCCGGCCTACATGGACGCGGATCGCTTCGAAATCCATCCTTGAGTGCCGGAACGTCCGCTTCCGGTCGATGTCCGAGGCCATGACCCGGTGCTGCGCATGATGGCGCAGTGCCGGGAATGGAGTTACCCGTATCCCGCGGCGCCGCGCCGTGGGCATCAGATCAGGAGGAAGACCAATGGGACTGCTCGATTCGATTCTCGGTTCGGCGCTGGGTGGCTCTGAAGGACAGGGAGGTGCTCGCGATCCGAAAGTGGCCCTGTTGATCGGGCTGGTGACCATGCTGATGTCGCGCCAAAGCGGTGCGGCACAGGGCGGTGGCGATGGCGGTGGTCTGCTCGGTTCGCTGGGCAGCATCCTTGGCGGCGCCGGCGGCGGGGCCGCGAGCGGCGGGCTGGGTGGCGTCCTCGGCGATCTGCTCGGTGGCGCCGCGGGCGGTGCCGGGCAGGCGGCGCCGGGCGTGGAGGCCGGCTCACTGGGCGGACTCGGCGGGTTGTTCCAGATGCTCCAGAACGCAGGCCTGGGCGATGCCCTGAATTCCTGGATCGGCGGTGGGCCGAACCAGTCGGTGTCGGCGGCGGACATTTCCCGGGTCTTCGGCGACGGTCAATTGCAGCAACTGGCTGACTCCGCCGGAGTCAGCCAGGGCGAGGCGGCCGAACACCTGAGCAGCCTGCTGCCGGAATTGGTCAACAAGCTGACGCCGGACGGCCAGGCGCCGCAGGGCGACCTGGACATCGGTTCGCTGCTGGCGCGCTTCAGCTAAGGCTTTCCCGTCGATGCGGAGCGGATAGCCGCGATACGGTTATCCGCTCCACTCAACGGGGCGAGGCCGCCCTCGACGGCAGGTCGGTCAATAGGCGCTGGCGCTGTCCAGGCGGTGGATCGCCTGTTCGTCGAGCTTCAGGTGGGTGGCGGCGATCAGGTCGTCGAGCTGTTCCAGGCTGGTGGCGCTGGCGATCGGCGCGGTCACCGTCGGACGAGCGATGAGCCAGGCCAGGGCGACCTGGGTCGGGTTGGCGTTGTACTGCTCGGCCACTTCGTCGAGCGCCGCGAGGATGGCCACGCCGCGCTCGTTGAGATAACCCTTCACCTTCTCTCCCCGGGCTCGCCCGGCGGTGTCGGCCTGGTTGCGGTACTTGCCGCTGAGGAAGCCGCTGGCCAGCGAGTAGTAGCTGATCACCCCGATACCGAGTTCTTCCACCGTCGGCTCCAGGTTGGTCTCGTAGTCGGCGCGATCGTACAGGTTGTATTCGGGTTGCAGGCTCTGGTAGCTCGGCAGGTTAAGCCGGGCGCTGACCTGGCGCGCTTCGAGGAGGCGCCGGGCGTCGTAGTTGGAGGCGCCGATGACCCGTACCTTGCCTTTCTTGATCAGTTCGCCATAGGTGGAAAGGGTTTCCTCCAGGTCGGTGTGGGGATCGTCGGTGTGCGACTGGTAGAGGTCCAGGTAGTCGGTCTGCAGGCGTCGTAGCGAGCGCTCCAGGGCCTGCTCGATATAGGCGGCGGAGAGACCTTTGTGGCCATTGCCCATGTCCATCCCGACCTTGCTGGCGATCACCATGCGGTCGCGTTTGCCGGTGCGTTTCAGCCACTTGCCGATGAGGGTTTCCGACTCGCCGCCCTGGTGCCCGGGAACCCAGCGCGAATAGACGTCGGCGGTGTCGATGCAGTTCAGGCCGGCGTCGAGCAGGGCGTCCAGCAGCCTGAAGGAGGTGCTTTCGTCGGCAGTCCAGCCGAAGACGTTGCCGCCGAATACCAGTGCCGGTATCTCCAGGCCGGAGTTGCCGAGTTTGCGTGTGGTCATGCGTCATCCCTCCTGAGTGCGGTCCTGTGTGGGCGCTTTCGTTCGCACGTCTTGCTGTGACTCCCGGCGGGCGCGGAATGTTCAGCCGGCGCGCAGCGTCCTATAGACTCTGCCGGTTGCCGGGATTTTCCAATGCCGGCCCTGGTAAAGCTTCAGTAAATATCCGCAGGGAGCACACGCATGAACAGCGACACCGAGAATCCGTTCCGCCCACCGGAGGCCCGCCTGGACGAGCCTGATGCCACCCATGGCGAGCCGCTGTACAGGCTTTCCGCGATCGGTCTGGGTACCTTCATCGGCACGCCCCTGGCCGGTGCCTTCCTCGCGGCGGTGAATCTCCGTCGCCTGGGACGGGCGCAGGAAGTCGGGAAAACCTGGCTGGTCGGCCTCTGCCTGTTTGTCCTGCTGCCAGTTCTGGGCGCGATACTGCCGGAGAACATCCCCTCGATCGGCTTCACGGTGGCGCAGATATTCGGCATGGTCTACTACGCCAAATCAGCCTTCGGTCCGGCCCTGGACAGCCACAAGGCAGCGGGCGGAGCGTTCATTTCCAACTGGCGGGCGGCGGGGATCGGCCTGCTGTTCATGTTGGTGGTCCTGTCGGTAGCGATCCCGGTGGTGATGCTGATGGTGTGAGGGGCAGCCCGCGCTTTGCCTTATCATGAGTTCTTTATCCGCGATGACTGGCCATGACTACACAACGCTACCTGCTCGATGAACTGGAAACCGCCGACATGCTCGAGATCGACGGTCTGCACGCCTGGCGCTTCGAACTCAACGAGAACCTGCTGGACCAGGCGGACCTGGCGGCGGAAGCCGACCAGCCGTTCGCCAGCGAAGACTGGGTGCTGGCGGTGGAAAGCCTGGATGGACGCACCCGTCGCGAGTGGCGTTTTTCCTACAACGCGGTGATGGAAGCCGAGCCCCAGGCCGATGGCGAGTCCTGGCGCCTGACCACAGGGGAGGGGGCGTACCAGCTCCGTTGCCTGGGAGCGGTCAGCGCCAGCGGCGAGGATGAGTGAAGCGACTCAGCTGAAAGATGCCCATGAAAAAAGGGAGCCGCCTGGCTCCCTTTTTTCCCTTCCGTGCCGGTCAGGCCGCCTTGGCCTCGGCCTGGGTCACCGCGCGGTTCAGCGCGCTGAACAGGGCGCGGAAGCTGGCGGTGGTGATGTTCTCGTCGATGCCGATGCCGTGCAGCGGGCGCTGGCCCTCCAGGCGGATCTCGATATAGGCCGCGGCCTTGGCATTGGCGCCGGCGCCGATGGCGTGCTCATGGTAGTCCATGATTTCCGCCTTGACCGGCAGGGCGGCCACCAAGGCTTCCAGCGGTCCCTTGCCGATCCCGCGCCAGTGCTGCTTCTCGCCGTCGAAGGAGACTTCCAGGTCGACGGCGCTGGTGCCGTTCTCTTCCTGCAGGCGATGGCTGGCGAGGACGTAGGGCGAGGTCGCCTTGAGGTATTCGTTTTCCAGCAGCGAGTAGATCTGTTGTGCGGTCATTTCCAGGCCGAGACGGTCGGTCTCGCCTTGCACTACCTGGCTGAACTCGATCTGCATGCGCCGCGGCAGGCTGATGCCGTACTCCTGTTCGAGCAGGAAGGTGATGCCGCCCTTGCCGGACTGGCTGTTGACCCGGATCACCGCTTCGTAGTCGCGGCCGATGTCGGCCGGATCGATCGGCAGGTACGGCACTTCCCAGATCGCGTCTTCCTTCTGCTGGGCGAAGCCCTTGCGAATGGCATCCTGGTGCGAGCCGGAGAAAGCGGTATGGACCAGGTCGCCGACATATGGATGGCGCGGGTGGACCGGCAACTGGTTGCACTCTTCGACCACCTTGCGCACCGCGTCGATGTCGGAGAAGTCCAGTTGCGGATGCAGGCCCTGGGTGTACATGTTCAAGGCCAGGGTCACCAGGTCGACGTTGCCGGTGCGCTCGCCGTTGCCGAACAGGCAACCTTCGACGCGGTCGGCGCCGGCCATCAGGCCCAGCTCGGTGGCGGCCACGCCGGTGCCACGGTCGTTGTGGGTGTGCAGGCTGATGATCACGCTGTCACGCTTGTCGACGTGGCGGCCGAACCATTCGATCTGGTCGGCGTAGACGTTCGGCGTGGCGCACTCCACGGTGGCCGGCAGGTTGAGGATGATCTTGTTGTCCGGGGTCGGTTGCCAGACGTCGATCACCGCGTTGCAGACCTCCACCGAGAACTCCAGCTCGGTAGAGCTGAAGATTTCCGGCGAGTACTGGAACGACCACTGGGTATCCGGTTGCTCGGCGGCCAGCTTCTTGATCAGTTTCGCGGCGTTGGTGGCGATGTCCACGACGCCCTGCTTGTCCTGGTTGAAGACGATGCGGCGGAACGACGGGGCGGTGGCGTTGTAGACGTGGACGATGGCCTTCTTCGCCCCGCGCAGGGATTCGAAGGTGCGGGTGATCAGGTCTTCGCGGGCCTGGGTCAGCACCTGGATGGTGACGTCGTCCGGGATGTGGTTGCCTTCGATCAACTCGCGGACGAAGTTGAAGTCGGTATCGGAAGCCGACGGGAAGGCCACTTCGATCTGCTTCAGGCCGACCTGCACCAGGGTCTTGAAGAATCGCATCTTCTTCGCCGCGTCCATCGGTTCGATCAGCGACTGGTTGCCGTCGCGCAGGTCGGAACTGCACCAGATCGGCACCTCGGTGATGGTCTTCGACGGCCAGGTGCGGTCGGGCAGATTGATGGCCGGGAATGGGCGGTATTTCTGCGAAGGGTCTTTCAACATGCTCATGGGGCTAATCCTTTGGAGTCGGTTCCTGGGCCGGCGGGGCCAGGCGAACGCAGTGACGAGATGAAGAGAAGCGTCGCTCAGCCACGCAGTCGCGGGCTGACCAGGCACAGGCAGGCGTGTTGGCGGAGCAGGATGAGGGTGTGTGGTGTTTTCATGCGTACCACACTAGTGAGACTGCATTTGAATGGCAAGCATTAAAGGAAAATTAGTAGAATTTCCCATTTGTGCGGCTTTTGTGGGTTTTTATTCTTTCTCTGCGGTGAAAGCTTGTCCTCGATTGCGCCGCCGGCACGCTCTCCGCAACGGAAAATTCTGCGGCCCCATGCCGCAGAAGAGCCAGCCGCCCTTGTGCGATCATTTCGTTCCCCGTGCCTGGGGCGTATAACGACAGGCGCATTCTTCTTTTCGGCATGACCCGGCGCGAGCGGCCATCCGGCCCGCTACGCGGTGGTCTTCATTCAAGACGGCGGGAGTCGCAGGTGGCGACCACTCTGAAACGACAAGGCATCGGTGCATGGCTGGCTCTGTTCGCCATGCTGATGATCTTCGTCGGGCCGTTAATCTCCCAGTCGATGCCGATGGACCACCCGATGCCGATGGGCGTGGGGATGGGCCACGAAGGCATGTCCCACGAGAACATGGACCATGGCGACATGGCCCATGCCGGCTGTTCCGATGCCCAGCGCTCCGTCGTCCATGCCGGCATGCCGGGGATGGGCGGCGAGGAAGGCAATCGCCTGGCCAGCGACGTGCTCTGGGAGAAGTGTGGTTATTGCAGCCTGTTGTTCCACAGCCCGCCGCTCACCGAAGACGCCTGCCTGGCGCTGTTCTCCGTTCCCTTCGCGACGGCGCCCGCCGTCGCTTTCCTGAACGAGGCGTTCGTCGCCTCGCCGGTGTTTCCCGGCGCCCGTACCCGTGCTCCGCCGTTCCTGATCGCCTGACCTCTTTCAATCCGATAGCCGCCGCTTCCTGGGGGCACCGGCGCGTCTTCGCCGCGCCGGTGACGCGAGCCTGGCCGGGTGCCTGCTCGCCGTGGGGGCGGGGCGGAAGTCACATAGATCATGGAAAAACGTATGTCTACTCAACAACGAGCGGCCGGCAACGCCTGCCCGACCGCCGCTTTCAGCTTCGACCCTGCCCGTCTCGCACAACGCCGCCGCTGGGCGGGAGCCTTCGCCGCACTGTGCGGCCTGGCCCTGTCTCCGTCGGCGCTCCTGGCCGAGGAACACTCACAGCACCAGGATCACGCCGTGGAGCTGGCGCCGAGCGTGGTCACCGGAGTCGCCCAGAGTTCGCCGCTGACCATCGTCACCAATCCCAAGGAGCCGCGCCAACCGGTGCCGGCCAGCGATGGGGCCGACTACCTGAAGACCATTCCCGGCTTCGCGGTGATCCGCAACGGCGGCAGCAACGGCGACCCGGTGCTGCGCGGGATGTTCGGTTCGCGCCTGAACATCCTCACCAACGGCGGCATGATGCTCGGTGCCTGTCCGAACCGGATGGACGCGCCGACCTCCTACATCTCGCCGGAAACCTACGACAAGCTCACCGTGATCAAGGGCCCGCAGACGGTGCTCTGGGGGCCGGGCGCGTCGGCCGGGACGATCCTCTTCGAGCGTGAGCCGGAGCGCTTCGGCGAACTCGGCTCGCGGGTCAACGCCAGCCTGCTGGCCGGCTCCAATGGCCGCTTCGACAAGGTGCTGGACGCCGCCGCCGGCAACCGGCTCGGCTACCTGCGCTTCACCGGCAACCACGCGCAGTCCGACGATTACGAGGACGGCGCCGGGAATACCGTGCCGTCGCGCTGGAAGAAGTGGAACGGCGACGTCGCGGTCGGCTGGACCCCCGACGAGGACACCCTGATCGAACTCACCGCCGGCAAGGGCGACGGCGAGGCACGCTACGCCGGGCGCGGCATGGACGGCTCGCAGTTCAAGCGCGAGAGCCTGGGCCTGCGCTTCGTCAAATCGAACGTCAGCGATGTGCTGGAGAAGGTCGAGGCGCAGGTCTACTACAACTACGCCGACCACATCATGGACAACTTCCGCCTGCGCACTCCCGACCCATCCAGCATGATGCCCATGCCGATGGCGTCCCAGGTGGACCGACGCACCCTCGGCGGTCGCCTGGCGGCCACCTGGCGCTGGGACGACTTCAAGCTGGTCACCGGGGTCGACGCCATGCGCAACGAGCACCGGGCGCGCGGCTCCAAGTACGACATGATGACCGACTACTACACCGACGCCGACCAGTTCCCCTGGAACAAGGACGCGGTGTTCCACAACTACGGGGCCTTCGGCGAACTGACCTGGTTCGCCGCCGAGCGCGACCGGCTGATCGGCGGGTTGCGCCTGGACCGCGCCTCGGTCAAGGACTACCGGCAGACCCTGAAGTCCGGGCACATGGGCCACGCCATGGCCAACCCGACGGCCAACGACACCCGCGCCGATACCCTGCCCAGCGGCTTCGTGCGCTACGAGCACGACCTCGCCGACTCGCCGACCACCCTCTACGCCGGCCTCGGCCATGCCGAGCGCTTCCCCGACTACTGGGAGCTGTTCTCGCCCAAGCGCGGGCCGAACGGGTCGGTCAACGCCTTCGACAAGATCAAGCCGGAAAAGACCACCCAGCTCGACTTCGGCCTCCAGTACAACGGCGACAAGCTGCAGGCCTGGGCCTCCGGCTACGTCGGGGTGGTCCAGGACTTCATCCTGTTCAGCTATCGCGAGGGCATGATGGGTTCCTCGACCCAGGCGACCAACGTCGACGCGCGGATCATGGGCGGCGAGCTGGGCGCTTCCTACCAGCTCACCGGCAACTGGAAGACCGACGCCAGCCTGGCCTATGCCTGGGGCAAGAACAGCTCGGACGACCGCGCGCTGCCGCAGATCCCGCCGCTGGAAGCGCGCTTCGGCCTGACCTACGAGGAAGGCGACTGGAGTGCCGGCAGCCTGTGGCGGGTGGTCGCGCCGCAGAATCGCATCGCCAGGGACCAGGGCAACGTGGTCGGCAAGGACTTCGACAAGAGCGCCGGCTTCGGCGTCTTCTCGCTCAACGGCGCCTACCGGGTGACTCGCAACGTCAAGCTGAGCGCCGGTGTCGATAACCTGTTCGACAAGGACTACACCGAGCACCTGAACAAGGCCGGCGATGCCGGCTTCGGTTTCTCCGCCAACGAAACGGTTCCCGAGCCGGGCCGGACCTTCTGGACCAAGGTCGACTTCAGCTTCTGAACCTTCAACGAGGCCCCGTCCAGCGGGGCCCGCCTTGCCTGTGTGCGCTCCGATGAGGTGATCCATGCAATCGAACGAAAAGAACGGCCGTGACTTCTACGCGCTGGCCTGGCGCTGGCATTTCTACGCCGGGCTGTTCGTCGCGCCCTTCATGATCCTGCTGGCGCTGACCGGAATCGTCTACCTGTTCAAGCCGCAACTGGATGCGCTGCTCTATCCGCAACTGCTGCGGGTCGAGGCCGGTGCGCAGATGCGCAGCGCCGACCAGTTGCTCGCCGGGGTGCGCCAGGCGCACCCGCAGGCCGCCGTCAGCCAGTACCTGCCGCCGAGCGAGGCGGGGCGCAGCGCGCAATTCGTGATTGGCGAAGAGGGCAGGCAATGGAACCTCTTCGTCGATCCCTACAGCGGGCGCGAACTCGGCCGCCAGGATGCGCAGCTGAATCTCCAGGCGGTGGCCCGGGCACTGCATGGCGAGCTGATGGTCGGGACCGTCGGCGACCGGCTGATCGAGCTGGCCGCCGGCTGGGGCATCGTCCTGGTGGTCTCCGGTCTCTACCTATGGTGGCCGCGCGGGCGGGCGGCGAGCGCGCTGTTCTGGCCGCGCCTGCACCTGCGCGGACGACCGCTGTGGCGCGAGCTACATGTGCTCGCCGGTTTCTGGGGCAGCCTGCTGTTGCTCTTCATGCTGCTCAGCGGGATGACCTGGACCGGCTACTGGGGCAAGCAGTTCGCCGATGTCTGGAACCGCTTCCCGGCGGCGATGTGGAACGATGTGCCGACCTCCGACATGCAGGCCGGTAGCCTCAACAGCGCGTCGCGCCAGCAGGTGCCCTGGCCGCTGGAGAACACTCCGCTGCCGCGCTCGCAGCCGCCGGCGGCCGACGCCCATGCCGAGCATCGCGGGCATTCCGCCCAGGCCGGGCACGCGATGCCGATGGACATGCCGATGCCGGCGGGCATCCCTCTGCAAAGGGTGGTGGATATCGCCCGCGAGCGCGGCGTGGCGGCGGGCTACGGGATCGCCCTGCCGAGCGGGATGGAGGGGGTCTACACGATTTCCGTGTTCCCCGACGATCCGCGCCACGACGCCACCCTGCACATCGACCAGTACAGCGGCAAGGTTCTCGCCGACGTGCGTTGGCAGGACTACAACGCGGTGGCGAGGAGCGTGCAGATGGGCGTCGTGCTGCACGAAGGCAAGCTCTTCGGCCTGGGCAACCAGTTGCTGATGCTCGCGGTCTGCCTGGCGATCCTGCTCAGCTCGGCGAGCGGCCTGTGGATCTGGTGGAAGCGCAAGCCGGCCGGACGCCTTGGCGTGCCGCCGCTGCGCCACGAGCTGCCGCGCTGGAAGAGTGGCATCGCCATCATGCTGGCGCTGGGCGTGGCCTTCCCGTTGGTGGGGGCCTCGCTCCTGCTGGTCTGGGCGCTGGACTGGCTGGTGCTGTCGCGGCTGCCGGCGGTTCGCCGGGTCCTGGCTTGAGACCTGCTGCCCGGCGCTCAGTCGAGGTCGAGCTGGCGGGTCTTCCAGAGTGCCGCCAGCAACAGCACGCAGAGCAGCGCCTCGGCGCCGAGCCAGAGGAAGGTGGTTAGCGCCGGCGAGGCGTCGATCAGCACACCGTAGAGGCGCGCCGCGCCGCCGCTGGCGATCACCGCCAGGGCGGCGAGCAGGCCGAGCACCAGGTAGCGGGGGCGCAGGGCGGCATAGCCGAGCAACAGGCCGATGCCGAAGCTGGTGCCGCCGTAGCTGGCGCGCAGGTCGGTGAGGGCGGCGGGGGTGAGCGGTTCGCCGCTGGTGAGCAGGGAGGCGAGCGGGCCGGGGAAGAAGATGAAGCCCAGGCCGAGGACCACGAACAGTGCCGAGCACAGCCAGAGCAGGCGAAGCGGGTGAGTCATGCGGTGTCTCCCTTGGGCATGAAAGGGGCGCATCGACGCGCCCCCTGTTCCTTCTGACCTCAGCCGGTGCCGCGTTGCTCACTTCTCAGGGCTGGAAGGCACCGATGAAGATTGCCGGGTCGACTCGCGCGTCGTTCAGGCTGACGTTCCAGTGCATGTGCGGTCCGGTGGCCCTGCCGGTGGCGCCGACCTTGCCGAGTACGCCGCCGCGCGGCACCTGCTGGCCGAGCTTCACGTCGATCTTCGACAGGTGGCAGAACATGCTGATGAAGCCCTGGCCATGGTCGACGAACACCGTCTTGCCATTGAAGAAGTAGTCGCCGATGAGGATCACCTTGCCGGCCGCCGGCGCCTTGATCGGCGTACCGGCCGGTACCGCGAAGTCTAGACCGGAATGCGGGTTGCGCTCTTCGCCGTTGAAGAAGCGGCGCAGGCCGAAGGGGCTGGAGAGCGGACCGTCGACCGGCTTGTCGAGCATCAGGTTGCTGGGCAGGCCGGGACTGAAGCGGCGGTAGGCGGCGGTCTGCTCGGCGAGTTCGCGTTCGATGCGCTTGAGGTCTTCCGGCAGCGGATTGACCTGGCGCTTGTTCTTCAGGGTGATGCGTTGCTCGCGGTAGTGCTTGCTGCCGACGCTGAAGCGTTCCTCGTGGTTGCCGGTCGCCGCCCGCACTTCCAGCTTCTGCGGGCCGGGCTTGGTGCTCAGCGGGATGCCGACCACGGCGATCCAGCGGCGGCCTTCCTCGCGCACCACCAGCACCGGCTTGCCTTGGTAGAAGGCCCGCGGCGGCGGGCCTTCCTCGCCGAGGTCGACCACCGCCACCCCGCCGGGCACCGGCTTGTTCAGCAGGCGCATGATGAAGCTGTCGGCCTGGGCGGGCAGGGCGCAGAAAGCGGCGAGCAACAGCGTGGAAACGAAGGCTAGGGTGCGGGGCATCGGCTTCTCGACTCGTCGGGCGTCAAAGCCGTCTATGCTGGCGGAAGAGCGCGGCGGGGGAAAGCCCGCAAGGGTTGCAAACGTTTTCACCTGCGGCACTCTGTCGCGCCCGGCGTTTTTACTTTTGCCCCGCGCTCAGGCATAAAGGGCCCATTCTCCGGAGAACCGACGATGCCCCTGTCACGGCGCCCCGTGGCCTGGCTGGCCAGCCTGGCCGTGCTGATGAACCTGTTCGTGGTGCCGCTTTCGCAGGCGCTGACGACGCAGGAGCGCGCCTCGTTGCTGCTCGGCGGCTTCTGCAGCACCTCGTCCGATTCGCTGCTGCGCCTGAAGCTGGGTGCCGCGCTCAAGGACATCGATCTTCCCGACGACCACGAGAGCCTGGCCCCGCACCTCTGCTGCTGCGCCGGCGCCGCCGGCACGCCCGGACTGGTCGCCTCCTGGCCGGCATTGCCGCTGGCGCCGCTGGCCAGCCCGGCCCGTAACGCCTTCTCCGCCACCGACCTGCCTCCCCTGCGCTATTGGCGCCTCGCCAATCCGCGCGCTTCTCCTGTCGCCTGACTCCTCCCCCGCGCCTTCGACAACCTGGACCTTCGGGTCGGGGCAGGTCGCGGCGCAATACCCTAGCTTCCCCCCTGGAATCGCCGGTCCGACGGAAAAAGACCGGTCATACGCTACTGGAGAGTCACCATGCGCACATCCTTCTTTGCTGCCGCGGCCCTGCTGGCCGTTTCCGCTTTCGCCCAGGCCCACGAGTACAACGCCGGCCAGCTGCACATCGAGCATCCCTGGGCGCTGGCCCTGCCGCCGACCTCGCCGAACGGCGCGGCCTACTTCGTGGTGCAGAACCACGGCAAGGAAAACGACACCCTGCTTGGCGCCGACACGCCGCGCGCGGCTTCCGCCGAGGTGCACGAGCATGTGCACAAGAACGGCATGATGAGCATGCAGAAAGTCGACAGCGTCGACGTCGCACCAGGCAAGGACCTGCGCTTCGCTCCCGGCGGCTACCACCTGATGCTGATGGGCCTGAAGCAGCCACTGGTGGCCGGCGAGCGCTTCCCGCTGACGCTGCATTTCCGCAAGGCCGGCGACGTGCCGGTGGAAATCGTCGTCGAGTCCAAGGCGCCGGCCGAACAGGGCGGGCACGAGCAGCACGGCCACTGAGCGCTGTGTCGAGCAGGGGCGCCCGGCGCCCCGCCTTTGCGTGCGAGGTTCAGAGCATGAACAGCAACAGATATCCCTTGCCGGCGCAGACCGGCCTGGTGGTGGCTCCCGGCCTGCCGCCGAAGAACTCCACCCTGCGTCCGGACCAGCTCAACAAGCGCCTGAGCAGCGCCTGGCACCATCTCTACGACCTTTGCCCGGAACTGCTGAAGATCGATCCGCCGGATGGCCTGACCATCCTCCGCGGTTTCCTGCAATGGGCGGCCGAGCAGAAGGCCGCCTGGAACTGGGCGATGCACCTGCGCCTGTACTGCTGGCTGTTGCAGTCGCCGTTCGGCGCCAAGGTGACCGACGAGCATCTGGAGGTGCTGATGGACGCCTCCGCCGCGCGCTGGACGGTGGACGACACCAGCGCCAACCGCGGCATCCTCCTGGCCAGCCAGGGCGGTGCGCACATCACCCAGGACTGGAAGGCGCCGCAGGCCGGCGCCGGCACGCGTGTGCCGCTGGAGCGCCTGGACCTGCCGGCGCCGAACTGGACATTCGCCTATTGCGCGGTGCCCGACCCGCGGCTGCGCGAGTTCCCGGGCTGGAAGCCGTTGCCGGCGCGCGGCTCGCTGGTCGGCTGAGCGCTCGCCGCCCCGCGTGGGGGGGCGGCGCCGTTTCAGCGGTTGGCCAGGGCTCGCTGGTTGGAGTCGTAGATGTTGTCGCGTTCCGGAACGTGCCGGCCGGCGAGGCTTTCCAGCCACTCCTCGGTGCTGAGCACGGCGGCGAAGGAGGACTGCAGGACGATGCCGAAGATCCGGTGGATCTCTTCCGCGCTGGCCTGGCCGGCGCGGTTGCGGTAGGGCACCGAGCCGCTGGCGTCGTGCAGGTATTCCACCTGCCAGCCTTCGTGGATCGCCTGGCGGATGGTCGAGTCGTCGCAGTGCTGGGTCATGTAGCCGACCACGGCGAGGGTGTCGATGCCGCGCTCGCGCAGCCAGTCGGCCAGCCCGGTGCCGACGAAGGAACTGGCCAGTTGCTTTTCCACCTTGTGCTGGTAGGGCCGCGAGGCGACCACCTCGTGCAGCTCGGCCTGCCGGCTGCCGCGCGCGAACAACGGCGAGTCCGCCGGTGCCAGGTGCTGCACCACGACGATCGGGATGCCCGCCGCGTGGGCGGCATCCATGGCGGCGCCGATGCGTTCCAGCGACGATTGGATGGCGGGAAATTCGATACGCAGGTTGCCGCTGACGTATTCGTTCTGTACGTCGATGACCAGCAAGGCGCGTTTGGGTTGACGTGCGGACATGGCGTTTCCTCCTGAGTGGGTGAGGCAGATTCTGGTCCCGGCGCGGCGTAGCGAGTGAGTGGCCTGAGAGACAACTTTCGCTAGAATCGGGCCAACCCGCTCATACCCACCGAGGTGCGCATGTCCCGCCAGTCCGTGGCCGTGGTGGCCTTCGACCGCATCAGTCCGTTCCACCTGTCGGTGCCCTGCCTGGTGTTCGGCCAGGAGTGCTACGACCCCTGCGCGCAGGCCTTCGACCTGCGTGTCTGCGCCGCCGAGCCGGGCCGGCTGCGAACCACGGTGGGGTTCACCATCGAGGCCGAGGCCGGGCTGGAAGCGCTGGCCGAGGCGCAGACCGTGATCGTGCCGAGCTGGCGCGATCCACACGAGCGTCCGCCACAAGCGCTGCTGGATGCGTTGATCGCGGCCCGTGCACGCGGAGCGCAACTGGTGGGCTTGTGCCTGGGGGCCTTCGTGCTGGCCGAGGCCGGGTTGCTCGACGGTCGCCGCGCCACCACCCACTGGATGTGGGCGGAGGATTTCGCCGGGCGCTTCCCTGCGGTGCGGGTGGAGCCCGACGTGCTGTACATCGAGGACGACGGCCTGCTGACCTCGGCAGGCACCGTCGCCGGCATCGACTGCTGTCTGCACCTGGTCCGCCAGCGGCTCGGTGCGCAGACTACCAATCACCTGGCCCGGCGCCTGGTGGTGGCGCCGCATCGACAGGGCGGCCAGGCCCAGTTCATCGAGCAGCCGCTGCCGGACAGTGCCCAGGACGGCCGTCTCGGCGAGCTGCTGGTGTGGCTGCGGCAGAACCTCGACCAGGCGCACAGCCTGGACAGCCTGGCACAGCGGGTGCTGATGAGCCGGCGGACCTTCACCCGGCATTTCCGCCAGCTCACCGGCACCACCGTCAGCCAGTGGCTGCAGGCCGAACGCCTGGCCCTGGCCCAGCGCCTGCTGGAAACCACCGAGCATTCGGTGCAGGCGATCGCCGGGCTGGCCGGCTTCGGTTCGGCGGTGTCGTTGCGCCAGCAGTTCTCCGCCGCTTTCGGCCTGCCGCCGCTGGGCTACCGGCGCGCCTTCGCCTCCTAGTCCGCCGGAGGGCGCTTCTGCAACTGCTGGCGCCAGAGCGCGTCCATCGCCTGCAACTGCACCGGGCCGAACAGCGCCTGCGTCGCGCCGGTGTGCCAGGCCCAGAGCTGGTCGCCGAAATCGTAGTGCCACCATTCGCTGGGCAGGTTGCTGAAACCGGCGTCGAGCATCGCGTGATAGAGCAGACGACGGTGATCGCGGACGCGTCGCTGGCGCGTGTCGGGCTCCGCCAGACGTTCGAAGTAGGCGGTGTAGGAGGCCGGCACAGCTTCGTCGAAGGCGCTGCCCATGTCCAGCCAGCGGCCCTGGGCGTCGCACAGGGTGACGTCCACCGCGCCGCCGGTGAGATGCGGGCTGGGCGCCTCGCGGCTGCTGCTCGGCGGCGAGACGAACTGGCGGGTGAGCCGTTCCAGCTCGGCCTCGCCGGCCCGTGGGTAGTGCGCGGCCAGGGCGCTGGACAGGCTGTCGTAGAGATACTGCTGCACGGCGAACGGCCGCCAGGCGTCCAGCACCACCAGGCGCACGCCGCCGGGGAGGGCGGCGGCGACCCGCAGGAGACGCTCGAAGACCTCGCCGCGAGCGTGGCACTCCGGGACCGCGTGAGGAATGCCGAGCTTGTGGTAGGCCGGCCAGACGCTGAACTCGCGGCTCAGCCCGAGCGCCTCCAGCGGCGTGCCGGCATCGACGATGGGGATGCCGGCCACGGCGTGCCAGTCGGGCTCCGGGAGAACGGGGATGGCTTGGGTGAAGTCGGTCATGGCGTCAATTGAGCAGGCGTGGCAGCCACAGGGTCAGGGACGGGAACAGGATCAGCAGCGACAGCACCCCCAGGGCCACGAGGATGAACGGCCAGATACCCTTGAACATTTCCAGGATATCGAGGCGGCTGATGGTCGCCACGATGAACAGGCAGGCGCCCATTGGCGGGGTGATCAGGGCGATGGTGATGTTCAGGGTGAAGATCAGCCCCAGGTGCACCGGATCCACGCCGGCGGCCAGCGCCACCGGAGCGACTATCGGCGTCAGCAGCATCAGTACCGAGACTTCTTCCATGAGCATGCCGCAGACGAAGATCACCGCGCTGATGATGAACAGCATCAGGGTCGGCGAGTGGCCGAACGGCTCCAGCAACTGGGCGAACTCGCTGGCGACCTGGGCGTAGTTGAGCAACCAGTTGACCACCGAAGCGGCGGCGATGATCACGTAGATGCTGGCGGTCAGGCGTACCGTCTCGCGCAGCGAGTTCCACAGCCCGACCAGGTTCAGTTGGCGCTGGAGCATACCGACCAGCGCCACGTAGAGAGCGATCAGGGCGCCCGACTCGGTGGGCGTGACCAGTCCCAGGACGATTCCGGCGACGATGATCACCGGCGCGATCAGCGCGGTCAGGGCGCCGGACAGCGCCGCCAGGATCTCGCCCCAGGCCGGCGCCGCATGGCGCGCCTGCAGCCCGTTGCGGTAGGCGTACACCGCGTTCAGCAGCATGAAGGCGGCGGCCAGCAGCAGGCCGGGAATCACCCCGGCGAGGAACAGCTCGCCCACCGAGGTGTTGGTCAGCGAGGAGTAGAGGATCATGAAGATGCTCGGCGGGATGATCGGACCGATCAGCGAGCTGCCCGCGGTCAGCCCGGCGGCGAAGCGCCGCGAGTAGCCTTCCTTTTCCATGGCCGGCACCAGCAGGGTGCTGAGTGCCGAAGCGTCGGCCGCGGCGGACCCGTTGACCCCGGCGAAGAACACCCCGGCGACCACGTTGACGTGGCCGAGGCCGCCGCGGAAGTGGCCGACCAGGGCGTTGGCCAGGCGCATCAGGCGCGGGGTCATGCCGGAATGGTTCATCAGGTTGCCGGCCAGCACGAACAGCGGGATCGCCATCAGCGAGAAGATGTCCATGCCGCCGAAGAAGCGCTGCGGCAGGGTGTTGGCGAACAGCGCCGGGTCGACGAAGAGGAATCCCACCAGCGCGGTGAGCAGCAGGCAGAGGAACAGCGGCAGGCCGAGCAGGAGGTTGACCACGAAGGCTGCGATCATGGCGATGGCCATCATGCCTGCGACCCTCCCTCGACGGTGGTGCTGGCCGGCTGCCGCGGCCAGGGCCCCTGGAGCAACAGCATGAGGGTCAGCAGGCCGAAGCCGAGCGGCAGGCTGAGCAACGGCCAGGTGCGGCTGACGCCCAGGCCGAGGCTGCGGAAGCGCCCGGCGTTCAGCGCGTAGCGGGTGCTGACCCAGGCGGCGAAGGCGAAGAAGGCCAGCGCCAGCAGCCACTGGTAGAGCCTGAGGACCTGCGCCAGGCGCGGCGGCAGGCGTTGTTCCAGCAGGTTGACGCGCATGTGCCCGCCTTCCATCCATACCGCGCCGAGCGCCAGCATTACTGCGCCGATGATGAGGTAGCGGGCCAGTTCGTCCATCCAGATCGGCGAGCTGCCGAGCAGGTAGCGGGCGAACACGCCGTAGATGAGCAGGACCAGGTCGAGCAGCAACAGCAGCGTGGCGAGGTTCAGCAACGCGGCGCGCATGCCCTTGAGCAATGACGGCATGGGAGGTACTCCGGAAAGTCGGACAGGCGCGCCCGGCCGACGGCAGCGGCCGTCGGGGGGGCAACGCGCGAAGGTCAGGGGGCGGTGGCGAGACCGGCGTCGCGGAAGGCCATCTCGGTCCAGCGCGGCTCGATGTCCTGGGTCTTCAGCCAGGCCAGGTAGGACGGCTGGCCTTTCTCGCGGAAGGCGGCGAGGTCATCGGCGGACGGCTGGATGATCTGCATGCCCTTTTCCTTGAGGAACGCGAGGTCGCGCTCCTGCTGGGCAGCGACCGCCTCGCGGTTCAGCCGGGTGGCTTCGGCGGCGGCGTCGAGCAGGGCCTGGCGCTCCTTTGCCGGGAGGCTGGCGAGCAGATCGCCGTTGGCCACCAGGAACTGGTCGGAGTACTGGATGTTGGCCAGGGTCAGGTACTTCTGCACCTGGTAGAGGCTGCCGAGGATGATGTAGGAGGTCGGGTTCATCTGGCCGTCGGCGACGCCGGTGCGCAGGCCCATGTACAACTCGGTCCAGGGGATCGGCGTGCCGGAGGCGCCGAAGGCTTCGTAGAGCGCCACCTGGCTGGGATCCATGGCGCGGAAGCGCAGGCCCTGGAAGTCCGCCGGGCCGTGGATCGGCTTCTTGCCGTTGGTGAAGTTGAGGAAGCCGCCTTCCTCGACCACCGCCAGCAGCTCGGTGCCGGTGCGCTCGCGGAAGGCCTCGCGGGCGGCCTGCCAGTAGCTGCCGCTGTCGAAGAAGGCGTGGGCCGCGGCGGCGTCCTTGAACATGAAGGGCGTGGCGCTGACGTAGATCTCCGGGAACAGCGGGGCGATCCCGGCGAAGGAGGCGATGTTCAGGCCGGGGCCGGTCATCACCTGTTCCATGCGCTGCTCCTCTTCGCCGAGCATGCTGTTGGGGTAGAGCTTGAACTGCAGTTCGCCGCCGCTCTTTTCCTCGGCCAGGCGCTTGAGGTTGCTGGCGAACAGGTGCACCAGGTTCTTCTCGCTGTCGGCGGCGCCGTTATAGCTCAGGTTGAGGGTGGTGGCGGCCTGGGCGAGGCTGCCGCCCAGGCCCAGGGCGGCGGCCAGCAGTCCGGCGGCGAAGCGGCGGGCGAGGCCGTGGCGCGGATTCGTGTGCATGTTGTTTTCCTTATGGCAGTCCGAACGGTCGGGGGATCGGCGGCACTTCTTGTCGGGGCGCGGGGCCGGGTGCTCGCACGAAAGCGAAGCAACGCTAGCCGTTGTCTCGTTGACTATTCAAGTCCGGACGTGATGCGAAAAAGACAACGCCTCAGCGCTGCGAGAGCCCGGGCGCGTCGCCACTGAAGAAGCGCATGCCACGGCGCAGGTGTTCCAGGCAGGCGATCGCCGCCACGGTCAGCTCGCGGCCCTTGTGGCTGACGATCCGCGCGCGGGCGTCGCGCAGCGCCGGGTGGGCCAGCGGCAGGCAACGGATATGCCCGGCCTCGATCTCGTGGCTGACCGTCAACTCCGGCATGAAGGCCACGCCGATGCCGGACTTGACGAAATTGGTCAGCACCGCCACCGAGTTGGTGCGCAGCTTCGGCCTTAGCTCGATGCGCTCCAGTTGGGCGGCGATCACCGCCAGTTGGCCCATGCCGGTGCTGTTGTGGATCAACGCCAGCGACTCGTTGCGCAGCGCGCGCATCGGCACCGCGCCGCGGTGTCCGGCGAGGGCATGGTTGGCGGGGATGATCAGGTCGAGGGGCTGGCGGGTGTCGACGTGCACGTCCAACTCGCCGTCCTCGACCGGGGCGTAGACCAGGGCCAGGTCGACGGCGTCTTCCTTGACCAGCGCCACGCCTTCGTTGGCCCCGGCCATGCGGACCTCCAGCTCGATGCCGGGGTAGCGCAGGATGAAGCTCTGCAATGGCTGGGAGATCAGGTCGGCGATGAAGCCCTCGCCGACCGCCAGGCGCACCTTGCCCTGGCGCAGCCCCTGCAGGGCCGACAGACGCGACAGCACGCCCTCTTCGTTGGCCCGTTGCTGGCGGTAGTGCGCCACCAGCAGTTCGCCGGCCTCGGTAGGCGCCACGCCCTGCGGGGTGCGTTGCAGGAGGCGCACGCCGAGATGTTCCTCCAGGCTGGCGAGCTGCCGGCTGATGGCCGAGGGGTCGATGTTCAGGTGCTGGGCGGCGCGGCGAAGAGAACCGTGGTGGATCACCTCGTTGAGGTAGGCCAGGGCGCGTTGGCTGAGGCGGATCATCGCGGCTCAGTCCAGCAGCGACAGGGTCACCGGCGTCCGGTGGTTGTCCTCGACCCGCACCTCCAGTTCGCCTTCCGCCAGGCGCGCCTTCAGGCGCTGTCCCGGCTGGGTCTGGCCGGCATCGCGGATCGCCCGGCCACGCTCGTCGAGGAGGATGCTGTAGCCGCGGCCCAGGGTCGCCAGCGGGCTGACCACGTTGAGCGTCTGCGCCAGTCCTTCGAGGCGCTGACGACGATCCTTCAGTACCTCACGGGCGGCGCGCGGCAGGCGCGCGGCGAGGCTGTCGAGCTTCTGCCGGAGCAGCGCCAGGGTGCGGCCCGGATGCTGTGCGGCGAGACGCGTCTCCAGGCGGACCAGGCGTTCGTGGCGGACCGCCAGCTGGCGCTCGAAGGCACGGCGCAGGCGCATGTCCAGGTCGTCCAGGCGCTGTGCCTGCTGGCGCAGGCGTTCGCCGGGATGGCGCAGGCGGCGGGCGACGCCTTCCAGGCGCAGGCGTTCGCGCAGCAACTGGTCGCGCATGCGCAGCACCAGGCGCCGGCGCAGGCCGTCGAGACGCTGCTGCAGGTCGCCGGCGTTGGGCGCCAGCAGTTCGGCGGCGGCCGAAGGCGTCGGCGCGCGCACGTCGGCGACGAAGTCGCTGATCGATACGTCGGTCTCGTGGCCGACCGCGCTGACGATCGGCGTGGCGCAGGCCGCCACGGCGCGCGCCACCGCTTCTTCGTTGAAGCACCAGAGGTCTTCCAGGGAACCGCCGCCACGGGCCAGGATCAGCGCGTCGAAGCCCTGCCGGTCGGCCAGTTGCAGCGCGCGGACGATCTGTGCGACGGCCTCGCGGCCCTGCACTGCGGTGGGCACCAGGGTCAGCTCGACCTGCGGTGCGCGGCGGCGAAACACGCTGATGATGTCGCGGATCACCGCCCCGCTGGGCGAACTGACGATACCGATGCGGCGCGGATGGGCGGGCAGCGGACGCTTGCGTTCGCTGGCGAACAGGCCTTCGCCGGCGAGTTTTTCCTTCAATGCCTCGAAGGCCAGGCGCAGGGCGCCGTCGCCGGCCGGCTCGACGGTATCGGCGATCAACTGGTAGTCGCCGCGTCCCTCGAACAGCGAGATCTTCCCGCGCACCTTTACCGCCAGCCCGTCGCGCAAGGCCTGGCGTACGCGCAGGGCGTTCTGCCGGAACAGCGCGCAGCGGATCTGCGCGTTGCTGTCCTTGAGGGTGAAGTAGACATGGCCGGAGGCCGGCCGGGCGAGGTTGGACAGCTCGCCCTCGACCCAGACCTGCGGGAACACGTCTTCCAGCAGCAGGCGGGCGCGCTGGTTCAGTTGGCTGACGGTCAGCACCTCGCGATCGAGGCCGAGCCGTTGGAAGGGATCGTTACGCATGGGCGGCATGATAAGGCGGCGCACCGGGATGTGCGATCAATCCTTGGCTTCGTTCGGCAGATTCTCCAGGAAATATTCGACGAAGCCTTCCACCAGGGGGCTATCGTCGCGTCGCCAGGCCAGCGCCACCTCGCTGTATGCCTCGGCCTCGGCCAGAGACATGAAGCGCACGGCGGGCGGTGCGATGGCGCGCATCGAGGCGGGCACCAGGGCGACGCCGAAGCCGGCCTCGATCAGTTGCAACTGGCTGGTCTTGCGCGACAGCGCGCGCGCCGGGCGTGGGTAGAAACCGGCGCCGAGGCAGAGTTCGGCGGCGCGATAGCTGAGGCCGCCGCGTTGCAGGTGGGGAATGGAGACGAAGGTTTCTCCGGCCAGGGCGGCCAGGGCCACGGGGGCTTCACGGCGGGCCAGCGGATGGTCGGCGGCGAGAGCCAGGAGCAACGGCTCGCGGTACAGGGCGCGCAGGTGCAGCCGGGGATGCTGGCGCAGCACCGGCAGGCGCAGCAGGCCAAGGTCCAGGCGTCCTTCGGCGAGATCGGCGAGTTGCTGCTCGGAGGATTGCTGGGTCAGTTCCAGGCGGACGCCGCTCTGCGCCGCGAGGTAGCCGCGCAGCGCCGCTTGCAGGCCGCCCACCAGCGGCACCGAGCTGGAGTGCCCCAGGCGCAGCAGGCCATGGCCGCCTTCGCCGACCTCGCGAGCCAGGCGCCGGGCGGCCTCCAGGTCGCCGAGCAGGCGCTGCGCGCGTGGCAGGAAGGTGCGACCGGCCGGCGTCAGCTCGACCTGGCGCGGACCGCGGCGGAGCAGTGGGGTGCCGATGCTGTCCTCCAGTTCGTGCACCTGCCGGCTGAGCGCCGACTGGGCGACGAACAGGCGTTCGGCGGCACGGCTGAAGCCGCCGGACTCGACGATTTCGACGAAGTAATGGAGTTGCCGCAAAGAGATCATCGGAAGATTACCCATGCCTTTTCGAGATGGCTACAGGGCTCGGATTGTATTGGCTGGCGCGCCGTTGCGCTCGCTAGAGTGCGCAGGTCGTCGTTCCGGGAGTCGCCATGTCCTCGCTCGATCCGTCAGTCCTGTTCGCCGCCCTGCCGTTCAGCCTATGGCAATGGCTGCTGGTCGAACTGGCCATCGTCCTCGCCTATGTGGTGTTCGGCATCGCCGGCTTCGGCACCGCGCTGGTCGCCGGCCCGTTGCTGGCCGGGGTGCTGCCGCTGTCGCAGATCATTCCGCTGCTGGTCCTGCTGGATTTCAGCGCGTCGTTCGGCAACTGGCTGCCGGCGCGGCGGCAGATCGCCATCACTGAGCTCAAGCGTCTGCTGCCCTGCATGCTGCTGGGCTGTGCGCTGGGGGCGTACGGACTTCTGGCGCTACGCGCGGAGCTGCTGATGCTGGCCCTCGGCGTGTTCGTCAGTCTCTATGCGCTCTACGCGCTGTTCCTCCAGCCACGCGGCCAGCCGCGCTGGCGGGCGACCTGGGCGTTGCCCTTCGGTGTCTTCGGCGGGCTGTTCGGCGCGTTGTTCGGCAGCGGCGGCTTCCTTTATTCGCTGTACCTGAACGGACGCCTGGCGAGCAAGGAGCAGATGCGCGCCACCCAGAGCGCGCTGATCGGTTGTAGCACCTTCGTCCGCCTGGGGCTGTTCCTGCTCGCCGGGCTGTATGCCGCGCGCGAGCCCTGGCTGCTCGCCGCCTGCCTGCTGCCGGGCATGGCGCTGGGCCTGTGGATCGGCCGTCGGGTGACCCTGCGTCTGTCGCGTGAAGCCTTCGTCCGCCTGGTCACCTGGCTGGTGCTGTGCAGCGGCCTGGCGCTGGTCGGGCGCTACCTGGCCGCTTGAAGCGGCTGCGCCGGGCACAGGCCGAACTGTGCGGCCAGCTCTTCGAGGCGCTGGCGCTGGAAGTCGCGGAACGCCGCGTTGGGCTGCTGCAACTCGATGAAGTCGCGCAGCGGGTCGCGCACCGCGCTGCGCACGCCGCTGAGTTCTTCGATCACAGCCAAGCCGCAGAACGGCACGTAGGCTTCCGAGTAGCCGCCTTCGTGGACCACCACCAGGCGTCCGCCGGCATGCCGCTCGGCCGCGTCGCGGACCATCGCGGTCATCGCCCGGAAGCTGTCGCTGTGCAGTTGCATGCGTGCCAGCGGGTCCACCGCGTTGGCGTCGAAGCCACTGGCGACCACGATCAATTGCGGGCGGAAGCGCTCCAGCGCTGGCAACACGATGCGTTGCATGGCCTGCATGTAGGCGTCGTGACCGCCGCCGGGAAGCAGCGGCACGTTGAGGTTGAAGCCACGACCGCGATCCTCGCCGATGTCTTCGGCGCCACCGTAGCCAGGCGGGAAGCAGCCGTCCTGGTGCAGGGAAATGCTCAACACGTCGTCGCGCCGGTAGTAGATCGCCTGGGTGCCGTTGCCGTGGTGTACGTCCCAGTCCAGCACTGCGACCCGCTCGACGCCGTGGCGCGCCTTGGCCGCCTCGATGGCCACGGCGATGTTGGCGAAGAAGCAGAAGCCCATTGCCTGGTCCGGCAGGCAGTGGTGACCCGGCGGCCGCGACAGCGAGTAGGCGTTGTCCACCTCGCCGGCGAGCACCGCGTCCAGCGCGGCGATGGCCAGGCCGGCGGAGAGCCGGGCGATCTCGTAGCTGCCCGGGCCGATCGGCGCGTCCTGGCCGAGGCTGCCGCCGCCGGCGTCGCTCAACGCCTTGAAGCGTTCCAGATAGTGCGCCGGATGCACGCGCAGCAGGTCCTCGTCGCTCGCCGGCGGTGCGCTGCGCAGTTGCAGGCGGGCGGTCAGGCCGGACACGTCGAGCAGGCTTTTCAGCCGGCGCTTGGTTTCCGGTGATTCGGCGTGTCCGGCGGCGGCAGGCGGTTGCACCCAGCCGCCGACCGGCAGGGTCAGCGCGTGCGGGCCGGCGGCGTGCCAGAGGCAGAGTTCGTCGAAGAAGAAAGCGGTACGTCGGGTCATGGCGGGTATCCGTGGTTCGGGAAAGGGTTTCAGCGTGGCCGGCAGGCCAGGGCCAGCAGCAGCGAGAGGGCGGCCAGGCCGGCGGCGATCGGCAGCAGCGGGAGGAAACCGCCGCTGCCTTCGATGAGTCGTCCGGCCAGCGCCGGGCCGATGGCCAGCCCGCCGCCGATGACCAGGTTGGAGGCGTTCATCAGGCGGCCGGAGCGGTCCAGGTCGGCGAGGCAGGCGAGGATGAACGGCAGGGCGAAGGTCCAGGTGAACTTGAACAGCAGCGCGGCCAGGGCGAAGCGCGCCAGCGGTGGCTGGCCGATCAGCAGGAGGATCGCCGCGGCCATCGCCAGGTAGCCGCCGAGCAGCATCAGGTCGCGCGGCAGGCGGTTGCCGATGAAGGAGGCGCAGGCCGCCCCGGCGATGCCCATCAGGGTGGCGACGGCGAGTACCTCGCCGCTGGCGCCGGCACCGATCCCCGCGCCTTCGGCGATGGCGCCGATGAAGGTCCAGACGCCGCTGAGGCTGATATAGAAGGTGAGCACGGCGAGGATACCCAGCCCGACCCGCAGTCGCGAGTGAACCGCGCCGGTACTGGCGCGGGCTTCCGCTGGCGGGCTGCCACTGGGGAAGGCCCGCGACAACGGTAGGGCGAGGCCCATCAGGCCGGCCAGCAACAGGTAGCAGGCGGCCAGGCCGAAGCGTTCGAACAGCGCCGGCAGCAGTGCCAGGCCGACGGCGCCGACCACCAGTTGGCCCATCACCCAGAGCCCGTAGACCCGGCTCGGGGTGGCGGTGCTGGCGGCGCTGGACAGGCAGAGGATCATCAGCGAGCCGCCGGCGAGGGCGCTGCAGAAACGCAGGGCGAGCAGCAGCGGGTAGCTGCCGGCCAGCGCCGAGGCCAGGTTGGCGGCGATGAACAGCAGGCCGGCGAGCAGCGCCGCGTGGCGCCAATCGACGCGTTTCAGCCAATGGAAGGCCGGCAGCGTCGCCAGGCTCATGGCGCCTAGCTCCACCGAAAACAGGTCGCCGACCCGCGCCGGGCTCAGTTGCCACTGGGCCGCCAGTTGCGCGGCGACGGCGGGGGCGGTCATCAGGATGGTCGGGGTGATCGCGGCGAACACCACGATGGCCGCGAGCAGCGCGAGGTTGCCGGACGCCGGAGAGGCGCTGGCGAGGGTCTTGTCGGAAGCGCTCATGGCTGCGCCTCCTCAGAACACATGGACCAGGCGCAACAGGGCCTGGCTGCCATGGAACGCATTGTCGGTGGCGACGTTGCGCGAGAGACCGAACATCAGGCTGTTGCGCCGGTCCAGCCAGTGGCCTAGCTCGAAGCCGAGTTGGGTGTAGCGCTGGTGGGTGTCGTCAAGGGTATGGCCCTGCAGCTTCAGTTCGCCGCCATCGGCGTGCACCAGCTTGAGGGCGCCGTAGGTGCTCTGGCTGAAGTCGTAGGAGGCGAAGGCTTGCAGGCGATAGAGCGGTTTCTGTTCCAGGTCGCTGCCGAAGTAGTCGTCGTTCTTCGCGTAGAACTGCGCTTCCAGGTTGGCTTCCAGCACCCAGTCGCGGCCGATGCCCTGGGTGTAGTTGTAGACGAAGGTGGCGCCCCAGCGGTTGGCGCCGGGCGAGACATCGGGGTTCTTCGCGTGGTACTCGCCCAGCGGCAGGGTGATCAGGGTCAGCAGGCCGCTGTAGCGGCGCCGTTCCGGGTCGTTGACGAAAAACAGGGTGCCGCCGACCTGGGGATCGCCGAAACCGGTCTCGCCGGTATGCCCGGCGCTGCCGGGCAGGCGCGCATCGATGTCGACGAAGGGAATGATGAACTGCGGCGTGCAGAGAGTGCCGCAGATGTCGCTGAAGAACACCTGGCGGTAGGCCACCGCGTTGGTCTTCAGTTCGGCCTTGCCGTTGCGATCGGCCGGTCCGTGGAACTCATGGGCGCGGGTCGCCGGCAGGTAGAGCACGCCGAGCGTGGTGCCCGCCGGGGCGCCGAAGAAGTCGCGGGCGTTGAGGTCGGCGGCGCCGGCCTCGGCGCCCAGCAGGAGCGGGATGCCGAGCAGCGCGAGGGCGCTGGCGGTCGGTGCGGCCATCGAGGCGGTGCGGTGGGTCATGTGTCGGTCTCCCCGGTCGTTGTGTGCCCGGCGTTCGTCGCGCCGGTGGTGGTTGCGCCTTTTCGCAGGCGAAAGGGCGCCCATGCCGCCCATGGCGGGGCGGGCGAAGCGGTGATGGCAGGGGTGGAGGGCTGTCAGCCAGGCGGGAACTGATGCAGCAGGTGGGCGATGCTCGCCTTGTCGTTGACGCCGAGCTTGGAATAGATGGTGCGTATGTGATGGCGCACGGTGTTCGGCGCCAGGCCGAGGTCGCGGGCGATCTGCTTGTAGGTCTTGCCTTCGCTGAACAGCAGGGCGACGTCGCCTTCGCGATTGCTCAACTGTTCGATCGCGCTCGGTTGCCGCGCGGTGAGCAGGTAGAGGTCGCCGACCTGCCGCGAGTCGATCACCAGACGCGCATCGCGATAGCCCTGCGGGCTGGTTTCCTCCGGCAACTGCGGACCGGTCCAGCCCGGCCAGGCGCCGAGCAGCAGGTCGACGAAGCCGCGTTCGGCGCAATGCAGCACGCCGTAGCGGTCGCATACCGCCATGGCCAGAGCCTGGCGTTCGAGGGATTCGCGCAGGGCCACCAGGGTACGGATCTGGTTGGCCGAGACGGCCGCGGCCAGGTGCGCCGAGAGTTGCCCGAGGAGCAGCTTCTCCTGGTCCGCGAAGGGCGGGCCGCCAGGCGTGCGATAGAGGGCGACATGGTCGCTGAGGCGGGTGATCGGATCGACGTGGATCACGCAGAGCAGCTCACCGATGTCGTGACGTGCGCCAAGCCAGCGCAGCCCGGCGGTGGCCTGCATGTCGACGGCCACGGCGGTGCCCGGGCGGGCGTGTACCAGTCCGACGGTGATGTCGTCGTGGCTGATCGATTTCCAGTCCTCGACATAGTGCTCTTCGAGGTTGAACAGGTGTGCGCTGTGCTCCACCGGCACGCCGTCGATCAGCGCCGCGCGGCCCCACCAGGCACGCTGGAACGGCACCAGTTGCTGCAGACGTTCCAGCGCGGTGCGATGGAAACGCTCCAGGGTCTTGTCGCGCGCCAGCCGGTTGATGTCCAGCACGGCGGCGCCGAACGCCGCGAGCAAGGCTGCGGATGACGAATGCGGGTCAGTGCTCCCTTTCATTCTCTCCCCCGTCCCACTTTTATAGTTCTTGGAATCGGCGTCCCGCCGCCTGGGCGGTCGCTGGGTGACGTACGCAGTATCCGGCCATCCGCCGCCGCGCTGCCATCCTGCAAATGCGGGATAGGACAGGCGGAACGGGGCCTGGCGGGCGCCTTGCAAGATATTTGCCCATTCGCCGTTTTCGGCGATCAACTGCGTTGAGCGGAAGCCCGTGGCTGGGTATAATGTCGCGCTTCCATTTTTCCCGTCTGGGAGCGCCCGCCATGCTGCGAATCAGTCAAGAAGCCCTGACTTTCGACGACGTCCTTCTGATCCCCGGTTATTCCGAAGTCCTGCCCAAGGACGTGAGTTTGAAAACTCGCCTGACCCGCGGCATCGAACTGAACATCCCGCTGGTATCCGCCGCGATGGATACCGTGACCGAAGCCCGCCTGGCCATCGCCATGGCCCAGGAAGGCGGCATCGGCATCATCCACAAGAACATGGGCATCGAGCAGCAGGCCGCGGAAGTCCGCAAGGTCAAGAAGCACGAAACGGCCATCGTCCGCGACCCGGTCACCGTGACCCCCTCGACCAAGATCATCGAACTGCTGCAGATGGCCCGCGAGTACGGCTTCTCCGGTTTCCCGGTGGTGGAGCAGGGCGAGCTGGTCGGTATCGTCACCGGTCGCGACCTGCGGGTGAAGCCGAACGCCGGCGATACCGTCGCCGCGATCATGACCCCGAAGGACAAGCTGGTCACCGCCCGCGAAGGCACCCCGCTGGAAGAGATGAAGGCCAAGCTCTACGAGAACCGCATCGAGAAGATGCTGGTGGTCGACGAGAACTTCTACCTGCGTGGCCTGGTGACCTTCCGTGACATCGAGAAGGCCAAGACCTACCCGCTGGCGTCCAAGGACGAGCAGGGCCGCCTGCGCGTCGGCGCCGCCGTCGGCACCGGCGCCGATACCGGCGAGCGCGTTGCCGCGCTGGTCGCCGCCGGGGTCGACGTGGTGGTGGTGGACACCGCCCACGGCCACTCCAAGGGCGTGATCGAGCGTGTGCGCTGGGTCAAGCAGACCTTCCCGGACGTCCAGGTGATCGGCGGCAACATCGCCACCGCCGAGGCCGCCAAGGCCCTCGCCGAGGCTGGCGCCGACGCGGTCAAGGTCGGCATCGGCCCGGGCTCGATCTGCACCACCCGCATCGTCGCCGGTGTCGGCGTGCCGCAGATCTCCGCCATCGCCAACGTCGCCGCCGCTCTCGAAGGCACCGGCGTACCGCTGATCGCCGACGGCGGCATCCGCTTCTCCGGCGACCTGGCCAAGGCCATGGTCGCCGGCGCCTACTGCGTGATGATGGGCTCGATGTTCGCCGGTACCGAGGAAGCGCCGGGCGAGATCGAGCTGTTCCAGGGCCGTTCCTACAAGTCCTACCGCGGCATGGGTTCGCTGGGCGCCATGTCCGGCTCCCAGGGCTCGTCCGACCGCTACTTCCAGGACGCCTCCGCCGGCGCCGAGAAGCTGGTGCCGGAAGGCATCGAGGGTCGCGTGCCGTACAAGGGCGCCCTGTCCGCCATCGTCCACCAGCTGATGGGCGGCCTGCGCGCCGCCATGGGCTACACCGGCAGCGCCGACATCCAGCAGATGCGCACGCAGCCGCAGTTCGTCCGGATCACCGGCGCGGGCATGGCCGAGTCCCATGTCCACGACGTCCAGATCACCAAGGAAGCCCCCAACTACCGGGTTGGTTGAGGCTGATTGAAATGAGTGCTGCACGGGGCTGTTCGATTCAGCCCCGTGTCGTTTTCGAATTCCGTAGCGAGAGATGGCCATGTCCCAAGACATTCACGCCCACCGTATCCTGATCCTCGATTTCGGCTCCCAGTACACCCAGCTGATCGCCCGCCGCGTGCGCGAGATCGGCGTGTATTGCGAAATCCATCCCTTCGACATGAGCAACGAGGCGATCATCGCCTTCGCGCCGCGCGGCATCATCCTCGCCGGCGGTCCCGAGTCGGTACACGAAGCCGACAGCCCGCGCGCGCCGCAGGCGGTGTTCGACCTGAAGGTGCCGCTGTTCGGCATCTGCTACGGCATGCAGACCATGGCCGAGCAGATGGGCGGCAAGGTGCAGGGCTCCGACCTGCGCGAGTTCGGCTACGCCCGCGTCGACGTGGTCGGCAAGGCGCGCCTGCTGGACGGCATCGAGGACCACGTGGACGACGACGGCGTGCTCGGCCTCGACGTGTGGATGAGCCACGGCGACAAGGTCACCGAGATGCCGGCCGGCTTCCACATCCTGGCCAGCACCCCGAGCTGCCCGATCGCCGCCATGGCCGACGATGCCCGCGCCTACTACGGCGTGCAATTCCACCCGGAAGTCACCCACACCAAGCAGGGCCTGCGCATTCTCTCGCGCTTCGTCCTCGACATCTGCGGTTGCGCCGCGCTGTGGACCCCCTCGAACATCGTCGACGACGCCATCGCTACCGTGCGCGCCCAGGTCGGTTCCTCCAAGGTCCTGCTCGGCCTCTCCGGCGGCGTGGACTCCTCGGTGGTCGCCGCGCTGCTGCACAAGGCCATCGGCGACCAACTGACCTGCGTGTTCGTCGACAACGGCCTGCTGCGCCTGCACGAAGGCGACCAGGTGATGGCCATGTTCGCCGAGAACATGGGCGTGAAGGTGATCCGCGCCAACGCCGAGGACAAGTTCCTCGGCCGCCTGGCCGGCGTCGCCGATCCGGAAGAGAAGCGCAAGATCATCGGCCGCACCTTCATCGAAGTCTTCGACGAAGAAGCCACCAAGCTGCAGGACGTGAAGTTCCTCGCCCAGGGCACCATCTACCCCGACGTGATCGAGTCGGCCGGCGCCAAGACCGGCAAGGCCCACGTGATCAAGTCGCACCACAACGTCGGCGGCCTGCCGGAGGACATGCAGTTCGAACTGGTCGAGCCGCTGCGCGAACTGTTCAAGGACGAAGTGCGCAAGATCGGCCTGGAGCTGGGCCTGCCCTACGACATGGTCTACCGCCACCCGTTCCCCGGCCCGGGCCTGGGCGTGCGCATCCTCGGCGAGGTGAAGAAGGAGTACGCCGACCTGCTGCGCCAGGCCGACCACATCTTCATCGAGGAACTGCGCGCCTTCGACTGGTACCACAAGACCAGCCAGGCGTTCGTGGTGTTCCAGCCGGTGAAATCGGTCGGCGTGGTCGGCGACGGCCGTCGCTACGCCTGGGTCGTCGCCCTGCGCGCGGTGGAGACCATCGACTTCATGACCGCGCGCTGGGCTCACCTGCCCTATGAACTGCTGGAGAAGGTCTCGAACCGCATCATCAACGAGATCGCCGGTATCTCCCGGGTCACCTACGACGTGTCGAGCAAGCCGCCGGCGACTATCGAGTGGGAATGATCGGCTCGCGCCGATGAGAGGAAAGGGCAGCTTCGGCTGCCCTTTTCGTTTGCTCCGGATCAGCAAAGAGGCAGTTGCACGGAGCGATGGCTCGCCTTCGCGGCTGGGAAATGAGAAAATCTATCATTTCCCAGCCGCAGTACCCGCGAAGGTGAAGGCTCCATGACATTTACCCGTAGACAAGTGCTCGGCGGCCTCGCCGGGCTGGCGGTGGTCGGCCTCGGCGCCGGCGGTGCGCGCCTCTGGCTGGCGCGTCCGCAGGTGGCGCAGGAGTACGACTACGAACTGATCGCCGCGCCGCTGGACCTGGAGATCGTCCCGGGCTTCAGCAGTCCGGCGCTGGCCTATGGCGGCCAGTGCCCCGGCGTGGAGTTGCGGGCGAAGCAGGGCGAGTGGCTGCGGGTGCGCTTCACCAACAGGCTGGACGAACCGACCACCATCCACTGGCACGGCATCCGCCTGCCGATCGAGATGGACGGCGTGCCGTACATTTCCCAGCCGCCGGTGCAGCCGGGTGAGAGCTTCATCTACCAGTTCAAGACCCAGGACGCCGGCAGCTACTGGTACCACCCGCACCTGATGAGCAGCGAGCAGCTCGGCCGCGGACTGGTCGGACCGCTGATCATCGAGGAGCGCGAACCCACCGGGTTCCGCCATGAGAAGGTTCTCTGCCTGAAGACCTGGCACGTGGACGAGCAGGGCGCCTTCACCCCCTTCAGCGTGCCGCGCCAGGCCGCGCGAGAAGGCACCCGCGGGCGCTATTCGACGATCAACGGCAAGCATGTGCCGACCATCGACCTGCCGGCCGGGCAGATCGTCCGGGTGCGCCTGCTGAACGTCGACAACACCGTCACCTACCGTCTCAACCTGCCCAACGGCGAGGCGAGGATCTATGCCATCGATGGCCATCCGGTGGAACCACGCGGCTTCGAGGGGCAGTACTGGATCGGTCCCGGGATGCGCCTGGAGCTGGCGCTGAAGGTGCCGGAAGCGGGCACCGAGCTGTCCCTGCGCGACGGGCCGGTACGCCTGGCGACGATCCGCAGCGTGGCCAGCGCCGAGGCACCTGCCGGCGACTGGCCGAAGCCGTTGCCGGCGAATCCGGTGAGCGAACCGGACCTGGCCAATGCCGAGAAGATCGGTTTCCGTTTCGAGTGGGTCGGGGCGATGTCCGATACCAGCGGCAAGAATCCCTATCCGTCGTTCTGGCAGATCAACGGCAAGGCCTGGGAAGGCGGCGAGGAGCACAAGCACAACGCGCCGCCGCTGGCCAAGCTCAAGGAAGGCCAGAGCTACATCTTCGAGCTGCGCAACATGGCGCAGTACCAGCACCCGATCCACCTGCATGGGATGGCCTTCAAGGTGCTGGATTCGGATCGCCGGGACATCATCCCGTACTTCACCGACACCTACCTGCTGGGCAAGAACGAGACTGCCCGCGTCGCGCTGGTGGCGGACAATCCGGGCCTGTGGATGTTCCACTGCCACGTCATCGACCATATGGAGACCGGCCTGATGGGGACCATCGCGGTCGGCGAGGCCTGGTGCGGGTGACTAAGCTGATCAGCAACGGCAAGGGCTACCCGACGGTAAAAGGCGTGCGTCCGATCATCGATCGCAGCCGGGACCCGCATTTCATGCGCGAGGCCCTGGCAGAGGCGGAAAAGGCCGCGGCCCTCGGCGAAGTGCCGGTGGGCGCGGTCCTGGTGCGCGAGGGCGAGATCATCGGGCGGGGCTTCAACCGGCCGATCAGCAGCCACGATCCCAGTGCCCACGCCGAAATGCTGGCGATCCGCATGGCAGCGGCGGAGGCGGGCAACTACCGGCTGCCAGGCAGCACCCTGTATGTGACCCTGGAACCCTGCAGCATGTGTTCCGGACTGCTGGTGCACGCACGCATCCAGCGCCTGGTGTACGGCACGGTCGAGCCCAAGTCGGGCGCAGTGGAAAGCCGTGGGCGATTCTTCGAGCAGGAGCATCTCAACCATAGGGTCATGGTCGAGGGCGGCGTGCTGGCGGAAGAATGCAGCCAGGCGCTCTCGGCGTTCTTCCGCGCGCGGCGCGAAGCGGCGAAGAAGCCTCGCGAAGACTGACGGATGTTTCTCTTTTCGAACGCTCCGGCTGAAACGTTAAAGCACGCCATGGCGCCTTTCTCTCCTTCAAAAGCCATCTGCATCAATTATTTATCCGGATATTTCGGACGATCGGCATAGGCGTAAAGTCGTAGTCGCCGCGCGCTTCCTCCGTCGAATTGTGTGATATTTTGCACGGCCGCTTGAGCAAGCGGCCCGCAGGCAATGGCTTCAGGTGAGAGCGAGCCCGCCTGCGGATACCCCCGCCGGACCGCGCAGCCGAAAAGCGCGGCCGGTCCGGAGGCGTCCGCGATTCCCGGCCCTGCATTGTCCTCGAAGAAGGCCATCGGTACGGCGGTCCTGGCCGCCTCCCGCACAATGCCAATTCGAAATGCAGGGAGTTGTTGTCATGAGTGATACCCGGGTCCAGCAGTATCAGGATCACGCCGGGGCGGAAGCCGTCGATTCCTCGGGACTGGAGGTCAAGCGCCTGACGTTCCTCGAGGCGGTGGCGATGATCGTCGGAACCAACATCGGCGCAGGCGTGCTGTCCATGGCCTACGCCAGCCGCAAGGCCGGCTTCATGCCATTGCTGCTCTGGCTGGCGGTGGCCGGCCTGTTCACCACCATTTCCATGCTCTACGTCTCGGAAACCGCCCTGCGCACGCGCACCCACAACCAGTTGAGCGGCCTTGCCCAGCGCTATGTCGGCTCCTTCGGCGCCTGGGCGATTTTCCTGTCCGTGGCGGTCAACAGCATCGGCGCGCTGATCGCCTACATGAGCGGCAGCGGCAAGATCCTCAGCGCCTTCTTCGGTATCAGCCCGGCCCTGGGCAGCGTGCTGTTCTTCATTCCGGCCGCCGGCGTGCTGTACCTGGGGCTGAGCGCCATCGGCAAGGGCGAGAAGTTCATCAGCATCGGCATGGTCAGCATGATCCTGATCCTGGTGGCGGCCACCCTGCTCAACGACAATACCGAGTTCGCCCGTCTGCTCGACGGCGACTGGATCTACATGGTGCCGGTATTCAACATCGCGGTGTTCTGCTTCTCCGCCCAGTACATCGTCCCGGAGATGGCCCGTGGTTTCAGCCACGCCCCGGAGCGCCTGCCGAAGGCGGTGATCACCGGGATGCTGACCACCTTCGTCCTGCTCAGCATCGTGCCGCTCTCGGTGATCGCCCTGACCGGCCTGGAGAACCAGTCCGAAGTCGCCACCCTGGCCTGGGGCAAGGCGCTCGGCGAATGGGCCTTCTTCACCGCCAACACCTTCGCCCTGTGCGCCATGCTGACGTCCTACTGGGGCCTGGGCGGTAGCTTCCTGACCAACATCTTCGACAAGTTCCACAAGCTCGGTCCGGAGAACCGGCCGAAGACCCGCCTGCTGGTGCTGGCGATCGTCGCGCTGCCGCCGTTCGTCCTGGCCTACAGCGGGCTGGTCGGCTTCGTCAACGCGTTGTACTTCGCCGGGGCCTTCAGCGGGGTGATTCTCTCGATCATGCCGATCCTGATGCTGCGCTCGGCGCGTAGGAACGGCGACTTCGAGCCGGCCTGGAAATGCGGCTGGATCGCCCATCCGGCGATCCAGGCGGTGATCGTGACGATCTACCTGGCCAGCGCCGCCTACGCCATTTGTAGCGCCATGAACCTGCTGCCGGCCGGCTGGTAGGTCATCGCTGCCGGAAGAGGCCGCCATAGGGCGGCCTTTTTCATGGGATTTATTTTATCCGGATAATATTGTCGCTCTATTTATATCCGGGTATTATTCGGGCGTTCCATCCATGGGAGCCTGTCATGGCCAATGATCCATACATCCAATCCTTCACCTGCTTCGACGGCACGCGTCGGCTGCTGACGGCGGCGCTGCCGGAGGTCGCGCTGGCCTTGAAGCAAGCGGTCGCCGGCGGTGCAGCCGGACCGCTGCTGGTATTCGACAATGCCACTGGGCGCTCCGTCGATCTCGATATCCGTGGTTCCAGCGAGGACCAGCTGGCGCGCCTGGTCGTCGCAGGCGAGCGGCAACCGGCGGAGGAGGCCGCGCCGCGCGGGCGCGGGCGGCCGAAGCTGGGCGTGGTGGCGCGCGAGGTGACCTTGTTGCCGCGCCACTGGGAATGGCTCGCTGCGCAGCCCGGGGGCGCCTCGGTGGCGCTGCGCAAGCTGGTCGAGGAGGCGCGCCGCAGCCAGTCCGGGCGTGCGCGGCAGGCGCAGGAGCGCGCCTACCATTTCATGAATGCGATGGCCGGCGACCTGCCGGGCTTCGAGGAGGCGACGCGTGCGCTGTTCGCCGGGGATCGCGAGGGCTTCGCCGAGCGGATCGCCGGCTGGCCGACCGATGTGCGCGAGCACGCCGCCTGGCTGGCAAGCGACGGAGAATCCTGAGGGGAGGGGGCGGCTAGAGTTTCTCGTCGCCGCTGTCTTCTTCCGGGCGCGTCTTGTTCACGCCGGGCAGGTGCAACCCGCTCTCGGCGATCTGGCTGCCTTCCATCTGCGGCTGGGTCACCCAGGTGAGGATGTCGTAGTAGCGCCGCACGTTCTGTACGAAGTGCACGGTCTCGCCGCCGCGCGCATAGCCGTAGCGGGTCTTGGCGTACCACTGCTTCTGCGCCAGGCGCGGCAGCATCTTCTTCACGTCCAGCCACTTGTTCGGGTTGAGGCCTTCCTTCTCGGCCATCTTGCGCGCGTCTTCCAGGTGCGCGCCGCCGATGTTGTAGGCGGCCAGGGCGAACCAGCTGCGGTCCGGTTCCTTGATGCTCTCGGGCAGTTCGCTGCGGATCTGCACGAAATACTTGCTGCCGCCCTGGATGCTCTGCTTCGGGTCGAGCCGGTTGGACACGCCCATCGCCTGGGCGGTCCGGTTGGTCAGCATCATCAGGCCGCGCACGCCGGTCTTGGAGGTGGCGCCGGGCTGCCACAGCGATTCCTGGTAGCCGATGGCGGCGAGCAGGCGCCAGTCGGTATCCAGCTGCTTGCCGCTCTGCTTGAAGTGGCTTTCGTAGCGCGGCAGGCGTTGCTGCAGGTGCTGGGCGAAGGTGTAGGCGCCGACGTAGCCGAGTACGTCGACATGCCCGTAGTAACGGTCCTTCAGGCGTTGCAGCAGGCCTTCCTTCTTGGCCTGGTCGAGGAACGCGTTGACCTCGTTCATCAGGCTGTCGTCGTCGCCCCCCGGCAAGGCCCAGGCCAGCCCGCGGGCTTCGCCGAAGTCGAAGGCGACGCGGACGTTGGGGAAGTACACCTGGTTCATCGCCAGTTCGTTGGAGTCGACCAGGGTCAGGTCGATGTCGCCGACGTCGACCATGCGCAACAGGTCGACCACTTCGACAGCATCGGATTCTTCGTACTTCAGTTCGGGATACTGCTTCTTCAGCTCGGCGAGCTGCTCCGCGTGGCTGCTGCCCTTGAGCACCATGATGCGCTTGCCGACCAGGTCTTCCGGGCGGGTCGGGCGCTGCTGGCCGTTGCGGTAGATGATCTGCGGGGTTACGTCGAGGTAGGTGTGCGAGTAGCGCACGCTGGCGTCGTCTTCGCGTCCCGGGGTCAGGCCGGCCGCGGCGAGCGCCGGGCCGCCCTCGCGGGAAAGCTGGGCATAGAGGTCGTCGAGGTTGTCGGCGGTCTCGATCTTCAGCTCGACGCCGAGACGCTCGGCGAAGCGCTTGGCCAGTTCGTATTCGAAGCCGGTTTCGCCGTTGCGGTCCTGGAAGTAGGTGGCCGGGCTGTTGCGGGTGATCACGCGCAGTACGCCCTCCTTCTGCACGCGCTCCAGGGCGGTAGGGGCTTTCGCCTCGCTACAGCCCGCAAGCAGCAGAAAGATGCCGGTCGCCAACAGCCAGGCGGCGCAACGTAAGCGGTACGCGGTCAGGGCAAACATCGGCGCAGTATACGCAAAGGCGAGACGGCGCCATATCTCGACAGCCGGGACCTTCTCTGCTATCGCCGGGATACCGTTCGTCCGCCGTTTCGCTTGCCCCGTCGCAGAGCGCTGCGGCGCCGTTCTCGAAGTGCTTCGAAGCGGGCCGCCGCGGATCCGATGGAGGGCTATGCGATAGCCATCGGCGCGGGTGCCGCCGGACGGTGCTTTACGGTAGAATGCACGGCCTCTGCGGGCCGGCCCGGCCGGCCCCCACACCTTCCCGTCTCCAGAGGCTGTTCCGACAATGCTGATCCTGCGCGGCGCTCCCGCCCTTTCCGCTTTCCGCCACGGCAAACTGCTTGAGCAACTGACCCAGCACGTACCTGCCGTTACCGGGCTGTACGCTGAGTTCGCGCATTTCGCCGACGTCACCGGCGCGCTCACCGCCGACGAGGAGCAGGTGCTGGCGCGGCTGCTGAAATACGGCCCGAGCGTGCCGGTGCAGGAGCCCAGCGGACGGCTGTTCCTGGTGGTGCCGCGCTTCGGCACCATCTCGCCGTGGTCGAGCAAGGCCTCCGACATCGCCCGCAACTGCGGCCTGGCGAAGATCGACCGGCTGGAGCGCGGCATTGCCTACTATGTGCAGGGCGAACTGTCCGAGAGCGACGCCCAGCAGGTCGCCGCCCGCCTGCATGACCGCATGACCCAACTGGTGCTGGACCGCCTGGAAGGCGCCGCCGAGCTGTTCAGCCATGCGCAGCCCCGCCCGCTCACCGCCGTCGACGTGCTTGGCGGCGGTCGCGCCGCGCTGGAGAAGGCCAACGTCGAGTTGGGCCTGGCCCTGGCCGAGGACGAGATCGACTACCTGCTGAAGAGCTTCGGCGAACTGGGGCGCAACCCGCACGACGTCGAGCTGATGATGTTCGCCCAGGCCAACTCCGAGCATTGCCGGCACAAGATCTTCAATGCCAGTTGGGACATCGACGGGCAGGCCCAGGACAAGAGCCTGTTCGGCATGATCAAGAACACCTACGAGATGAACCGCGAAGGCGTGCTGTCCGCATACAAGGACAACGCCGCGGTCATCGTCGGCCATGTCGCCGGGCGTTTCTTCCCCGATCCGCAGACCCGCGAATACGCCGCCAGCCGCGAGCCGGTGCAGATCCTGATGAAGGTGGAGACCCACAACCACCCGACCGCCATCGCGCCGTTCCCCGGTGCCTCCACCGGTTCCGGCGGCGAGATCCGCGACGAGGGCGCCACCGGCCGCGGCGCCAAGCCGAAGGCCGGCCTGACCGGCTTCACCGTGTCCAACCTGCAGATCCCCGGTTTCGAACAGCCCTGGGAAGTGCCCTACGGCAAGCCCGAGCGCATCGTCACCGCGCTGGACATCATGATCGAGGGCCCGCTGGGCGGCGCCGCGTTCAACAACGAGTTCGGCCGTCCGGCGCTGACCGGCTACTTCCGTACCTTCGAGCAGAAGATCGCTACCCCTCACGGCGAGGAAGTGCGCGGCTACCACAAGCCGATCATGCTCGCCGGCGGCATGGGCAACATTCGCGACGAACACGTGCAGAAGGGCGAGATCAGCGTCGGCGCCAAGCTCATCGTCCTTGGCGGCCCGGCCATGCTGATCGGCCTGGGCGGCGGCGCCGCCTCTTCGATGGCCACCGGCGCCAGCTCCGCCGACCTCGACTTCGCCTCGGTGCAGCGCGACAACCCGGAAATGGAGCGACGTTGCCAGGAAGTGATCGACCGCTGCTGGCAGCTCGGCGAGCGCAACCCGATCAGCTTCATCCATGACGTCGGTGCCGGCGGCCTGTCCAACGCCCTGCCGGAACTGATCAACGACGGCGGCCGCGGCGGTCGCTTCGAGCTGCGCGCGGTGCCCAACGACGAGCCGGGCATGAGCCCGCTGGAAATCTGGTGCAACGAGTCGCAGGAGCGCTACGTGCTGTCGGTGGACGCCGCCGACTTCGAGACCTTCAAGGCCATCTGCGAGCGCGAGCGCTGCCCGTTCGCGGTGGTCGGCGAGGCCATCGAGCAGCGCCAGCTGACCGTCGCCGACAGCCATTTCGACAACAAGCCGGTGGACATGCCGCTGGAAGTCCTGCTCGGCAAGGCGCCGCGCATGCACCGCGCGGTCACCCGCGAGGCCGAGCTGGGCGACGATTTCGACGCCGCCGGGCTGGAGCTGCAGGAAAGCGTCGAGCGCGTCCTGCGCCATCCCGCCGTGGCCAGCAAGAGCTTCCTGATCACCATCGGCGACCGCACCATCACCGGGCTGGTGGCCCGCGACCAGATGGTCGGGCCCTGGCAGGTGCCGGTGGCCGACTGCGCCGTCACCGCCACCAGCTTCGACGTCTACACCGGCGAGGCCATGGCGATGGGCGAACGTACCCCGCTGGCGCTGCTGGACGCCCCGGCTTCCGGACGCATGGCCATCGGCGAGACGGTCACCAACCTGGCTGCCGCGCGTATCGGCAAGCTGTCCGACATCAAGCTTTCCGCCAACTGGATGGCCGCCGCCGGCCACCCCGGCGAGGACGCGCGCCTGTATGACACGGTCAAGGCCGTGGGCATGGAACTGTGCCCGGAACTGGGCATCACCATCCCGGTGGGCAAGGACTCGATGTCCATGAAGACCCGCTGGCAGGACAATGGCGAGGACAAGAGCGTCACTTCTCCGGTCTCGCTGATCGTCACCGGCTTCGCCCCGGTCGCCGACGTGCGCCAGAGCCTGACCCCGCAACTGCGCCTGGACAAGGGCGAGACCGACCTGATCCTGATCGATCTCGGCCGCGGCAAGAACCGTCTCGGCGGCTCGATCCTGGCCCAGGTCCACGGCAAGCTCGGCCGCGCCGTGCCGGACGTCGACGACGCCGAGGACCTGAAAGCCTTCTTCGCGGTGATCCAGGGGCTCAATGCCGACGGCCATATCCTCGCCTACCACGACCGTTCCGACGGCGGCCTGATCACCAGCGTGCTGGAGATGGCCTTCGCCGGTCACTGCGGCGTCGAGCTGAACCTCGATGCCCTGGCCGATAGCCGCGAAGAGCTGGCGGCCGTGTTGTTCAGCGAGGAACTGGGCGCGGTGATCCAGGTTCGCGAGGGTGCCACTCCGGAAGTCCTCGCGCAGTTCAGCGCCGCCGGTCTCGACGACTGCGTGGCGGTGATCGGCCAGCCGGTCAACGGCTACGAGATCAACCTGAACTACAACGGCGAGACCGTCTACAGCGCCCAGCGCCGCATCCTGCAACGCATCTGGAGCGAGACCAGCTACCAGATCCAGCGTCTGCGCGACAACGCCGACTGCGCCGAGCAGGAGTTCGACGCGCTGCTGGACGAAGACAACCCCGGGCTGTCGATCAAGCTCAGCTACGACGTCAACGACGACATCGCCGCGCCCTACATCAAGAAGGGCGTGCGGCCGAAAGTGGCGATCCTCCGCGAGCAGGGCGTCAACGGCCAGGTGGAGATGGCCGCGGCGTTCGACCGCGCCGGCTTCGCCGCGATCGACGTGCACATGAGCGACATCCTCGCCGGGCGGGTCGACCTGGACGCCTTCAAGGGCCTGGTGGCCTGCGGTGGCTTCTCCTACGGCGACGTGCTCGGCGCCGGCGAGGGCTGGGCCAAGTCGATCCTCTTCAACGCCCGCGCCCGCGACGGCTTCCAGGCGTTCTTCGCGCGCAAGGACAGCTTCGCCCTCGGCGTCTGCAACGGCTGCCAGATGATGTCCAACCTGCACGAGCTGATTCCCGGCACCGAGTTCTGGCCGCACTTCGTGCGCAACCGTTCCGAGCAGTTCGAGGCGCGGGTGGCGATGGTCCAGGTGCAGGAGTCGTCGTCGATCTTCCTGCAGGGCATGGCCGGTTCGCGCCTGCCGATCGCCATTGCCCATGGCGAAGGCCATGCGGAGTTCGAGTCGGAGGAAGCGTTGCTCGAGGCCGACCTTTCCGGCTGCGTGTCGCTGCGTTTCGTCGACAACCACGGCAAGGTCACCGAAGCCTACCCGGCCAACCCCAACGGGTCGCCGCGCGGCATCACCGGGCTGAGCAGCCGCGACGGCCGGGTCACCATCATGATGCCGCACCCCGAGCGGGTGTTCCGCGCCGTGCAGAATTCCTGGCGTCCGGACGACTGGCAGGAAGACGGCGGCTGGCTGCGCATGTTCCGCAACGCCCGGGTCTGGGTGGACTGATCCGGCATGGCGGGCGATGCGGACTCCAACTCGTCGCCCGACCTTCTTCCCGAGGTTCGCCGGGTCTCTCCCGGCGACACCTTGCGGCTCTGTACCTGCGGGGCTTCGGCTTCGCTTCCCGATTGTCCCGCCGACTGCCGCAACGGCCTGACGCTCCACGCGACCCGCGAGCGCCTGTTGCTGTTGTGCCGCTGCGGGCGCTCCGCCGACCTGCCGTATTGCGACGGCAGCCATGCGCCTTCCGCCTCCGGGCTGAAGGCCAGGTGGCGGCGTTTCCGCGGCTGAACGTAAATCTGTGAACGCCCGCACGAAGGTGTTGTGACGAGCGAACAAATGTTGCGCTTATCTGTCGTAAAGGCAGCGTCAAATATTCATCATGTCAAGGCAAAGTGCCATTATTTGGCGTCGGCAGTCGCACAACCACCGACCGCCTCGTGCAGCATTCGATTCGTGCGGAGAAAACGATGTACAAGCTGTGTTTCTATGTGCCTGAGAGCCATCTGGATGTCGTCAAGCAAGCGGTGTTCGCCGCGGGTGGCGGGCGCATCGGGGCGTACGACAGTTGCTGCTGGCAGTCCCTTGGCCAGGGCCAGTTCCGGCCCCTGGACGGTAGCCAACCCTACCTGGGCCAGGTCGGCCAGGTCGAGCACGTGGCGGAGTGGAAAGTGGAGCTGGTGGTGGCCGACGAGCTCATCCACGCCAGCGTCAAGGCGCTGAAGGCGGCGCATCCCTATGAGACCCCGGCCTACGAAGTCTGGCGCCTGACCGACATGGTCTTCTGAGTTTTCCTCGGACAAGCAAGAAGGGCGGCCAGTTGCCGCCCTTTTCGTTATCCGCCTCACGGGGAGAGCCCGACCCGGGGCTGTGGCGTGGCGCGAACAACCGCTTCGCGATTATCGAACCCGAACGGGGGAGCTGTGGCGTAGGGCGAATAACCGCTTGGCGGTTATCCGCCGATTGGCCGAGGTCCAGCCCTCCTGCCGTCAGCGCCGCAGCAGCGGTTGCAGGGCCTGGCTCAGGGCCGCGGCGCGGGGGCCCACCAGGATATGGCAGATGCCGCCGGCGAGGGAGCTGACGCCCTGTCCGCCGAGACGACGCAGTTGCTCGGTGGCCAGCTTGCGTTCGTCCGCCACGCTGACCCGCAGGCGGGTCAGTGCGACGTCCCGTACCTCGCGCAGGTTGCCGGCGCCGCCGAGGGCGCCGAGCCAGGCCTGGGCTTCGGCGGCGTCGACGGTGGCCTGCATCGACACCACCTCTTCGGCTGCGTTCGGACTGCCCAGCGGCGGTACGGCTTCGCCCGGTTGCGTATCGAAGGGCAGGGCGCGGCGGATCTCGTCGGCGATGCTGTCGGCCTGTGGGCCGACCACCACCTGCAGGCTGCCGGCCTTGCCCGGACGTACCACGGCCATCGCACCGAGGGCCTTGAGCTGGGCGTCCGAGGCCTTGTCGCGGTCGACCAGGCGCAGACGCAGGCGCGTGGTGCAGGCGTCCACCACTTCGAGGTTGGTTGCGCCACCCAGGGCGCGGATGAATGCCGGGGCGCGCTCGGCTTCGGCGTTGTCGCCCGATTCGCTGCTCGCGTCGTCTTCCCGGCCCGGGGTCTTCAGGTTGAAGCGGCGGATGCAGAAGTCGAACACCAGGTAATAGATGCCGGCATAGAGCAGGCCCAGCGGCCAGAGCATCCAGCCGTGGGTGGAACGGCCCCAGCCCAGGGCGAGGTCGATGGCGCCACCGGAGAAGGTGAAGCCGAGGCGGATGTCGAGCAGGTCGGTGAGGGCCATGGACAGGCCGGTGAGCAGCGCATGCAGCAGGTAGAGCAGCGGCGCGAGGAACATGAAGGCGAACTCCACCGGCTCGGTGACGCCGGTGAGGAAGGCGGTCAAGGCCATCGACAGGAGCAGCCCGCCGATCAGCTTGCGCCGCTCCGGACGGGCGTTGCGGTACATCGCCAGGCAGGCGGCGGGCAGGCCGAACATCATCACCGGGAACATCCCGGCCATGAACTGGCCGCCCTTCGGGTCGCCGGCGAAATAGCGCGCCAGGTCACCGGTGACGACGCGCCCGGTTTCCGGGTCGGTGAAGCTGCCGAAGACGAACCACACCAGGTTGTTGAGGATGTGGTGCAACCCGGTGACGATCAGCAGGCGGTTCAGCACGCCGAAGGCGAAGGCGCCGAAGCTGCCGCTTTCCAGCATGAGTTGGCCGAGGCCGTTGATGCCCTGTTGCAGCGGTGGCCAGATCACCCCGAACAGCAGGCCCAGGCAGACCGCGCTGATCCCGGTGGCGATCGGCACGAAGCGGCGGCCGCCGAAGAACGCCAGGTATTCCGGCAGCTTCACGTCCTTGAAGCGGTTATACAGGGCGCCCGCCACCAGGCCGCTGATGATGCCGGAGAGCACGCCCATGTCGATGCCCGGATCGATCACCTTGAGCACCGAGATCATCACCAGGTAGCCGATGGCGCCGGCGAGGCCGGCGGTGCCATTGTTGTCGCGAGCGAAACCGACGGCGATGCCGATGGCGAAGATCAGCGCCAGGTTGGCGAAGATCGCCTTGCCGGCGTCGTGGACCAGCGGAATGTCGAGCAGGTCGACGTCGCCCAGGCGCAGCAGCAGGCCGGCGATCGGCAGGATCGCGATCGGCAGCATCAGGGCGCGGCCCAGGCGTTGCAGGCTTTCGATCAGGAACGGGGGCATGGCGGTGGTCTCCGATTGTTCTTGTCAGGCCAGCGGCCAGTGTTGCAGGCAGGCGTCGCGCACCGCCCGGGCGCTGCCCAGGTCCAGTAGCGCCTGGGCGTGGCGGCGGCATTCAGCGGCGTCGAGCTGGCGCACCCGGGTCTTGATCTCGCCGACCAGGTTCGGCCCGACGGACAATTCCTCGACCCCGAGGCCGACCAGTACCGGTGTCGCCAGCGGGTCCGAGGCCAGCGCACCGCAGACGCCGACCCAGCGGCCGTGGCGGGCTGCTCCGGCGCAGGTCTGGGCGATCAGTCGCAGCAGCGCCGGGTGGAGGGCGTC
Organism: Pseudomonas sp. P20; assembly: GCF_016463925.1. Taxonomy (NCBI): domain Bacteria; kingdom Pseudomonadati; phylum Pseudomonadota; class Gammaproteobacteria; order Pseudomonadales; family Pseudomonadaceae; genus Pseudomonas; species Pseudomonas sp. P20. The sequence continues at coordinate 313,688 of NZ_JAEMVM010000009.1, read as the reverse complement.
GATGCGGTCGGCCAGGCCGGCGTGGCAACGGTCCATGGCCAGGGCGTACTGCGACAGGTCGTTGGTGCCGATGGAGAGGAAGTCGGCGTGTTCGGCCAGTTGATCGGCGAGCAGGGCGGCGGAGGGCACCTCGATCATCACCCCGAGTTCGGGCAGGCGCTCGATCCCCAACTGCGTGGCCAGCTCGCCGAGGCGGCCACGGATGGCGCGCAGTTCATCGACCTCGCTGACCATCGGCAGCAGTATCCGGCAGCGTTCCAGTGGTTCGACCCTGAGCAGCGCGCGCAACTGCTGGTCGAGCAGCTCCGGGCGCGCCTGGCCGAGGCGGATGCCGCGCAGGCCCAGTGCTGGGTTTTCTTCCACCGGCAGCGGCAGGTAGTCGAGGTGCTTGTCGCCGCCGACATCGATGGTGCGGATGATCACCTTGCGCTGGCCCATGGCGTCCAGGACCTCCTGGTAGGCGTTGCGCTGCTCCTCTTCGTCGGGCGCGGCGCGGCGCTCGAGAAAGAGAAACTCGGTGCGTAGCAGGCCGACCCCGTCGGCACCGTTGGCGAAGGCTTCGGCGGCCTCGCGCGGCGAGGCGACGTTGGCGCCGATCTCGATGCGCCGGCCGTCGCGGGTGAGCGCCTCGCGCTGCGCATCGGCCTGCTGGCGGCGGCGTTGTTCCTCGCGCTGCGCCACTTGCAAGGCGACCTGCTCCAGGCGTCGAGCGTCGGGGCTGAGTTCCAGCCGGCCCTGGCCGGCGTCCAGCACCACCTGCCGGCCTTCCTCCAGCTCCAGCAGCCCGGCGCCGAGCGCCACCAGGCACGGCAGGCCCTTGCTGCGGGCGAGGATGGCCACGTGGGAGGTGGCGCCGCCTTCGGCCATGCACAGGCCAGCCGCGCCGGCATCCACCAGCGGCGCGAGGTCGGAGGGAGTGATCTCCCGGGCGGCGACGATGGCGCCAGCAGGCACCCGCAATGGCGCGGTGTCGCCGAGCAGTACCCGCAGCACGCGTTTTTCCAGGTCGCGCAGGTCGTTGGCGCGCTCGGCCAGCAGCAGGTTGCCCAGCGCCTGGAGAATCTCGCACTGGGCCTGGATCGCCCGGTGCCAGGCGTGGGCGGCGCCGACGCCCTGGTCGATCAGCATGTCGGCGGCGTCCAGCAGACCCGGGTCTTCCAGCAGTGCGAGATGCGCGGAAAAGATCGCCGCTTCGTTCTCGTCGCCGCCGAGCCTGGCCTGCTGCAGGCTCCCCTGTACGTCGTCGCGCACCCGTTGCAGGGCCTGGTCCAGGGCGAGGTGCTGTTCCTCGGGACGATGCCGGCCGTCATCCGCCGGCAGGCTGATGGCGCCGAGCCGCGCCAGGGGACCGCTGGCCAGGCCGGGCGAAGCGCAGACGCCGGCCAGGGTACCGGCGACAGCCGCAGGTCGCGCCGGCTCGCCCGGGGCGATGGCGCGCGGGGCCTCCTTCGGAGCCCCCGCGGTGGCGCTGGCGAGGGCCGCGAGCAGGGCGTCGAGGGCCGCCTCGCTGTCTTCGCCGCGACAGATCACCTCTACCTCGTCCTGTTCGGCGACCCCCAGGCCCATGATGCCGACCAGGCTGTCGACGCTGGCCACCTGCCCGGCGAAGTGCAGTTCGGCCTGGCTGGAAAAGCCCTGCGCGGTCTTCCGTAGCAGCGCTGCCGGGCGTGCGTGCAGACCGCCATGATGGGCGACCCGCGCCCGCCCGCGGACCTGGCGCTGCGCGGAGCCTTCGCCAGGCGCGGGATTGGCCGGACGTTGCTCGGCCTTCTCCGGACTCAGTTGCAGGAGCGGCGCGCCGACCTCCACCGGGTTGGTGGTCAGCGGGCGTACCTGGAAGCCGTCGCCGTTGGTCAGGATCATCACCGTGATCAGACTGCGGCTGCCGCGGGCGACGCGGTCCAGGTCGAAGCGCAGCAGCGGCTGGCCCTCGATCACCCGCGCACCTTCCTCGACCAGCGCCTCGAAGCCTTCGCCTTGCAGCTGTACGGTATCGAGGCCGACGTGCAGCAGCAGCTCGGCACCGTTGTCGGCGCGCAGGCTGAGCGCGTGGCGGGTTCGCGCCAGGTGGCTGACCAGCCCGGCGCAGGGCGCGTGCAGGCAGTCGTTGAGTGGGTCGATGGCGATGCCTTCGCCCAGGGTGCCGCTGGAAAACACCGGGTCGGGTACTCGGTTGAGCGGCATCACGGGGCCGCTCAGGGGCGCTTTGAGGGCGAGATTCTTGTTGTTCATGGGCGCGCGCTCAGGCTCAGTGGGTTCGGGTGACTTTGCTCAGGTGCCGTGGCTGGTCCGGGTCCATGCCGCGGGCTTCGGCCAGGCCGGCGGCCATGACGTAGAAGCTCTGGATCGCCAGGATCGGATCGAGCGCCGGATGCGCGGCGCGCTGCAGCGGCAGGTCGCGTTCGGCGATGTCGTCCGGGGCGGCGAGCAATACCTGCGCACCGCGCTGGCGCATATCCTCGGCGAGCGCCAGCAGGCCTTCCTGCTCCGGGCCGCGGGGAGCGAATACCAGCAGCGGATAGCGCTCCTCGACCAGCGCCATCGGTCCATGGCGGACCTCGGCGCTGCTGAAGGCCTCGGCCTGGATCGCCGAGGTTTCCTTGAATTTCAGCGCGGCCTCCTGGGCGATGGCGTAGCCGGCGCCGCGACCGATCACCATCAGCCGCTGGCAGTCGCGCAGGGCCTCGATGGCCGGCGACCAGTCGAGCCTGGCGGCCTGCTCCAGCCCGGCCGCCAGGCCCTGGCCGGCGGCCAGCAGGGCATTGTCGCGCTGCCAGTGGGCGAGCAGGCGGGCGCTGGCGCCGAGCGTGGCGATGAAGCTCTTGGTCGCTGCGACGCTGCGCTCGGTGCCGGCGCAGAGCGGCACGACGAATTCGCTGGCGGCTTCCAGCGGCGAATCTTCGGCATTCACCAGGGCGATGCCCAGGGCGCCGCGTTCGCGCAGGATGCGCAGGCTGTCCACGAGATCGGGGCTCTGTCCTGACTGCGAGAAAGCGAAGACGGCCTGCCCGGCGACACGCAGCGGCGAGCGGTTCAGGGTCACTACCGACATGGGCAGCGAGGCCACCGGCAAGCCGGCGTGCTGCATGGCCAGGTAGGCGAAGTAGCTGGCGGCATGGTCGGAGCTGCCGCGCGCGACGGTCAGCGCCAGGTTCGGATCGACCTCCCGCAGGCGCTGGCCAAGCGCCGGCAGGCAAGCGTCGAGCACGGCCAGTTGACGGCTCGCCACCGCGGCGGCGGAGAGCGCTTCCTCGAGCATCAGCGAAGTCATTCGAGTTCTCCTTCCACCATCACGGCGTCGAGTTCCAGGGAGCGATCCAGGCGCACCACATCGGCCCAGGCTGCGGGCGCCAGGCGGCCGCGCTCGGCGAGGCCGAGGTAATCGGCGGGGAATTGCGAAAGGCGTTGCGAGGCTTCGGCCAGGGGCAGGCCGATCTTCACCAGGTTGCGCAGCGCCTGGTCCATGGTCAGGGTGCTGCCGGCCAGGGTGCCGTCGGGCAGGCGCACGCCGCCCAGGCACTTGGTCACCGTGTGGCTGCCGAGCTTGTACTGGCCGTCGGGCATGCCGGCGGCGGCGGTGGAGTCGGTCACGCAGTACAGGCACGGGATCGAACGCAGGGCCACCCTGATGGCGCCGGGATGGACATGCAGCAGGTCGGGGATCAGCTCGGAGTAGCGTGCGTGGGCCAGGGCCGCGCCGACGATACCCGGTTCGCGGTGGTGCAGGCCGGTCATCGCGTTGTAGAGGTGGGTGAAGCTGCTGGCGCCGGCTTCCAGTGCGGCCACGCCGTCCTCGTAGCTGCCCAGGGTATGGCCGATCTGCAGGCGTACGCCGCGCTCGGCGAGGGCGCGGATCAGCGGCCGGTGTCCGGCGATCTCGGGGGCGATGGTGATCACCCGGATCGGCGCGCGGCGCAGGTAGTCCTCGACTTCCTCGAGCACCGCGGCATGGGCGAAGTTGGGCTGCGCGCCGAGCTTGCCGGAGTTGATGTAGGGGCCTTCCAGGTGCACGCCGAGTATCCGTGAACCGCCCTCCAGCGAGCGGCGGCAGTAAGCGCCGAGCTGGCTGAGGATGTCGGCGATCTCCTCGCGCGGTGCGGTCATGGTGGTGGCCAGCAGCGAGGTCGTGCCGAAGCGCCGGTGGGTGCGGGCGATGGTGGCGAAGGCGTCGCCGCCTTCCATGATGTCGCGGCCGCCGCCGCCGTGCACATGCAGGTCGATGAAGCCTGGCAGCAGGTACGGATCGGCGTTGCCGGCCGGATCGCAGGGCTCGCCTTCGATCCGCTGGATACGCCCGTCCTGGATGTGTAGGCGGCCGAAGACCCAGCCTTGCGGGGTGAGAATGTTGCCTTCGAGCATGGCGGTTCCGTGTCGGTCAGCGTCGCAGTTCGGCGACGAAGTCGTAGTAGTCGTTGCGGCAGTAGGTGTCGGTCAGCTCGATCGGGGTGTTGTCCTCGAGGTAGCCGATCCGGGTCATCAGCAGCATCGCGGTGCCCGGCGCGATGCCGACCAGCGCGGCATCGGACGCGGACGCGTTGATCGCGCGCACGTGCTGGAGGGCGCGGACCACTGGGCGACCGATGCCGTCCAGGTATTCGTAGAGGGAATCGCCGACCGCTGTCGGGTCCGGCAGCAGGCGCGCCGGCAGGGTGCTGTTCTCGATCGCCATCACTGTGCCGTCGGCCTTGCGCAGGCGCTTCATGCGCGTGACCTTCTCGGTCGGCGAGAGGCCGAGGCGGATCAGTTCGTCGTGGGTGGGCAGGGCGATGCCGCGCTCCAGCCAGGTGGAGCCGGGGGTGAAGCCTTTCAGGCGGAGCATCTCGCTGAAGCTGGAGAGACGCGACAACGGTTGTTCGAGACGCGGCGTAATGAAGGTGCCGGAGCCCTGGTTGCGGCGGATCAGGCCCTGCTCGAAGAGTACTTCGAGGGCCTTGCGCGCGGTGACGCGGGAAATGTTCAGGGTTTCGCTGAGGTTGCGTTCGGAGGGCAGCGCTTCCTCCGCTTTCCACTGGCCGGCATGGATCGCGCTCTCGAGATTGCGCGCCAGCTGCAGATAGAGGGGGGTGGGTTGCGCCTCGTCGGGACGCAGGGCCAGGAGCAGGTCGTGGGCTGTCTTCATGAGAGGTTCCGATGCGGATTGTGTTGTTGTCGCCCGGTAATGCTGGGAAAACTAATACCACTTGAATACCACGTCAATGCCAGTTGTGCGTCGCGCACGCGTCAGCCAGCCGTCCCGTCGATTGACTCGGCCTGAGTAAGGGATGCAAGGGTTTGACGGATAAAAGAAAACGCCGCCGGAAAATCTCGCGGCGGCGTTCCTGGCGTGGCTGACGGCTGACGAGTGGTATCAGCCTGGTTCTGTCAGGGGCGGATCTCGATCAGCGTGCCGTCTTTCACCACGCTCCAGACTTCGCGCATGTCGGTGTTGTTCATGGCGATACAGCCATTGGTCCAGTCCAGGGTGGAGAAGTACCACTCCGGGTATTCGTCATCCAGCGGGGTGCCGTGGATCATGATCATGCCACCGGCCGGCAGGCCCTTTTCCCGGGCCTTGGCCACGTCGCGGGCGTTGGGGTAGGAAATGTGCATGGAGAGGTTGTAGTTGTTGCTGGTCTTGCGCCAGTCGATCCAGTAGAAGCCTTCCGGGGTGCGGTTGTCGCCTTCGGCCAGCTTCGGGCCGGTCGGGCGCTTGCCCAGCGAGACACGGTAGCTTTTCAGGACGTTGCCTTTGTTGAGGAGCAGCAGTTTTCGCTCGGACTTGAGCACCAGGACCTTGTCCACCTTGCCTTCCAGGCTCGGCGCGGCATTGGCCTGGGTCAGACTGGCGAAGGTCAAGCACAGCAAAGCAAGCAACCAGCGCATGGAAGTGAAATCCCCGATGTTCCCTTGAGCCGCAACGGCGGCGGTGTTCGAGTGTTTGGCGTTCAGTCTTTCTTATAGGAAGCCAGCATAGGTGCAATGGCTTCGTTGCGCACCGGGAAGCAGCCTTCGCGGCGGTCGCTGAAGTAGCATTCTAAGGTACGGCCGATGGTCGGAAAAGCCAGCTCCGACCAGGGAATCTCCGCTTCGTCGAAAAGCCGCACCTCCAGGCTTTCATCGCCGGCGGAGAAATCCAGGTCGAGCAGCTCGGCGCGGAAGAACAGGTAGACCTGGCTGATGTGCGGCAGGTCGAAAAGGGTATAGAGCTGCAGGTCGCCGATCCGCGCGTTGGCTTCTTCCTCTGTCTCGCGGGCCGCCGCCTGGGCGAGGGTCTCGCCGTTCTCCATGAAGCCGGCCGGCAGCGTCCAGTAGCCCAGGCGCGGCGCAATGGCGCGACGGCAGAGCAGGACCTGGCCGTCCCACACCGGCAGGCTGCCGGCGACGATACGCGGGTTCTGGTAGTGCACGGTGTGGCAGGCGTCGCAGACGTAGCGCAGGCGGTTGTCGCCGTCCGGGATGCGCTGGACCACCGTGGCGCCGCACAGGCTGCAGAATTTCATGCCAGGTTCTTCTTCGGGGAAAGGCCTATCTTGCTCGGCTGGCCGGGAGGCGACAAGGCCCCGTGCGGGAGGGGTGGGCTGGCCGGGGCTTTCGTGCCATGATCTCGGGGAAACGACAAGACCTCGGAAACCCCGGCAGTATGAACTGCACGCTCGACCAGCTGCGCCAACGCATCGAGGCGCACCGCCCCCGCCAACTGGATACCGACCAGCGCTTCCCCCAAGCGGCCGTGCTGGTGCCCATCACCCGCAGCGACGATCCGGAGCTGGTGCTGACCCTGCGCGCCGCCGGTTTGTCCACCCATGGCGGCGAGGTCGCCTTCCCCGGCGGGCGGCGCGACCCGGAAGACGCCGACCTGGTGCGCACCGCCCTGCGCGAGGCGGAGGAGGAGATCGCCTTGCCGCCGGGCCTGGTGGAAGTGGTCGGGCCGCTGAGCACCCTGGTCTCGCGGCATGGCATCGAGGTCACTCCCTATGTCGCCTTCATTCCCGACTTCGTCGAGTACCAGCCCAACGACGGCGAGATCGCCGCGGTGTTCAACGTGCCGCTGAGTTTCTTTCGCGACGACCCGCGCGAGGTCACCCACCGCATCGACTACTTCGGCCGCAGCTGGTACGTGCCCAGCTATCGCTTCGGCGAGTTCAAGATCTGGGGCCTGACGGCCATCATGGTGGTGGAGCTGGTCAACCTGCTGTACGACGACCCCATCGACCTGCACACGCCGCCGGCTTCGTTCATCAAACTGAGTTGACCGACGGGGCGCAGACCCCGGCCATGAGGAGATCGCGATGAAATACCGCCTGGGCGATGCCCGCGTCGAAACCCATCCCGACAGCTGGATCGCGCCCAGCGCAGCGGTGATCGGCAAGGTTCGCCTGGATGCCGGCGCCAGCGTCTGGTTTGGCGCGGTGCTGCGCGGCGACAACGAGCTGATCCATATCGGCGAGCACAGCAACGTCCAGGACGGCTCGGTGATGCACACCGACATGGGCTATCCGCTGACCCTCGGCAAGGGCGTCACCGTCGGCCACAACGCCATGCTGCATGGTTGCAGCGTGGGCGACTACAGCCTGGTGGGGATCAACGCGGTGATCCTCAATGGGGCGAAGATCGGCAAGTACTGCATCATCGGCGCCAACGCGCTGATTCCCGAGGGCAAGGAGATTCCCGACGGCTCGCTGGTGATGGGCTCGCCGGGCAAGGTAGTGCGCGAGCTGAGCGAGCCGCAGAAGAAGATGCTCGAGGCCAGCGCCGCCCACTATGTGCACAATGCCCGCCGTTACGCCCGCGACCTCGTCGAGGACCCGGCGTGAACGAGCGACCGGTGGCTTCGCCCTGCGTGCATGTCTGCGCGCTGGACGAGCAGGACATCTGCATCGGCTGCCAGCGCACGGCGGCCGAGATCACCCGCTGGGGCCTGATGAGCAACGACGAGCGCCGCGAGGTGCTCGGTCGCTGTTTCGAGCGCGCCAAGGCGCAAGGGCTGGTCAGCGGTTCCGCCTGAAGCGGATTCCGTTTTCTTTCATTTCCGAGGTTCTTCCATGACCCGTATCGGTACCCCCCTGTCGCCGAGCGCGACCCGCGTCCTTCTCTGTGGCTCCGGCGAGCTGGGCAAGGAAGTCGCCATCGAGCTGCAACGCCTGGGTTGCGAAGTGATCGCCGTCGATCGCTATGGCAACGCGCCGGCCATGCAGGTGGCACATCGCAGCCACGTGATCAGCATGCTCGACGGCGCCGCCCTGCGCGCGGTGATCGAGCAGGAGAAGCCGCACTACATCGTGCCGGAGATCGAGGCCATCGCCACCGCGACCCTGGTCGAGCTGGAGGCCGAAGGCTACACCGTGGTGCCCACCGCCCGCGCCGCGCAACTGACCATGAACCGCGAGGGTATCCGCCGGCTGGCTGCCGAGGAGCTCGGCTTGCCGACCTCGCCCTATCACTTCGCCGATACCTTCGAGGACTACCGCCGTGGCGTCGAGCGCGTCGGCTACCCCTGCGTGGTGAAGCCGATCATGAGTTCGTCGGGCAAGGGCCAGAGCGTCCTGAAAGGCCCCGACGACCTGCAGGCGGCCTGGGACTATGCCCAGGAAGGCGGGCGCGCCGGCAAGGGCCGGGTGATCGTCGAGGGCTTCATCGATTTCGACTACGAAATCACCCTGCTCACCGTGCGCCACGTCGACGGCACCACTTTCTGCGCGCCGATCGGTCACCGCCAGGTCAAGGGCGACTACCACGAGTCCTGGCAGCCGCAGGCGATGAGCGCGCAGGCTCTGGCCGAGTCCGAGCGGGTCGCCCGGGCAGTGACCGAGGCCCTCGGCGGACGCGGGCTGTTCGGCGTCGAACTGTTCGTCAAGGGCGACCAGGTGTGGTTCAGCGAGGTGTCGCCGCGTCCGCACGATACCGGCCTGGTGACCCTGATTTCCCAGGATCTTTCCGAGTTCGCGCTGCACGCGCGGGCGATCCTCGGCCTGCCGATCCCGGTGATCCGCCAGCTCGGCCCGTCGGCCTCGGCGGTGATCCTGGTGGAAGGCAAGTCCCGGCAGGTCGCTTTCGCCAACCTCGGCGCCGCGCTGAGCGAGGCGGATACGGCGCTACGCCTGTTCGGCAAGCCGGAAGTGGATGGCCAGCGGCGGATGGGCGTGGCCCTGGCGCGCGACGAGTCGATCGACGCCGCCCGCGCCAAGGCGACCCGGGCCGCCCAGGCGGTTCGCGTCGAACTCTGAGATGCGCCGGCTGGCAACGCTGGCCTGGTGGGCGGCGGCTCTGCCGTTGCTGCCGCTGGCGGTGCCGCTGGCTATCCGCACCCGCCGCCGAGCCTTGCGCCTGGCGCCCGCGGCGGGACCTCGCGAAGGGCTGGTCGGTGGGTCCGGTGCCGAAGAGCCGCTGCGCTTGCTGTTGTTCGGTGAGTCGACAGTGGCCGGGGTCGGCGCCAGTTGCCTGGACTACGCCCTGGCCGGCCGCCTGGCCGCGGCGCTGGGCGAGCGTCTGCGCCGCCCGGTGGCCTGGCAGGCGCTGGGCGAGAACGGCATCACCAGCGGCGAGGCGCGCGAACGCCTGCTACCGCAGGTGGCGGGACGTTTCTTCGACCAGGTGATCCTGGTCTTCGGCGTCAATGACACCACCAGCCTGCGCTCCCTCGAACGCTGGCGCGCCGACTGCGCGGCCCTGATCGACGGCTTCCAGGCGGCCGGCGCGCAGGTGACCTGCACCGCGGTGCCGCCGCTGCAGCATTTTTCCGCCTTGCCCGGGTTGCTGCGGGCCCTGCTGGGGTGGCGCGGGCGGCTGCTCGACGAGGCGCTGTGCGATCTCGCTGGCGCGACCGGCGCCGGCTACTGCCCGATCTCGCTGGACCTGCTTCCGGGCTACCTGGCCATCGACGGCTTTCATCCGTCGCAGCTGGGCTACCAGGTCTGGGCCGGGGCCCTCGCCGACTGGTTGGCGGCGAGGGAGAAGGGCGGCGTCGCGGTAGTCTGAGCGAGACTCAGGACACTGCGCCGAGGTCGTTGTCGCGGGTTTCCTTCAGGCACAGCACCGCCAGCAGGCTGAGCAGCGCCGCTGCGGAGACGTAGCCGCCGACCCAGCCCAGGCCGCCGATGCCGACCAGCTTCTGGGCGATATAGGGCGCCACCGAGGCGCCGAGAATGCCGCCCAGGTTGTAGGCCGCCGACGCGCCGGTGTAGCGCACGTGGGTGGGGAATATTTCCGGCAGCAGCGCGCCCATCGGGGCGAAGGTGACCCCCATCAGGAACAGCTCGATGCAGAGGAACAGGGCGACGCTGAACGTCGAGCCCTGGCTGAGCAGCGGCTCCATGGCGAAGCCGGAGGCGATCGCCGCCAGGCTGCCGAGCAGCAGTACCGGCTTGCGTCCGAAGCGGTCGCTGAGCCAGGCCGACAGCGGCGTGGCGGCGGCCATGAAGAGCACCGCGAGGCACAGCAGACCAAGGAACTCCTCGCGGCTGAAGCCGAGGCTGGCCACCCCGTAGCTCAGCGAGAACACCGTGGAGATATAGAAAAGCGCATAACACACCACCATCGCCAGGGCGCCGAGCAGGGTCGGCCGCCAGTGCTGGGCGAACAGCTCGGCGATCGGCAGGCGGACCCTCTCGTGCTTGGCCATGGCCTTGGCGAACACCGGGGTTTCCGCCAGCTTCAGGCGTACGTAGAGGCCGACCACAACCAGCGCCGCGCTGAGCAGGAACGGGATCCGCCAGCCCCAGTCACGGAACTGCTCCTCGCTGAGCAGCATCGCCAGGGCCAGGAACAGGCCGTTGGCGGCGAGGAAGCCGATCGACGGGCCGAGCTGGGGAAACATGCCGAACCAGGCGCGCTTGCCGGCCGGCGCGTTCTCCGTGGCCAGCAGCGCGGCGCCGCCCCACTCGCCGCCGAGGCCGAGGCCCTGGCCGAAGCGCAGCACGCAGAGCAGCAACGGCGCCCAGTAGCCGATGCTGTCGTAGCCGGGGAGGACGCCGATCAGGGTGGTGGACACCCCCATCAGCAGCAGCGAGGCGACCAGGGTCGACTTGCGCCCGATGCGGTCGCCGAAGTGGCCGAACAGCGCCGAGCCCAGCGGACGGGCGAGGAAGGCGATGCCGAAGGTGAGGAAGGCGCTGAGCATCTGCGCGGTGCCGGATGTCTGCGGGAAGAATACCGGACCGATCACCAGGGCGGCGGCAGTGGCATAGACGTAGAAATCGTAGAACTCGATGGCGGTGCCGATGAAGCTGGCGACTGCGACCCGGGTGGTCGAGTTGGCCGGTTCCGGAGCGGCGTCGGCGGCGAGGGGGGCGGCGGTCATGGTGGGAAGGTCCCTGGCAGTCGGGGCACGACGGAGTGCTTCCGTGCGGCCGGATGGTTATGGCCAGTGCGCCGATGCGGCGGCGCGGCGCCCGGGTGGGGCGGACGAGATCGGTCGCGCAGGGAGGATGGGGCTGCGCGCCGTGCGCCGGCTGGTACCGTCGGCATCGGGGCCGGGCGGGCAGGCGGGACTGGCGGGTGACTGGCCGGGGCTCGGGCTGCGGGTAGCGGCGGAACCGGCGGCAGGGCTGGATAAGCTGGGGTCGATTATAGAGCGCCGCGGGGCCGGTTCGGCAATCCCGGATCAGACGCTGGCGTCGCTTTCGACCAGCGGGGTCAGCGCGCGGGGATGCCAGGCGCGCACGCTTTTCACACGGTTTTCCGCCGACTGCTGGATTTCCAGGCAGTAGGGGCCGATGCGCAGGCACACCGCGCAATCGGGGATCTGCTCCAGGGCTTCGGTGACCAGGCCGTTGAGGGTCTTCGGGCCGTCGCAGGGCAATTGCCAGCCAAGCGACTTGTTCAGCTCGCGCAGGTTGGCGCTGCCGTCGATGACGAAGCTGCCGTCCTCCTGGGCCTGGATATCCGGGTTGTCGAGGCTGTCGAGGTCGTTGAAGTCGCCGACGATCTCTTCGAGGATGTCCTCCAGCGTGACGATGCCGATCACCTCGCCATATTCGTCGACCACCACGCCGATACGGCGCTTCTCCTTCTGGAAGTTCACCAGCTGGGTCGACAGCGGCGTGCTTTCCGGCACGAAATACGGCTCCATGCAGGCCTGGCGGAGATTCTCCTTGGTCAGGCGGCCCTGGGTCAGCAGGCGCGCGATCTGGCGCATGTGCACGACCCCTTCGATCTGGTTGACGTCGTCGCGGTAGACCGGCAGGCGGGTGTGGCTGGTGGTGCGCAACTGCTCGACGATGACCTCGAGTTCGTCGTCGAGGTCGATGCCTTCGATTTCGTTGCGCGGGATCATCAGGTCGTTGACCGTGACCTTCTCCAGGTCCAGCAGGCCGAGCAGCATGTCATGCCGGTTGACCTCGCTGGCCTGGGGGTTGTCGGCCGGATGCAGGGCCTCTTCGTCGCGGCTGCGTCCGCTGTCGTCCTGTTCCGCCGCGGCGACGCCGAGCAGGCGCAGCAGCGCGTTGCTCAGTAGGGTCAGCAGCCACAGCAGGGGCCAGCACAGGCGCTGCAGGATCAGGAGCGGCAGGCTGAGCGGCAGGGCGACGCGTTCCGAGCGAAGGGCGCCGTAGCGGCGCGGCAGCAGGGCGCCGAACAGCAGCAGGAGCAGGGTCATGCCGGGGATGGCGACGGCCAGGCCGATGACGCCCCAGTGGCGCAGCGCGGCCCAACTGGCCAGGGCGGCGGCGCTGACGTTGACCAGGGTGCGGCCGAACAACAGGGTGCCGCGCAGGCGGTCGTCGTGCAGCAGCAGCCAACTGCTGCGCCGGGCCCCGCGCAGGCCTTGCTTGGCCTGCAGGCGCAGGCGGTAACGGTCGAGGTTGAGCAGGGCGGTCTCGACGCAGGAGAAGAACGCCGAGCAGGCGACCAGGAGAACCAGCAGGCCGACCAGGTACCCGGGGTGCAGCTCATCCATGAAGGAGGCCCATCAGATGTGCAGGATGAATTCCCGCACCAGCTTGCTGCCGAAGTACGCCAACATCAACAGGCAGAAACCGGCCAGGGTCCAGCGGATCGCCTTGTGGCCCCGCCAGCCGAGCTGGTGGCGACCCCAGAGGAGCACGGCGAAGACCACCCAGGCGAAGCAGGACAGGATGGTCTTGTGCGCCAGGTGCTGGGCGAACAGGTTGTCGACGAACAGCCATCCGGACAGCAGCGACAGCGAAAGCAGCGACCAGCCGCCCCAGAGGAAGCCGAACAGCAGGCTTTCCATGGTTTGCAGGGGCGGGAAGTTGCGGATCAGCCCGGACGGATGCTTGTGCTTGAGGCGGTAGTCCTGGAGCAGCAGCAAGAGCGCCTGGAACACCGCGATGGTGAGCAGGCCGTAGGCCAGGATCGAGAGCAGGATGTGGGCCAGAATGCCTGGCTGTTCGTTGATCGGCTCGACGGTGCCGTGGGGGATGAGTACCGCCAGCAGGGTGGTGAGGGCACCCAGCGGGAATAGAAGGAGGAGCAGGTTCTCCACCGGTATCCGCAAGGTCGCCAGCAGGGTCAGGAGAATTACCGCGGCGGCGATCAGGCTGGCGGCGTTGAAGAAGTCCAGCACCAGGCCGGCCGGGGTCAGCAATTGCTGGTAGAGGCTGAAGGCGTGGGCGACCAGTGCCAGGAGTCCGAACAGGAGCAGCAGGGGTTTGCCCGGCGCGGTGCGCTTGGACACACAGGCACCCTGGTAGGCGGCGGTGCCGAGATAGAGAACAGCAGCGATGAGGCTGGGCAGCAGGGGATGCATAAGTCCTTGTAATCGCGGGCCCGAAAGGATGGGAGTTTGGCATAGATCGAGCGTCGCGAGAAAGCCGTTGCGAACAGTTCTCTCGTACCTGTGGCCGGGTTGGCGGACCGCCTGCCGCGGGCGCCGCGACCTCATGGTCCGGCGGTCGCTTCGGCAAAGACGGAACGCATCGGCAAATCAAGGACTTGAGGCTGGCCTCCGGTCGTCGCCGGACACACACTCCGTCTTTCATCGCGTGTCCCGCGACGCGCTCTTGGTTATAATCCGCCGCTTGCCGCAACCCCCGTGGAAGGATCGCGCATGTTCGAAAACCTTACAGACCGCCTCTCGCAGACGCTTCGCCATGTCACCGGCAAGGCCAAGCTGACCGAGGACAACATCAAGGACACTCTGCGCGAAGTGCGCATGGCCCTGCTCGAGGCCGACGTGGCCCTGCCGGTGGTCAAGGACTTCGTCAACAAGGTCAAGGAGCGCGCCGTCGGTACCGAGGTCTCGAAGAGCCTGACCCCGGGACAGGCGTTCGTGAAGATCGTCCGCGCCGAGCTCGAGGAGCTGATGGGGGCGGCCAACGAGGACCTGGCGCTGAGCGTCGCGCCGCCGGCGGTGATCCTGATGGCCGGCCTGCAGGGCGCGGGCAAGACCACCACCGCGGGCAAGCTGGCGCGCTTCCTTAAGGAACGCAAGAAGAAGTCGGTGATGGTGGTTTCCGCCGACGTCTACCGACCCGCCGCGATCAAGCAGCTGGAAACCCTGGCGGGCGAGGTTGGCGTAACCTTCTTCCCTTCCGACGTCAGCCAGAAGCCGGTGGCCATCGCCGAGGCGGCGATCCGCGAGGCGAGGCTGAAGTTCATCGACGTGGTGATCGTCGATACCGCAGGCCGCCTGCACATCGATGCCGACATGATGGACGAGATCAAGCAGGTGCACGCGGCGATCAAGCCGGCGGAAACCCTGTTCGTGGTCGATGCCATGACCGGCCAGGACGCCGCCAACACCGCCAAGGCCTTCAATGACGCCTTGCCGCTGACCGGCGTGGTCCTGACCAAGGTCGACGGCGACGCGCGTGGTGGTGCCGCGCTCTCGGTGCGGGCGATCACCGGCAAGCCGATCAAGTTCCTCGGCATGGGCGAAAAGAGCGAAGCGCTCGATCCGTTCCATCCCGACCGCGTGGCCTCGCGCATCCTCGGCATGGGCGACGTGCTCAGCCTGATCGAACAGGCCGAGCAGAACCTCGACCGCGACAAGGCCGAGAAGCTGGCGAAGAAGATCAAGAAGGGCAAGGGCTTCGACCTGGAAGACTTCCGCGACCAGTTGCAACAGATGAAGAACATGGGCGGCCTCGGCGGGCTCATGGACAAGCTGCCGATGCTCGGCGGGGTCAACCTGGCGCAGATGGGCAATGCCCAGGGTGCTGCGGAGAAACAGTTCAAGCAGATGGAGGCGATCATCAACTCGATGACGCCCGGCGAACGGCGCGATCCGGAAATGATCAGCGGCTCGCGCAAGCGCCGCATCGCCCTTGGCTCCGGTACCCAGGTGCAGGACGTCGGCCGGCTGATCAAGCAGCACAAGCAGATGCAGAAGATGATGAAGAAGGTCACCGCCAAGGGCGGCATGGCCAAGATGATGCGAGGCATGGGCAGCATGTTCCCGGGGGGCATGCCCAAGCTTTGATCGGACGCGCGGCCGCTGGCCACGCCGACGGTTTCGCGCCGTCGGCCGGCGGGCGGACCGTGTGCTTCCCGCGCTCTCCGCGCCGGCCGATGGGTGGCCGAAAAAGAGATTTGCAAATTCCCCGATAATCCTTAGAATATGCGGCCTTTCGGGCCGTGGGCCCAGCGTGCATTCATTTTGCAAGCACCGACTACAGGAACGAAGTTCACATGGTAACCATCCGTCTTGCTCGTGGCGGCTCCAAAAAGCGCCCCTTCTACCACCTGACCGTGACCAACAGCCGCAATGCGCGCGATGGTCGCTTCGTCGAGCGCATCGGTTTCTTCAACCCGGTTGCGACTGGTGGCGAAGTGCGTCTGTCCGTCGACCAGGAGCGTGCTACCTACTGGCTCGGCCAGGGTGCACAGCCGTCTGAGCGCGTTGCTCAGCTGCTCAAGGACGCTGCCAAGGCAAACGCCTAAGCCGTCATGAGTGAAATGCCGACACCCGCCGACGACCTGGTCGTGATCGGCAAGATCGTTTCGGTGTACGGCATCCGCGGTGAGGTGAAGGTGTATTCCTTTACCGACCCGTTGGACAACCTGCTGGACTATCGCCGCTGGACGCTCCGGCGCGACGGCGAGATTCGGCAGGCCGAGCTGGTCAGGGGGCGCCTGCATGGCAAGGTCCTGGCCGCCAAGCTCAAGGGGCTCGACGATCGCGAAGAGGCCCGCACCTTCACCGGTTACGAGATCTGCATCCCGCGTAGCGAGTTGCCCTCTCTCGAGGAAGGTGAGTACTACTGGCACCAGCTGGAAGGCCTGAAGGTGATCGACCAGGGCGGGCAGTTGCTCGGCGTGATCGACCATCTGCTGGAAACCGGTGCCAACGATGTCATGGTGGTCAAGCCCTGCGCGGGCAGCCTGGACGACCGCGAGCGCCTGTTGCCCTACACCGGGCAGTGCGTGCTGTCGATCGACCTGGCCGCTGGCGAGATGCGGGTGGACTGGGACGCGGACTTCTGATCATCCATGGACAAGCGTTTGTGGGTGGGCGTCGTCAGCATCTTTCCGGAGATGTTCCGCGCGATCAGTGACTATGGCATCACCAGCCGTGCGGTAAAGCAGGGGTTGCTCACGCTGACCTGCTGGAATCCACGGGACTACACCGAGGACCGCCACCAGACGGTGGACGACCGGCCCTTCGGCGGTGGCCCTGGCATGGTGATGAAGATCAAGCCTCTGGAGGGCGCGCTGGCGGATGCCAGGCAAGCCGCCGGGGGCAGGAAGGCGAAGGTGATCTACCTTTCGCCGCAAGGCCGCCAGCTGACGCAGGCGGGCGTACGCGAACTGGCCGAAGAGGAAGCGTTGATCCTCATCGCCGGGCGCTACGAAGGCATCGACGAGCGCTTCATCGAAGAGCACGTCGATGAAGAATGGTCGATCGGCGATTATGTCCTGTCCGGCGGTGAGTTGCCGGCCATGGTGCTGGTCGATGCAGTGACGCGGTTGCTGCCCGGTGCATTGGGTCATGCAGATTCCGCCGAGGAGGACTCCTTCACGGATGGCCTGCTCGACTGCCCGCACTACACCCGACCCGAGGTGTACGCGGACAAACGTGTTCCTGAAGTGTTGCTCAGTGGCAACCATGAACACATCCGGCGTTGGCGTTTGCAGCAGGCCCTTGGGCGGACCTGGGAACGACGCGCCGATCTTCTGGATAGCCGCTCGCTTTCTGGAGAAGAGCAGAAGCTGCTGGCGGAATATATCCGTCAGCGGGACGATAGTTAACGTATCGATGGCTGGCCGATTGCCGGTCTTAGGAGCACAGCATGACCAACAAGATCATTCAGCAGATCGAAGCTGAACAGATGAACAAAGAGATCCCGGCGTTCGCCCCCGGCGATACCGTGATCGTCCAGGTCAAGGTGAAGGAAGGCGACCGTCAGCGTCTGCAGGCCTTCGAAGGCGTCGTTATCGCCAAGCGCAACCGTGGCCTGAACAGCGCCTTCACCGTGCGCAAGATCTCCAACGGCGTGGGCGTGGAACGTACCTTCCAGACCTACAGCCCGATCGTCGACAGCCTGAGCGTCAAGCGTCGCGGCGACGTGCGCAAGGCCAAGCTGTACTACCTCCGCGCCCTGTCCGGCAAGGCCGCGCGCATCAAGGAAAAACTGGTCTAATCCGGTTCTTCTCCGAGAAAAGCAGCCCGAGGGCTGCTTTTTTCATGTCTGGCGTTCGCCTTTCCGGCGGCGCTTCCTACTGCCCACGGCAGCGCATAACCAGTACAACATCCGCGGCACCCAGGCAGCCACTCCATCCGGTATTCGTGGCATGACCCCCAGAGAGCAAGAAATCCTGCGTCGCACCGAGCTTTCCGAAACCCGTGTGACCAAGGCGGTATTCCCGCCCACCACCAATCACCACAACACCCTGTTCGGCGGGACTGCGCTGGCCTGGATGGACGAGGTCTCGTTCATCACCGCGACCCGTTTCTGCCGCCTGCCGCTGGTGACCGTTTCCACCGATCGCATCGACTTCAACCACCCGATCCCGGCGGGCTCGATCGTCGAACTGGTCGGACGGGTGGTCAAGGTCGGCAACACCAGCCTCAAGGTGGAGGTCGAGGTGTACCTGGAAAGCATGTACGCCGACGGTCGCGAGAAGGCCATACACGGCCTGTTCAGCTTCGTTGCCATCGACGACGAAAAGCGGCCGGTTCCGGTCCTGCCGGGGTTCCCGGCCAGCCAGGCGGCTTGATACAGGCAGAAAGAAGGCACCCACGGGTGCCTTTTCCATATCCCCGGACGATCCGGCCCTGGGTTGGGATCAGGGCCGCAGGCTGATCTTCAGGGAGGCCTGGGACAGGTCGATCTGTTGCAGGCTGACGCTGCCGAACGTCTGCTCGCGCGGCGCGCCGGCAATGCGAATATTGTCGAAGCGCACCTCGCCGATACTGCTCGGCAGGCGCAGGTTGACCGAGCCGTCGGGGTTGAGCGTGCTTTGCGTCTTGCCGGTTTCGTAGCGAACGTCGCTCATCGAGGTTTCCGCCTCCAGGCTGTCGAGCATCGGCATCACCAGCTTCGCCAGTTGCTTCACCGCGGCCAGTCCGTCGCCGCCCTCGGCCTTCAGGAACAGGCCCTCGAGGCTTTCGTTGAGGCCCTGGGCGTTGACGTTGCTCATCTCGACGTCGGTCAGCGGACGCAGGTTCTTCGGCAATTCCTGGCGGCTCATGGCCGCTGGCGGCTGCATACGCTGGATGTCGGCGCTGGCCATCTGGAACGGACTGAGCAGGGCGGCGACCAGGGTCGCGGCCAGGCGCAGGTTGGTCTGCTTCTTCAGCGCCTTCTTCAGTTGCCGTTCGCTCAGCAGGCCCTGCTCGATCAGGGTTTCGCCCAGGCGCTTGTGGTTGCTCAACTGCGCCTGGATCGCGGCGTCCAGTTGGGCGGCGCTAATCAGCCCCTTGTTGATCAGGATCTGGCCCAGGCGGGAATGTTGTTGATTGGACATGGTCATGGCCTGATGAAAAAAGAGGATGATGGCTAGATGCAATCATCCTCTTCGTGGGCTTCGTTTGTCACCCAACCTTGGATAGGGTGACGACGGTCTTTCGTCGGTTCGTTGAAGTCTAGTTGGCGATTTCCGTGGCCTGCGACTTGCTGACTGACGGTTCCGCGTCGATCAGCGACAGCAGCGTCCAGCCAGTGCCCGGCGCCAGCGTGGACTGTGGCGTGGCGACGTGCATCCTGCCGTTCGGATCGCGGGCGAACAGCAGGATCGCGGACTCGCCGTGCAGCGCCTGGTAGTCGTTCCAGCCGAAGGTGTCGGTGAGCAGGGTGGTGCGGATTTCGGCGCCGCGCGACAGCAGGCTGGCGAACTGCGCGTAGGTCAGCGGTCGCTGGCCAAGTGGGCGGCCACGGTGTTCGTCGCTGGAGCGGTGCTTGTCGGTACGCTTGGCTTCCTGGCTGGTCGGCAGGCCGAACAGCTGGCGATGGCCGAACTCGTGGCGGAAGCGCATGGCCGCCAGGGTATTCAGCTCGCCGGCTGGAGAAACCCCCAGCAAGTGCCCGATGCCGACCAGGTCGAGGTGGGCTTCGGCGTGCTGCGAGGTGGGATTGCCGAAATAGGTGGGCAGGTTGTCCATGCGGGCGGCGCGGATGTTTTCCCAGCTCGAATCAGTCAGCAGCACGCGGCTGCCGAGGCTCTTCAGGGCTTTGCCGATGGCGCGCCCGACCGGATTGGCGCCGACGATCAGGTAGCCGCTGGGCGAGGGCTCGGCGACCTTCAGCAGGCGCGCCAGGGGGCGGGCGGTGGCGCTTTGCAGGACCACCGTGCCGATGATCACCAGAAAGGTCAGCGGCACCAGCAGCGCCGCCTGGGCATGGCCTTCGGCGCTCAGGCGGATGGCGAAGATCGCCGAGACCGCCGCGGCGACGATCCCGCGCGGGGCGATCCAGCTGAGCAGGGCGCGCTCGCGCCAGCTCAGCGGCGAACCCCAGGTCGACAGCGCCACGTTCAGCGGCCGGGCGACGAACTGGATCAGCAGCAGCACCAGCAGCGCCGCCGGGCCCAGGCCGAGCAGGGCATTGATGTCCAGGCGCGCGGCCAGGAGGATGAACAGGCCGGAAATCAGCAGGACGCTGAGGTTTTCCTTGAAGTGCAGGATCTGCCGTACGTCGACGCCCTTCATGTTGGCCAGGCCCATGCCCATCAGGGTGACGGCGAGCAGTCCGGATTCGTGCATCACCCGGTTCGAGGCGATGAATACGCCCAGTACCGCGGCCAGCGTCGCCAGGTTGTGCAGGTAGTCCGGCAGCCAGTGGCGGCGCAGGACGATGCCCAGCGCCCAGCCGCCGAGGATGCCGAACAGGCTGCCGCAGAGGATCACCCCGCCGAAGGTCTGCAGGCTGTGCAGCCAGCCGTCGCCTTCGCCGCTGGAGATGATGAAGCTGTACACCACTACCGCCAGCAGGGCGCCGATGGGATCGATGACGATGCCTTCCCAGCGCAGGATGTTCGCCACCGCGGCCTTGGGCCGGACCACCCGCAGCATCGGAACGATCACCGTGGGCCCGGTGACCAGGGTCAGGGTGCCGAACAGCAGGGCCATTTCCCAGCTGAAGTCGAGCAGGTAGTGGGCGGCCAGGGCGATCACGCCCCAGGTCGAGAGCGCGCCGATGGTCACCATTCGGTGCACCACGGTGCCGATTTCCTTCCATTCGCTGAAATGCAGGGTCAGGCTGCCCTCGAAGAGGATCAGCGCCACTGCCAGGGATACCAGTGGGAACAGCAGGGGGCCGAACATCTCGTCCGGATCGAGCCAGCCGAGTAGCGGGCCGGCGACGATCCCGGACAGCAGCAGGAAAAGAATGGCTGGCAGGCGCAGGCGCCAGGCCAGCCATTGACTGAGCAGGGCGGCGGCACCGATGCCGCCGAGGGCGAGCAGGATAGCGTTCTGGTCCATCGAGGATTCCTTGTCAGCGTCGCTCCGCTCGTCCTGAGCCGGGGCGAACCATCGAGCCACATGGCTCCGCTTTTTCCCGCGGGCACGGGAAGCCGGCCGACCTCCTGTCGACCGGCCTGACTAACCATTACGTGGCGATGACGGCCAACGCTCGCGATAGCGCCCAGGCTATGAAAGACTAGCCGCGCTTTCATTTGGTTCGCAGCCTTCATCCATGAGTACCCTCGAACATCCCCTGATCGACCGTTTCCTCGATGCCCTGTGGCTGGAAAAAGGCCTTGCCGACAACACCCGCGAGGCTTATCGCAACGACCTCCAGCAGTTCAACGCCTGGCTCGATGGCCGCGGGCTGCGCCTGGAGGGCATCGGCCGCGACGCGATCCTCGATCACCTGGCCTGGCGCCTGGAACAGGGCTACAAGGCCCGCTCGACCGCGCGCTTCCTCTCCGGCCTGCGTGGCTTCTATCGCTATTGCCTGCGCGACGGCCTGATCGCCGAGGATCCCACCTTGCAGGTGGACCTGCCGCAACTGGGCAAGCCGTTGCCGAAATCCCTCTCCGAAGCGGACGTCGAGGCATTGCTGGCGGCGCCGGAAGTCGACGACCCGCTGGGCCTGCGCGATCGCACCATGCTCGAAGTGCTGTATGCCTGCGGCCTGCGGGTCAGCGAACTGGTCGGCCTGACCCTGGAGCAGGTCAACCTGCGCCAGGGCGTGGTCAAGGTGTTCGGCAAGGGCAGCAAGGAGCGCCTGGTGCCGCTCGGCGAGGAAGCCATCGGCTGGCTCGAACGCTACCTGCGCGAGGCCCGCGGCGACCTGCTTGGCGGGCGACCCAGCGACGTGCTGTTCCCCAGCCTGCGCGGCGAACAGATGACCCGCCAGACCTTCTGGCATCGCATCAAGCATCACGCGCAGGTGGCGGCGATCGGCACGTCGATTTCGCCGCACACCCTGCGCCACGCCTTCGCCACCCACCTGCTCAACCATGGCGCCGACCTGCGGGTGGTGCAGATGCTGCTCGGCCACAGCGACCTGTCGACCACCCAGATCTATACCCATATCGCCCGGGCCCGCCTCCAGGATCTGCACGCACGCCACCACCCGCGAGGCTGACGCTTTGTCCGAAAAATCCGTACCTACCCGAAAAGAGGCGCTTTCGTAGCGTTCTGCGACAAGCGTCGGGCCCGTCGGGATAGCGGTCTATGGTAGGCTTCGCCGACCGCACGACAGGAGTGACACATGCGCGTGACCCGTTTTCTGGCTGCTGCCGCCCTCGGCCTGATGAGTACCCTGGCCCTGGCAGACAATGCCGATCAGAACATCCGCAAGACCCTGCAGGCCCTGCAACCGGACCTGCCCATCGACTCCATCGCCAGCAGTCCGCTGCAGGGGCTCTACCAGGTGCAGCTGAAGGGCGGCCGGGTGCTCTACGCCAGCGCCGACGGCCAGTTCGTCATGCAGGGCTACCTCTACCAGGTGAAGGACGGCAAGCCGGTCAACCTGACCGAGAAGGCCGAGAGCCAGGCGATCGCCAAGGCGATCAACGGCGTGCCCGCCAGCGAGATGGTGGTGTATCCGGCCAAGGGCCAGGCCAAGGCGCACATCACGGTGTTCACCGATACCACCTGCCCCTACTGCCAGAAGCTGCATGCCGAGGTGCCGGACCTGACCGAGCAGGGGATCGAGGTGCGCTACATGGCGTTCCCGCGCCAGGGGCCGCAGTCGGCGGGCGACAAGCAACTGCAGGCGGTCTGGTGTGCGAAGGAGCCGACCAAGGCGATGGACGCCATGATGAACGGCAAGGAGATCAAGTCTTCCGAGTGCAAGAACCCGGTCGACAAGCAGTTCCAGATGGGCCAGATGGTCGGGGTGCAGGGAACGCCGGCGATCGTCCTTGCCAACGGCCAGTTGCTCCCCGGCTACCAGCCGGCCAAGCAGTTGGCCAAGCTGGCGCTGGAGGCCAAATAGCGCCGGGTCTGCCGAACAATTGACTAATAAAGAGCCGCTTCGTAATGTGCGGCTCTTTTGTTTTCATCATTGGCGATTTCCGCCGCCCGCTGGCGGAATCCATCGCCAGGATGTGTCGTGGCCCGTACAGTGGTCGCGTCAACCTCGATTCGCTCGGGGAACCATAGCAGGCCGGCGCGTCCGGCCGTCGTAGGTGAGATGGGGAGTTCCAGCGTGAAACCGGTCAAAGTAGGCATCTGTGGGTTGGGGACCGTCGGTGGCGGTACCTTCAATGTACTCGAACGCAACGCCGAGGAGATTGCCCGCCGTGCCGGGCGCGGTATCGAGGTTGCGCAGATCGCCGCCCGCCGGCCGAACCCGAAGTGCGATACCGGTGCGACCCCCATCACCGCCGATATCTTCGACGTAGCGTGCAATCCCGAGATCGACGTGGTCGTCGAGTTGATCGGCGGCTACACCCTGGCCCACGAGCTGGTGCTCAAGGCCATCGAGAACGGCAAGCACGTGGTCACCGCGAACAAGGCGCTGATCGCCGTGCACGGCAACGAGATCTTCGCCAAGGCCCGCGAGAAGGGCGTGATCGTCGCCTTCGAGGCCGCTGTCGCCGGCGGCATCCCGGTGATCAAGGCGATCCGCGAGGGGCTGTCGGCCAACCGCATCAACTGGCTGGCCGGGATCATCAACGGTACCGGCAACTTCATCCTCAGCGAAATGCGCGAGAAGGGCCGTACCTTCCCCGACGTGCTCGCCGAGGCCCAGGCCCTGGGCTATGCCGAGGCCGACCCGACCTTCGACGTGGAAGGCATCGACGCCGCCCACAAGCTGACCATCCTCGCCTCGATCGCCTTCGGCATTCCGCTGCAGTTCGACAAGGCCTACACCGAAGGCATCTCGAAGCTGACCAGCGCCGACGTCAACTACGCCGACGCCCTCGGCTATCGCATCAAGCACCTGGGCGTGGCGCGTCGCACCGAGAGCGGCTTCGAGCTGCGCGTGCACCCGACCCTGATTCCCTCGGATCGCCTGATCGCCAACGTCAACGGCGTGATGAACGCGGTGATGGTCAACGGCGACGCCGTCGGCTCGACCCTCTACTACGGCGCCGGTGCCGGCATGGAACCGACCGCTTCCTCGGTGGTGGCCGACCTCGTCGACGTGGTCCGCGCCATGACCTCCGATCCGGAGAACCGCGTACCGCACCTGGCGTTCCAGCCGGACGCGCTGTCCGACCACCCGATCCTGCCGATCGAAGCCTGCGAAAGCGCCTACTATCTGCGCATCCAGGCCAAGGACCACCCGGGCGTACTGGCCCAGGTGGCCACCATCCTGTCCGAGCGCGGCATCAACATCGAATCGATCATGCAGAAGGAGGCCGAGGAACAGGACGGCCTGGTGCCGATGATCCTGGTTACCCACCGGGTCATCGAACAACGCATCAACGATGCCATCGCCGCCCTGGAAGCGCTGGAAGGCGTGTCCGGGCCGGTGGTCCGTATCCGTGTCGAACAACTGAATTGATCGAACGCCGGGCGCCGCTCGCGGGCCCGCGTCAACAGCGAAGGTTTTGAACATGCGTTACATCAGCACCCGCGGCCAAGCGCCCGCCCTGAACTTCGAAGATGTCCTCCTCGCCGGCCTGGCCAGCGACGGCGGCCTCTACGTCCCGGAAAACCTGCCACGCTTCACCCTCGAGGAGATCGCCTCCTGGGTCGGCCTGCCCTACCACGAGCTGGCCTTCCGGGTGATGCGCCCGTTCGTCGCCGGCAGCATCGCCGATGCCGACTTCAAGAAGATCCTCGAGGAAACCTATGGCGTCTTCGCCCATGACGCAGTGGCGCCGCTGCGCCAGTTGAACGGCAACGAATGGGTGCTGGAGCTGTTCCACGGCCCGACCCTGGCCTTCAAGGACTTCGCCCTGCAACTGCTCGGCCGCCTGCTCGACCATGTGCTGGCCAAGCGCGGCGAGCGCGTGGTGATCATGGGGGCCACCTCCGGCGATACCGGCTCCGCGGCCATCGAAGGCTGCCGCCGTTGCGACAACGTCGACATCTTCATCATGCACCCGCACAACCGCGTGTCCGAGGTGCAGCGCCGGCAGATGACCACCATCCTCGGCGACAACATCCACAACATCGCCATCGAAGGCAACTTCGACGACTGCCAGGAGATGGTCAAGGCCAGCTTCGCCGACCAGGGCTTCCTCAAGGGTACCCGCCTGGTAGCGGTGAACTCGATCAACTGGGCGCGGATCATGGCCCAGATCGTCTACTACTTCCATGCCGCGCTGCAGCTCGGCGCGCCGCATCGCTCGGTGGCGTTCTCGGTGCCGACCGGCAACTTCGGCGACATCTTCGCCGGCTACCTGGCGCGCAACATGGGCCTGCCGGTCAGCCAGCTGATCGTCGCGACCAACCGCAACGACATCCTGCACCGCTTCATGAGCGGTAATCGCTACGACAAGGACACCCTGCATCCCTCGCTGTCGCCGTCGATGGATATCATGGTCTCGTCCAACTTCGAACGCCTGCTGTTCGACCTGCACGGCCGCAACGGCAAGGCCGTCGCCGAACTGCTGGATGCCTTCAAGGCCAGCGGCAAGCTGTCGGTGGAAGACCAGCGCTGGACCGAGGCGCGCAAGCTGTTCGACTCCCTGGCGGTCAGCGACGAGCAGACCTGCGAGACCATCGCCGAGGTATACCGCTCCTGTGGCGAGTTGCTCGACCCGCACACCGCCATTGGCGTGCGTGCCGCCCGCGAATGCCGGCGCAGCCTGAGCGTGCCGATGGTGACCCTGGGCACTGCGCATCCGGTCAAGTTCCCCGAAGCGGTGGAGAAGGCCGGCATCGGCCAGGCGCCGGCGCTGCCTGCGCACCTCGCCGACCTGTTCGAGCGCGAGGAGCGCTGCACCGTATTGCCGAACGAGCTGGCCAAGGTACAGGCCTTCGTCAGCCAGCACGGCAATCGCGGCAAGCCGCTCTGAGCCTGTCGTGAAAGGAAGAAGCCCGCCTTGATGGCGGGCTTTTTCATGTCTTCTCAAAGGGCAGCGGCGAGTTTGTTGCGCGAGGGGCGGAGCAGCCTCAGTGGATCGTTGAACTGGATGTCGCTGGCCAGCTTGTAGTAGCGCCCGACGAAATAGTCGCGGGCCTGGGCATCGTTCTTTCCCTGGTACAGCACCCAGGCGACGCTGATGCCGGCGAACTCGTTGTACTCGATCTGTCGCAGCGGGCTGAAGTGGGTCGCCGTGGTGGCCGTGGCGCCCCAGGCGGGCACGTCGCGGATCAACGGGCCCTGCCAGAGGATCGGCCAACTGAGCGGCGGCACGACCACATCGGCCAGTCCGGTCAGCAGCAGGGTCGGGGTCTTTACCGTGGAACCGATGGCCAGGGGGCCTGGCTCGATCGGCAGGGCGCCGACCAGCTTCAACCGTGGCTCGATGAATTGCAGGGCTTGTGCAGAGAGGCTGGCGCTCTGCAGTGTGGCCTGGCCGCCGGCGGAGTGCCCGGCGACCAGCGTCCGGGAAAAGTCGGCCCGGTCATGCAGGGCCGAGCCCGGGTCCCTGTCCAGTTTCGCGACCTCAAGGATGCCGAGGGCGTGCATCAGCGGGAAGGAATTGATGAAGTCGGAGGAGATCACCACGATGAAGCCGTGGCTGGCCCACAGTTTCATCAGTTCGTGATAGTTGCCGGCGTTGGAAAGTATGCCGCCGACGAAAGTGATGACCGGAAGCTTGGCGTCGGACGCGGCGATGTCCGCCGGATAGTAGACGCTGGTACTGATCGGGCTGGCGAAGCCATAGGGAAAAGCCTCGTTGCAGCGGATCGAGCCGTCCAGCAGGACGATCCTGGCGATGGTCCCGACGAAGCCACGACAATCGGCGAGCACGGCGGTGCTGGCGATCTCGGTGTCGGCGACCGGACGCGCGTACTGGTCGTTGGCCAGGCCCACGGCGCCGAACAGCAGCGAGCCCTGTGCCGTGCCGGCGGCGAATGCCAGCGCGAGGATGAAGGCGCGCCAGGCGCCGCGGGGGGATGCGAAGGCAGTCATGAGATCCTCGCTGTTCGATGCGCAGGGGGAAGTCTCGTTGTTACTGCCTGACGGACGCGCCGGATACTGCAATTTCAAGCAGGTGAAGGTGTTGCGCGAGGGTGGGATGGTTGGAGTTTTTCCCGGTGCTTCCCTTATAGCGGGCTGATCGTTGCGTTGGCCTGGTTCGGCTCGAATGGCTATTTGCGCCGGCACGTGGCCTTTCGCCAGATGCTGCCGTTAGTCCGGTAAATGCTTGCATCGACGAACCCTATTCGCGTTTTTTCGGTCTTTGACGAGTCTTATTCGTCGAAACAGGAGACCTGATTTGGACAGCCTGAAGCAACGACTGGCCGATGCCTTCGCTCCCCATCCCTTCACCCTCAGCCAGCCCCGGCCCGATGGCGGACGGGTGGTCACGCTGGTCGATCCGCAGGGGGAAACCCTGTTGCAGCGGGTCATCGCCAAGGTGCAGTTGAACGACGAAAGCTATCTCGAGGATGCCGTGCAGACCATTCGCCGGGAATTGCAGGTGCTGGTCGGGCGGATGGAGGAAGACGTGCTGGCGACCTTCCGCGAGCGGGATCACGTGCTGCTGTATTCGTCGCGCTAGCACCGTCTCGTTCGAGGGCGCGTTGCGCATCGGGCGGTCAGGCCGAAGGCGCGCGCCGGTGCAGCGGCTCTTGCCGGATGGCGCCATGCTCGTGGAAGCGTGCGGATAACCCCCTCTCCCTGGCTGGATAGGGGAGAGGGGCCGCCCTGTCCGCGGAGCACCGATGAAGAGCTCCGCGTACCGTTCAGATGGCGCCTTCCCGGCGCAGGGCGGCGATGCCCTCGCTGTCGTAGCCCAGCTCGGCGAGCAGGGCATCGGTATGCTCGCCCAGTTCCGGGCCTACCCAATCCGCGGAGCCTGGCGTGGCGGACAGCTTGGGCACGATGCCAGGCATGCGGAATGGCTTGCCGTCCGGCAAGCGTGCCGAGAGGAACATCTCGCGGGCAAGGAATTGCGGATCGCGGAACATGTCTTCGGCGGAGTAGATGCGGCTGGCCGGGACTTCGGCTCGCGCCAGCACCGCCAGCACTTCCTCCAGGGACTGCGAGGCGACCCAGCGGTCGATAACCCCATAGAGTTCGTCGCGGCGCGCATCGCGCCCGTCGTTGCTGGCCAGTTGCGGGTCGCTGGCCAGGTCGTCGCGGCCGATGGCCTGCATGAAGCGGCGGAAGATCGCGTCGCCGTTGGCGCCGATCTGTACGTGGCGGCCATCGGCGCTGGTGTGGATGGAGGAGGGGGTGATGCCCGGCATGATGTTGCCGGTGCGCTCGCGGATGAAACCGAACACGTCGAATTCCGGAACCATGCTTTCCATCATGGCGAAGATCGCCTCGTAGAGGGCGACGTCGACCATCTGTCCCTCGCCGCCGTTGACCTCGCGGTGTCGCAGCGCCATCAGCGCGCCGATCACGCCCCACAGGGCGGCGATCGAGTCGCCGATGGAAATCCCGGTGCGAACCGGCGGGCGGTCCTCGAAGCCGGTAATGTAGCGCAGTCCGCCCATCGACTCGCCGACCGCGCCGAAGCCCGGCTGGTCCTTGTAGGGGCCGGTCTGGCCGAAGCCCGACAGGCGCACCATCACCAGGCGCGGGTTCAGCGCGTGGAGGACATCCCAGCCCAGGCCGAGCTTTTCCAGTACGCCGGGGCGGAAGTTCTCGATCAGGATGTCGGCATCGCCGAGCAGGCGTTTCAGGATCGCCTGGCCTTCGGCGTGCTTGAGATTGAGGGTCAGGGATTTCTTGTTGCGTGCCTGAACGAACCACCACAGCGAGGTGCCTTCGTAGAGCTTGCGCCACTTGCGCAGTGGATCGCCGCCGTCGGGCGACTCGATCTTGATCACTTCGGCGCCGAACTCGGCGCAGATCCGCGAGGCGAAAGGGCCGGCGATCAGGGTGCCGAGCTCGACCACCTTCAGGCCGGCCAGCGGTTTGGGCGAATGTTCCATGCGGTGTCCGTCAGGCTGCAGTGTGCGCATAGCCTAGAGCATTTGCCGGCGGTGCGGGCGGGTGCCGCGGTAGGGTGAGACGTTTCCCGTTTTTTCCCGATATGCCCGGCGGTCCTTCAATTCCTTTTGCATAGAGGGTTTAATGCGGGAGTCGATACAGGATGTAGCGCGCCAGACACCGAGCCAGGGAGGCCCCTCGTGCCATTTCTTTCTCTCTTTCCTCCCCGTGTTTCTTTTCCATGCTCCGGCCGGCCCGGCGTAGATATGCGCGTGCGTTGGTTTTTATTACATGTGATCTGTTGAAATCTTACATGTGATCTCGTAGTGTGAGTCCATGCAACGGAAATCATCAGCCCATTATCAGCGTGTCTTTCGCCAGCGCCTGCGCGAGCAGGGCCTGGTGAAGAAGGAAGTCTGGATCTTGCCGGAGAACGCCGCGGCGCTCGCCGGCATCGAGCGGATGCTGCGTCGCCCGGCTGCCGGAGCGGCTCATTTGGAGAAGGAGGAAGACATGACGGAAGCCCGGGTATGGAACGCTCGCTCGCTGGCCGAGGCCCTGAGCGGCACCGAGCTGTTCAGCAGCGGCGAGGCCCAGATCGAGCTGATCGAGGGGGCGGAAGCGAGTCTCTATGTGATCATGCGCGAATACGGCGACCTGCCGGTGTTCGTCGCGCCCCAGGGCGAGCAGATCATCGTCGAGGCGCTGCTCTGGCCGGAAAGCGACGTTACCGACGCGACCGCCTTCAACGAAGAGGTCCTGCTCAGCCGGCAACTGTTCCCGCTGTCGAGCATCGGCCTGCTCAACCTGCCGGGCGAGGAGCGCTGCTACAGCATGTTCGGCGCGTTGAGCACGACTTCGTCGCTGGCCAGCGTGCTGCACGAAATCGAAACCCTGGCCGGCAACGTGATCCGCGCCACGGAAGTCTACGCCGGCTACCTGAAAGCCCGGGCCTGAGGGAGGACACCATCATGACGGTATGGAGCAAGCTGCTGAGCGCCCTGCGCGGCGGAGCCAACGAGGTTGGCGAGGCGATCGTCGACAGCCAGGCGCTGCGCATCCTCGACCAGGAGATCCGCGACGCCGACGTCGAACTGCGCAAGTCGCGGGAAGCGCTGGCCTCGATCATGGCCCGCCACCGCCTGGCCCAGGAGCGCGTCGAGAAGGGCGCGGCCCAGGTCGCCGAGTACGAGCAATACGCGATCAAGGCACTGGAGGCCGGCAACGAGGAGCTGGCCCGGGAGGTCGCGGAGAAGATCGCGACCCTGGAGAACCAGCTCGAGGGCGAGCGTGCCCAGGTCGCGGAATTCGCCGCCAGCGTAGCCCAGTTGCGCAAGTCGGTGAGCCAGGCCGAGGGCAACATCCGCCAGCTCAAGCAACAGGTGGATACGGTCAAGGCCACCGAGAGCGTGCAGAAGGCGCAGATGGCCGTTGCCCAGCGCTACGGCAACTCGAAGAGCAAGCTGCAGACCGCGGTGGACTCCCTGGAGCGGATCAAGCAGCGCCAGGCCGAACGCGCGGCGACCATGGATGCCGCGGCCGAACTGGCCAGCGCGGCGGCGCCGGACGATGCGCTGGACGCCAAGCTGCGCGCGGCTGGGATCAAGGCCTCGGGCAACAGCGTGGATGGCGTGCTGGCGCGCCTGAAGGAAAAGGGCAAGGCCTGATAGGCCCGCGGCCCGGCGAAGGCGTCCGGGCCCGTTTTTCAGGGATAGAGCGACAATGGAAGGTTTCCTGCAGACGGCGCTGTCGTTCCCGACCGTGCTGTTCAGCTTTCTTCTGATCCTAGCGATCATCTACTGGGGCATCGTCGCCCTGGGCATGGTCGAGATCGATGTGCTCGATCTCGACGCCGAGTCGGTCGTCGATGGCGCCGGCCAGGCCGAAGGCCTCGCCGCGCTGCTGGCGAAGCTGAAACTCAACGGCGTACCGGTCACCCTGGTGCTGACCCTGCTGTCCTTCTTCGCCTGGTTCCTCTGCTACTTCGTCCAGCTGTGGCTGCTCAGCGCATTGCCGCTCGGCTGGCTGCGCTACCCGTTGGGCGCCGTGGTGGCGGTGGGCGCGCTGTTCCTGGCGGCGCCGCTGGCGGCCACGCTGTGCCGGCCGTTGCGGCCGCTGTTCCGCAAGCTGGAAAGCACCAGCAGCAAGTCGGTGCTGGGCCAGGTCGCGGTGGTGCGCAGCGGGCGGGTCACCCTGCAACATGGCGAGGCGTTGCTGGAAGACGGCGGCGCCGGGCTGATCCTGAAAGTTCGTGCGGAAGAGAACAAAGGCTTCAAGCGCGGCGATCGCGTCGTGCTGCTGGAGTACCTGGAGGCGGAGCACGCCTATCGGGTCGTTACCGAGGAAGAGTTCCGCGGTATCTGACCCGGGCTCGGTGAGAATCAAGGAGAACTGCTGCTATGGATATGACGTCGCTGATGCCCCTCCTGCTGGGAGTGGGCCTGGTCGTTCTGCTGGTCGTGGGCCTGCTGGCCCTGTTCAAGGCCTTCTACATCAAGGTCCCGCAAGGCACCGCGCTGATCGTCAACGACATGTCGTCGACGCCCAAGGTGCATTTCACCGGTGCGCTGGTCTATCCGGTGATCCACCTGAAGGAGTTCATGCGCATCTCGCTGATCACCCTGGAGGTCGACCGGCGCGGCAAGGACGGCCTGATCTGCCGCGACAACATGCGCGCGGACATCACCGTTGCCTTCTACCTGCGGGTCAACGAGACCCAGGACGACGTGCTCAAGGTGGCCAAGGCCATCGGCGTCGACCGTGCTTCCGACCGTTCGGCGGTGAACGAGCTGTTCAATGCCAAGTTCTCCGAGGCGCTGAAGACCGTCGGCAAGCAGTTCGACTTCGTCCAGCTGTTCGAGAATCGCCAGGACTTCCGTGACCGCATCATCGAGGTGATCGGCAACGACCTGAACGGCTACGTCCTGGAAGACGTCGCCATCGACTACCTGGAGCAGACCGCGAAGAACTCGCTGGACCCGAGCAACATCCTCGATGCCGAGGGCATCCGCAAGATCACCGAGCTGACCGCCACCCAGAACGTCATCACCAACGAACTGGAGCGCAACGAAGAGCTGGCGATCAAGAAGAAGAACGTCGAGACCCGCGAGGCGGCCCTGGCTCTGGAGCGCCAGCAGGCTGACGCCGAGGCCCGGCAGAAGCGCGAGATCGAGACCATCCGTGCCCGCGAGGAAGCGGAAACCGCGCGGGTCAAGGAAGAGGAGCGGCTGAAGGCCGAGCAGGCGCGGATCCAGGCGCAGCAGGAAATCGACGTGCGCACCGAGAACCACCAGCGCGAGGTCGAGGTGGCGCAGCAGAACCGCCAGCGCGCGGTGGTCATCGAGGTGGAGAAGGTCACCCGCGCCAAGGACCTGGAGATCGTCGCCCGCGAGCGTGAGGTGGAGCTGCAGAAGATCGAGAAGGAAAAGGCGCTGGAAGAGCAGCGCAAGAACATCGCCAATGTGATTCGCGAGCGCGTCGCGGTGGAAAAGACCGTGGCCCAGGAGGAGGAGCGGATCAAGGAGGTGCGCGAGGTTTCCGAGGCCGAGCGGGTCAAGCAGGTGATCCTGCTGCAGGCCCAGGCGGAAGCCGAGCAGGAGCTGGTACGCCAGGTCAAGCAGGCGGAAGCCGACGAGGCCCGCTCCAAGCACAAGGCGGTGGAAATCAACACCATGGCGCAGGCCGAGCTGGAAGCGGCGTCGAAGCAGGCCGAGGCGAAGAAGCGTCTGGCCGAGGGCATCGAGGCCGAGCGCGCAGCGCCGGGCCTGGCCGATGCGCGGGTGCTGGAAGTCACCGCTGCGGCTAAGGAAAAGGATGGCTTGGCAGCGGCGCGGGTACGTGCCGAACAACTGATCGCCGAAGCCAGGGGCGACGAAGAGCGCGGCCTGGCCGACGCCCGGGTGCTCGAGGCGCAGGCCGCGGCCAAGGAGAAGGACGGCCTGGCCGAAGCCAAGGTGCTGGCCGAGAAGCTCGGCGCCCAGGCGCGCGGCGAGGAGCAGCTCGGCGCGGCCAAGGCCAAGGCCACCAAGGACCAGGGCAGCGCGGAAGCGGAAGTACTGCTGCAGCGCCTGAATGCCGAGGCCGAGGGGCTTGGCAAGAAGTTCGGCGCCCTGGATGCCCTCAGCGACAGCGCTCGCCAGCACGAAGAGTTCCGCATGCAGCTGGAGAAGAGCTTCGAGGAGGCCATGGCAGCCATCGCCGCGAACAAGGACATCGCCAAGGACCAGGCCGAGGTGCTCGCCACCGCGCTGGGCAAGGCGAACATCGAGATCGTCGGCGGCGAGGGCGACTTCTTCAACTCCTTCGCCAAGTCGCTGTCGGTGGGCAAGGCCATCGAAGGTGTGGTCGGCAAGAGCCCGGTGGTGCAGGACGTCCTCGCCCGCCTGCTCAACGGCCGTGGCGCAGCCGCTGCGGTGATGCCGGAACGCAAGAGCGGCCACGAGAACGAGCCGGCGGCGGAAGTCTGAGTCGACCCGCAGCCTCCTCCGCCAACTGCGGAGGCGTTCCGCCCGCGCCCTGAGCGGCGCAGCCCCTGGCGTGGCCTGTTGGCTGCGCCCGGGGCAGGCCGCTCGGGCCGGTTTCCATCGATGACCGCCGTAGACCCAGGAAGACCAGGATGTCGGACACTCAAGCCGCAACTCCCGCGCAGGACGTATTGGACAAGGCCGTTGCCGAGGGCGGCGCCTACGAGGTGCTGCACAAGCGCCTGCTGGAGCAGGGCCAGCGCCTGCGGCAGACCGCCGAAAGGCTCAACGCCAGTCGCCTGGAGGAGTTCGGCGACAGCCAGATGGATGTGATCGGCCGGGTCCGCATCCGTACCGAGAACAACTGCATCGCCCGCGATATCGTCCAGGTCGGCGATTGCCTGCTGTTCGGCTACAACGTGTTCATCGGCCTGCGCAAGGAAACCGGCGTGGCCGACGTGTTCTCCCTCTACCGCCTGGTGGAGGGCAGCGAAGGCTACGAGGCGGAGCCTGTGCCACTGGGGGACAGCTTTCTCGCCGCGCCGGGCTTCGTCAACGACTTCAACGAGCTTTACACCTACTACAAGAACACCCGCCTGCTGCAACTGGCGATCCGCGACGGCAAGCTGCTGGCCAGCTTCCAGATCGGCGAGCGGATCACCGACATCCGCGTGTTCCGCTGGTCGATCTCCAGCGACGGCAGCGAAGTCCGCTACATCGACAACCGCGGCGAGCGCGACATCGCCTTGCCGGCACCGTTCGACTTCGAATGGCAGCGGGCTACCCGCGAGATGGTGGTGGAGGGCCGCTTCCCGCACCTGAACATCCTCGACACCCTGTTCGTCGAGACCATTGGCGGCGACCTGACCATCAAGGTCGAGAACAACACCGAGGTCGGCCTGGGCATCTATCGCGAAGAGGTGATGGACAAGACCCAGTCGCTGGACGACGCGCAGGTTGAGTTCGCCCGCCTCGGCAGCCTGCTGCTGCTCAAGGTCCTGCCCTATCGCGAGGAGCAGTGGCGCTACCTGGTGTTCAACAGCCTGACCGGCAAGGTCGAGCGCATCGACGCCATCGGCCTGGCCTGCATCCAGTTGCCGGAGGACCACGGGATCATCTTCCCCGGCGGCTACTACCTGCAGAACGGCGAGTACCGCACCTTCGAGCAATCCATGGAAGGCATGCGCTTCAAGCGCTCGGTACGCTCGCCCAACGGCGAGGACGTGCAGTACGTTTTCTACCATCCCGAGCAGGGGCGGAACGTGCTGCTCACCTACAACCTGATCAACCGCCAGTTGCAGAATCCGCTGTTCGGCCACGGCTACGCGCGCCTGGAGGACGGGCGCATGGTGATCTTCGCCGCCGAAGGCGAGGAACCGACCCGCATCCATCCGATGCAGGTCTGGCAGACGCCGTTCTGCACCGAGGAGTACGCGGCCCGCCAACCGGCGCGTAGCGGTTTTCTCGGGCGGATCGGCAATGCCGAGCTGGTGCGCGGCGTCTCCGACCTCTACGACTTGTGCCGGGAGATCGAGACCCCGGCGGTTTCGATCCAGCGCTACTCGCTGCTGTGCCAGAACACCCAGCGCCTGTTCGACGTCTACCACTGGCTCGGCAGCGACCAACTGGACGGCTTGGCGCCGCTGTTGCGCGAAGTGGCGGCGACCGCCGAGCTGGTGCTCGACGAGTACGAGAAGGTCGAAAGTATCCGCCGCCAGTCGGCCCAGGCGATGGTCGACGCGGAGGAGCGGCACAAGGCGCTCCTCTCCGGCTTGCTGCCCGACGGCTGGGACCGGGTGCAGCAGTTCGTCGACGGGCTCAAAGGCATCACCGCCCAGCGTGGGTTGCTGCTGACCATTCGCGAGTACCGCTACATCGACGTGGCGCGACTCGACGCCATGGAGGCCGAACTGCTCGCGGCCCACGAGCGGGTGGCCGCCGCCACCGCGACCTTCCTCGCCAGCGAACAGGCCCTGCAGCCCTTGCTGGAGCGCCTGCAGAGCCTCGATGGCGAGGCGCAGAAAGCCGAGACCGTGGCCCAGCTCGGCGAGCCGCTGGCGGCCCTGGAGGCGATGGCCGGCGACCTCGACATGCTGTCCTCGCTGATGGCTTCGCTGCGCATCGACGACGCGACCCAGCGGACCCGCATCATCGAGTCGATCTCGGAGATCTACGCCCGCCTGAACCAGGCCAAGGCGCGCGCCGAGCAGCGGCGCAAGGGACTCGGTTCGAGCGAGACCGTGGCCCAGTTCGGCGCCCAGTTCAAACTGTTCGGCCAGGGCATCACCAACGCCCTGGCCCAGGCCCAGGACCCCGAGCGCTGCGACGAGCAACTGTCGCGCCTGCTGGTGCAACTGGAGGAACTGGAAAGCCAGTTCGGCGACCATGAGCAGTTCCTCGGCGACATCCTGGCCAAGCGCGAGGAGCTGCTGGAAACCTTCGAAGCGCACAAGCAGACCCTGCTCGACGAGCGCCAGCGCAAGGCCCAGGGACTGCTCGACGCCGCCCGGCGAATTCTCGACAGCCTGCAACGACGCACCGCGCGCTTCACCCAGGCGGAGGAACTGAACGCGTTCTTCGCCGCCGACCCGCTGATCCTCAAGTTGCGCGAACTGGCCGAACGTCTTCGCGAATTGAAGGACAGCGTCAAGGCCGACGACGTCGAGGCGCGCCTGAAGGCCGCGCGCGACCAGGCGGTCCGCGCATTGCGCGACAAGAGCGAGCTGTTCGAGGAGGGCGGCGACGTCATCCGCCTGGGCCCGCGCCACCGCTTCAGCGTCAACACCCAGGAACTCGACCTGACCCTGATGCCGCGCGGCGACGCGCTGTACCTGCACCTGACCGGCACCGATTTCCTCGAACCGCTGCAGGACCCGCGGCTCGATGAGTTGCGCGAGTTCTGGCAGGTGAACCTGGAATCCGAATCGGAGACGCTGTACCGCGCCGAATATCTCGCCGGCGAAGTGCTCGCCGCCGCCGACGCGGGCCGCGATGGCTTCAGCCTGGAGCGCTTGCAGGCGCTGCTGGCGCAGCCGGACGAGCTGGCGCGGGCGATCCGCGATTTCGCCGCACCGCGCTACAAGGAGGGCTACGAGAAAGGCATTCACGACCACGATGCGGCGGCGATCCTGGTTCGCCTGCTGCCGTTGCGCGAGAGCGCCGGACTGCTACGCTACGCACCCTCGGCGCGGGCCTTCGCCAGCCTGTTCTGGAGCCGCCGGCGCGAGGAGCGGGAAGTCGCCGGCTGGCCCGAGCGGGCACGCAGCAGCCGCAGCATCCAGCAGATGTTCGGTCGTGACGACGGCCTGCTCGCCCTTCGCGGCGAAGTGGCCGCGGCGATGCGTGCGCTGCTCGCCGAACAGCCCATCGCGCTGGACCCGCAGCATATCGACGAGGCGGCCGAGTACCTGGTCTGGGAATTGTCCGCCGAGCGTCCCGAATTCACCTTCAGCAAATATGCCCGGCAATTGCAGGAAGGACTCAAGCTGCGCCTGCAAGGCGCGCGTCTATGGGACGACTACCGGCAGACCCTGGAGCGTCTCGGCGAGCGGCCCGCCGCCCAGTGGGAACTGGCCGGCAACTGGCTGCGCGGACTATGTGGCGACGCCGAGTTCCAGCCGCTGGCGGCCTACCTGGACGAGGCGGTGGCGCTCTCGTTGCTGGACGAGGAGATGCCACGACGGATCACCGAGGTCGACCTGCGCTTCCAGGTCGACGGCCTGATGGGCGAGCATCCGCGCATCGTCGAACGCGGCCTGGCGCTGGCGGTGGACGACTTCTTCGGCCGCCTGCGTCGCCATCGCCAGCAGTTCCTGCCGGGGCTGCGGCGCTACCAGGCGCTGCGCCAGGAGATCGTCGAACGCGAGCGCGAGGCATTGCGCCTGGCCGAGTTCAAGCCGCGACCGCTGTCCTCGTTCGTTCGCAACAAGCTGATCAATGACGTCTACCTGGGTGTCATCGGCGACAACCTGGCCAAGCAGATGGGGACGGTGGGCGAGAACAAGCGCACCGACCTGATGGGCCTGCTGATGCTGATCTCCCCGCCAGGCTACGGCAAGACCACCCTGATGGAGTACGTGGCGCATCGCCTGGGGCTGATCTTCATGAAGATCAACGGTCCTGCCCTCGGCCACGAGGTGCGCTCGCTCGACCCCGGGCAGGCGCCGGACGCGACTTCGCGGCAGGAACTGGAGAAGCTCAACCTGGCGCTGGAGATGGGCAACAACGTGATGCTCTATGTCGACGACATCCAGCACACCCATCCGGAGTTCCTGCAGAAGTTCATCTCCCTCTGCGACGGCACGCGCCGGGTGGAAGGGGTGTGGAAGGGCCGGACCAAGACGTACGACATGCGTGGGCGGAAGTTCTGCGTGGTGATGGCGGGCAACCCCTACACCGAGTCCGGCGAGGTCTTCCGCATTCCCGACATGCTCGCCAACCGCGCCGACATCTACAACCTCGGCGACACCCTCAGCGGCATGCAGGAGGCGTTCTCCCTCAGCTACATCGAGAACGCCCTGACCTCCAACCCGGTTCTCGCGCCGCTGGCCACCCGCGACATGGCCGACGTCTATCGCTTCGTCGCCAAGGCCGAGGGCAAGCCGTTCTCCAGCAACGAGCTGGCCCACGGCTACAGCGGTGCCGAGATCAACGAGATCAGCAGCACCCTGCAACGCCTCATGCAGGTGCGCGACGTGGTGCTCAAGGTCAACCAGCAGTACATCGCCAGCGCCGCCCAGGCCGACCAGTACCGCAGCGAGCCGCCGTTCAAGCTGCAGGGCAGCTACCGCAACATGAACAAGATGGCGGAGAAGATCTCCGCGGTGATGAACGATGCCGAGCTGCTGCAACTGATCGCCGACCACTACCAGGGCGAGTCGCAACTGCTGACCACCGGAGCCGAGGAGAACCTGCTGAAGCTCGCCGAACTGCGCGGCAACCAGAGCCCCGAGCAGGCCGAGCGCTGGGCGCAGATCAAGCGTGACTTCCTGCGCAACAAGTCCATGGGCGGCAGCGACGCCGACGTCGGCGGACGGCTGGTTGCGCAGCTCAACGACCTTGTGGAAAGCGTCCGTGGCCTGGCTCGCGAACCCCAGCCGGTACAACCGGCGCCCTGGGACGAGTTGTTGGCTGGATTGCGCCAGCTCGGCCAGGGTGCGCCGGCGCTGAACGTCGAGGTGACGGCGCCTGCGCAGCCGGGCGTGCAGCAGGTGCTGGAGAGCCTTGCCGCCTGCCTGCAGGACAGTTTCCTGCCGCTGATCAAGGTGATGGACCGCAAGATCGACGTCGACCTGCGCACGCACAACCGCATCAACGAGATATCCAGCCGCCTCGACGAACTGGGCCGGTTGCTGGGCGGCGAGCAGAGGCCGCTGGAGAACGATCAACCCTGAGGACACGAGGAGCGGGAAATGGACTTCGACGGATTGGACCGCCAGCTGCGCGACAGCCTGGTCGATCTGAAGCTGAGCAACGAGGAGCGGGACGAACTGCGCCAACTGGGCAGCGAGCTGGCACCCGACCAGGTGCGTTTCCTGCGCAACCGTGCCTTCGACCTGGTGCGTGAGCTGGTCCTCCTGGAGGAGCAGGGCGAACGGATAGCCGCCCTGAAGTGGCTGGAGCAGGTGGTGCGCACCCTGGAGGTTACCGCGGCGCCGCCGCGCAGCCGCGCCAGCGCCTATTTCAGTCCCGGCGAGGAGTGTCGGCGGAAGATCCGCGAACTGTGCCGGCAGGCCAGGCAGAGCCTGGACATCTGCGTGTTCACCATCTCCGACGACCAGCTCAGTGCGGAAATCCTGGCCTGCCATCGGCGCGGCGTTCCGGTGCGGATCATCAGCGACGATGACAAGCAGTTCGACGAAGGCAGCGACATCCATGCGCTGCGCGAGGCCGGCGTACCGCTGCGAATCGACGACAGTCCCTTCCACATGCACCACAAGTTCGCCCTGGTGGATGGCGCCTGGCTGCTCAACGGCAGTTTCAACTGGACCCGCAGCGCCAGCGTCAACAACGAAGAGAACCTGCTGGTAACCGACGACGCCGTACTGATCGGCGCCTATCGGCGCGAGTTCGAGGAACTCTGGGGCCGCTACGCCCCGCGCTGAGCGGCAGCGACGCGAGAAAGGCAGGGCAGGCGGTCGGCCGGCGGACCGCACGCGGGCGGGTTTCAGGTTAGACTTGCGCCCTTTCGCTTCCCACGCCGGTATTCCCATGGCCCTGCAATCCACGCCCTATAAAGCCGATATTTCCCTCACCGACCTGGACCGCGGGGTCTACGAGACGTTGCGCCTGACCGTGGCCCGGCACCCCTCCGAGACCGAGGAGCGCCTGGCCGTGCGCTTGCTGGCCTACGTGCTGTGGTACGGCGAGCAGATCGCCTTCGGGCGTGGCCTGTCGGACGTGGACGAACCGGCGCTCTGGGAAAAGAGCCTGGACGGCCGGGTCCTGCACTGGATCGAAGTCGGCCAGCCGGACGCCGAGCGCATCACCTGGTGCTCGCGTCGCTGCGAGCGCTTCAGCCTGCTCGCCTATGGCAACCTGCGGGTCTGGCAGACCAAGGTGCTGGACAGCGTGCGCAGCCTGAAGAACATCAACGTCGCGGCAGTGCCCCAGGAACCCCTGGAGAGCCTGTCCTGCGACCTGCCGCGTTCGATCAACTGGACCGTGATGATCAGCGAGGGCACCCTGTTCGTCACCGACGAGAACGGCCAGCACGAGTTGCAGCTGGAGTGGCTGCAGGGCGAGCGTTGATCGCCGCCGCCGTTTCCTTCCGTCGAGCCGAACGAGTGACCTGATGCGTATCGAACCCCGCCCCCTGCCCGAAACCCTGCCCGATCTCGGCGACCTTCCGCCATTACTGGCGCGCCTGTACGCGGCTCGTGGCGTGCGTTGCGCCGAGGAGCTGGACAAGGGCCTGGCGCGGCTGATTCCCTACCAGCGGCTGAAAGGCATCGAGGAGGGTGTGGCGCTGCTGGTGGACGCCCTGGAGGGCGGCCAGCGGATTCTCATCGTCGGCGACTTCGACGCCGACGGCGCCACCGCCAGCAGCGTCGGCGTGCTGGCCCTGCGCATGCTCGGCGCGGCCTGGGTCGATTACCTGGTGCCGAACCGCTTCGAGTACGGCTACGGCCTGACCCCGGAGATCGTCGGCGTGGCCCTGGAGAAGCGTCCCGACCTGCTGGTGACGGTGGACAACGGCATCTCCAGCGTGGACGGCGTCCAGGCGGCGAAAGCCGCGGGGCTCAAGGTGCTGGTCACCGACCACCACCTGCCTGGCCCGGAACTGCCGGCGGCGGATGCGATCATCAACCCCAACCAGCCGGGCTGCGAATTCCCCAGCAAGGCCATGGCCGGGGTCGGGGTGA
This sequence comes from Pseudomonas sp. P20, assembly GCF_016463925.1. Classification (NCBI taxonomy): domain Bacteria; kingdom Pseudomonadati; phylum Pseudomonadota; class Gammaproteobacteria; order Pseudomonadales; family Pseudomonadaceae; genus Pseudomonas; species Pseudomonas sp. P20. The sequence continues at coordinate 273,077 of NZ_JAEMVM010000009.1, read as the reverse complement.
TCTTCTATGTGATGCTGGCGTTGCGGGCGCGCCTGCGCGAGCTGGACTGGTTCGCCCGGCGCGGGCTGAAGGAACCGAACCTCGCCGAGCTGCTCGACCTGGTGGCGCTGGGCAGCGTCGCCGATGTGGTGCCGCTCGATGCCAACAACCGCATCCTGGTCCACCAGGGCCTCGCGCGCATCCGCGCCGGCCGCGCCCGGCCGGGCTTGCGTGCGCTGCTGGAGGTGGCCGGGCGGCCTCCGGTACGGATCACCTCCACCGACCTGGGTTTCATCCTCGGTCCGCGCCTGAACGCGGCGGGTCGGCTCGACGACATGTCCCTCGGCATCGAATGCCTGCTCTGCGACGACGAAGCGCTGGCCCGCGACATGGCGGTGCAGCTCGACCAGTTGAACCAGGACCGCAAGGCCATCGAGCAGGGTATGCAGCGCGAGGCGCTGGCGCAGCTCAAGGAGCTGAGCCTGGAGCAACTGCCGTTCGGCTTGTGCCTGTTCGACGCCGACTGGCACCAGGGCGTGATCGGAATCCTCGCCTCGCGCCTGAAGGAGCGCTACCACCGGCCGACCATCGCCTTCGCCGATGCCGGCGACGGCAGCCTGAAAGGCTCGGCACGGTCGATTCCCGGCTTCCACATCCGCGACGCGCTGGACGCGGTAGCCGCCCGTCATCCCGGGCTGATCAGCAAGTTCGGCGGCCACGCGATGGCTGCCGGACTATCGTTGCCGCAGGAAAACTTCGGCGCTTTCTCCGCCGCCTTCGATGCCGAAGTACGCCGCCAACTGGCCGAGGAGGACCTGGCCGGGCGCCTGCTCTCCGATGGCCAGTTGAGCATCCAGGAGTTCCACCTGGAGCTGGCGCGCGCGTTGCGCCAGGCCGGTCCCTGGGGCCAGCACTTTCCCGAGCCGATGTTCCACGGGGTGTTCCAGCTGGTGCAGCAGCGGATCGTCGGCGAGCGTCACCTGAAGCTGGTGCTGAAAAGCGAATGCGGCTCGCTGCAACTGGATGGCATTGCCTTCAACATCGACCGCGAGCAGTGGCCCAACCCTACCGTGCGCTGGGCCGAGCTGGCCTACAAGCTCGACGTCAACGAATTCCGCGGCCAGGAAAGCGTGCAACTGATGATCGTCCACATGGCCCCTCGCTGAACGCGCCACGGGGCCACGGGCAACCTAGCTGCCCCCTGCTTTTCTGTTAGCTATTCCAGCGAAAACATACAGATTTCCGGCGAAATCAAGGCTACCTGCCAGTTCTGGCAGGTTTGGCCGCGGGTTCTTTTTGGTACACGAAAGCACCGTCGAAAACGGGACCGAGCCAGGGGAGTGCAGTTCCTTCTACCCGAAGGACTGATACGGCTGTTCCGATCAGCCCACAAGGCGGCGGTAAGCGTCGGCCGAGTACTTCGGCCTGAAAAAACCAGGAGAACTGAACAAGATGAAGAAGGTTTCTACGCTTGACCTGTTGTTCGTTGCGATCATGGGTGTTTCGCCGGCCGCTTTTGCCGCCGACCTGATCGACGTGTCCAAACTCCCCAGCAAGGCTGCCCAGGGCGCGCCCGGCCCAGTCACCTTGCAAGCCGCGGTCGGCGCTGGCGGTGCCGACGAACTGAAAGCGATCCGCAGCACGACCCTGCCCAACGGCAAGCAGGTCACCCGCTACGAGCAATTCCACAACGGCGTACGGGTGGTCGGCGAAGCCATCACCGAAGTCAAGGGTCCCGGCAAGAGCGTGGCGGCGCAGCGCAGCGGCCATTTCGTCGCCAACATCGCCGCCGACCTGCCGGGCAGCACCACCGCGGCGGTATCCGCCGAGCAGGTGCTGGCCCAGGCCAAGAGCCTGAAGGCCCAGGGCCGCAAGACCGAGAATGACAAAGTGGAACTGGTGATCCGCCTGGGCGAGAACAACATCGCCCAACTGGTCTACAACGTCTCCTACCTGATTCCCGGCGAGGGACTGTCGCGGCCGCATTTCGTCATCGACGCCAAGACCGGCGAAGTGCTCGATCAGTGGGAAGGCCTGGCCCACGCCGAGGCGGGCGGCCCCGGCGGCAACCAGAAGATCGGCAAGTACACCTACGGTAGCGACTACGGTCCGCTGATCGTCAACGACCGCTGCGAGATGGACGACGGCAACGTCATCACCGTCGACATGAACAGCAGCACCGACGACAGCAAGACCACGCCGTTCCGCTTCGCCTGCCCGACCAACACCTACAAGCAGGTCAACGGCGCCTATTCGCCGCTGAACGACGCGCATTTCTTCGGCGGCGTGGTGTTCAAACTGTACCGGGACTGGTTCGGCACCAGCCCGCTGACCCACAAGCTGTACATGAAGGTGCACTACGGGCGCAGCGTGGAGAACGCCTACTGGGACGGCACGGCGATGCTCTTCGGCGACGGCGCCACCATGTTCTATCCGCTGGTGTCGCTGGACGTGGCGGCCCACGAGGTCAGCCACGGCTTCACCGAGCAGAACTCCGGGCTGATCTACCGCGGGCAATCAGGCGGAATGAACGAAGCGTTCTCCGACATGGCCGGCGAGGCTGCCGAGTTCTATATGCGCGGCAAGAACGACTTCCTGATCGGCTACGACATCAAGAAGGGCAGCGGTGCGCTGCGCTACATGGACCAGCCCAGCCGCGACGGGCGATCCATCGACAACGCGTCGCAGTACTACAACGGCATCGACGTGCACCACTCCAGCGGCGTGTACAACCGTGCGTTCTACCTGTTGGCCAATTCGCCGGGCTGGGATACCCGCAAGGCCTTCGAGGTGTTCGTCGACGCCAACCGCTACTACTGGACCGCCACCAGCAACTACAACAGCGGCGCCTGCGGGGTGATTCGCTCGGCGCAGAACCGCAACTACTCGGCGGCTGACGTCACCCGGGCGTTCAGCACCGTCGGCGTGACCTGCCCGAGCGCGTTGTAAGCTCGGTGGTCCCGGCTGGCACTCCAGGAAGGAATGCCGGTCGGGGTCGCTCAAGCCGTCTTCCGCCAGGAGGGCGGCTGCTTTATGTCGCTTGGGCCGTTGGCCTCCGCGAACCCGGTCTAAAGTTCAGGTGTGAGCTTTATTCCAAGACCGACCGGGAGTCCTGCCATGAGTCTGCTGTTCGAGCCTCTTAGCCTGCGTCAAATCACCTTGCCCAACCGCATCGCCGTATCGCCCATGTGCCAGTACTCGGCGCAGGAGGGCCTGGCCAACGACTGGCATCTCGTGCACCTGGGCAGCCGCGCGGTGGGCGGCGCCGGCCTGGTGATAGTCGAAGCCACCGCGGTGTTGCCCGAGGGGCGCATCACCGCTGACGACCTCGGCATCTGGAGCGACGCGCATGTCGAGCCGTTGCATCGCATCACCCGTTTCATCGAGTCCCAGGGCGCGGTCGCCGGGGTCCAGCTGGCCCACGCCGGGCGCAAGGCGAGTACCTGGCGGCCGTGGCTGGGCAAGCACGGCAGCGTGCCGATCAGCGACGGCGGCTGGATACCGGTAGCGCCATCGGCGATCCCGTTCGATCCCCAGCACACGACCCCCGAGGCCCTGAGCGAGGCGCAGATCGAGGCGCTGGTGCAGGCCTTCGTACGCGCCGCCGAGCGCTCCCTGGCTGCCGGCTTCAAGGTCGCGGAGGTGCATGCGGCCCACGGCTACCTGTTGCATCAGTTCCTCTCGCCGCTGTCGAACCAGCGTCGCGACCAGTACGGCGGCTGCTTCGAGAACCGCATCCGCCTGCTTCTGCAGGTCACCGCCGCGGTGCGCAAGGCCTGGCCGCAAGAGTTGCCGCTATTCGTGCGGCTGTCCGCCACCGACTGGGTGGAGGATGGCTGGAACCCCGACGAGACCGTGGAACTGGCCCGGCACCTGAAGGACCTGGGCGTGGACCTGATCGACGTGTCTTCCGGCGGTACCGCGGCAAATGCGGAAATCCCGGTAGGACCGGGCTACCAGACCGAGTTCGCCGAACGGGTGAAGAAGGAGGCCGGCATCGCCAGCGGCACGGTGGGCATGATCACCGAGCCGGTGCAGGCCGAGCATATCCTGCGCACCGGTCAGGCCGACCTGATCCTGCTTGCCCGTGAACTGCTGCGCGATCCGTACTGGCCGTTGCACGCCGCCGACGAACTGCGCAACGAGCAGATGCCCTGGCCGCCGCAGTACCTGCGAGCCGCTCATCGCAGCACGCCGCCGCGCAAATCCCTGGAAATGCAGTGAGCCGTCGGGGCCGTCGGCGCGGCGAGGCGCTGGCGGCCCACCTGATGGAAACCTTTGCCGACCTTGGCGGTCTGCCTGGCATCAGGAAATCAACCTGAGCGTTTCGTGGGAGATATTGCGTAATGGCAATATGATGTTATTCTCCCGCGACGTTCGCTCCGGACCGCACTTCGAGAAAGGATGCTCGCATGCACGCCAACGCCGGTTCTCCCCACGCCTCCCTGCCTGACAGCGATGTCGCCCTGCTGGCCAATATCCTGGTCCTGGCGACACGCAACATGAACAACATGACCACCATGCTGGCGCACCTTTCGGTGGAGCTCAGCCAGAGCGAAGAGCCACGCCTGCAACGGGTCGGTCATCGGGTCCTGAACGAACTCTCGGAGCTGGGGGCCGCCCTGGAGACCCAGTGGGACCTGATCGGCGCGCTGGCGCGTTTCTCACCCCTGCTCGAACGTACCCTGCCGCGCCAGGAACCCCTGGTCACCGAGATCCACCTCACCGAACTGCCGGGCCAGGCGCTGCCGCCCTCCGCCTGATCGGCGCGTCGCTCAGCCCTGCGCGGGGCGCTGCGACAGGTGTTCCAGGTAGCAGGCGATGATGTCCACCGACAGCTTGAGGCGGGTTTCCAGCAGCGCCATGGTCGGCTGGAAGTCGGCCACGCTGAGGGCCTTGAGGAACAGGTCGGCCTTGAGCATCTCGAGAAACTGGCAGGCCACCGCGTAGAGCGTTTCCTCGTCCATGTGGGGAGCGACCGCGGCCAGTCGCTCGCTGAGCAGCAGATAGCTCTGCTGCGGCCCCTGCTCGTAGAAGGACTTGCCGATCGCCGGAAACCGCGGGGATTCCGCCACCACCAGGCGATAGAGGCTCTGGCAGCGGGGATCGAGCAGGCTGGTGAGAAAGCGCCGGCCGAAATGCTCGAGGGTGGCGCTCAGCGTGGCGGCGGGGCGCGGCTGATCGGCGCTGTCGTCGAAGATTTCCTCGATCATGTGGGCGATCACCGCGGCGAACAGGCCCTCCTTGCCGCCGAAGGAGCTGTACAGGGTCCCCCGTGAACCACCGGCCCGTTCTATCACCATGTCCAGGGTGGTGCCTTCGAAACCGTGTTCGAGAAAGGCCTGGGTAGCGGCGTCGAGCATGGCGCGGCGGCGTTGCCTGCCGCGTTCGGTCAGACGGGGAGAAGCATCGTTCATGAGCGGTATCGGGCCTCGCGGGGTGGCGGTCGGAAGGTGCGCATGGTGGGCCGTCGGGACGGTCCGTTCAAGCCTCCAGGCGGTTTGCTGAGAGCGTTTCTCGTTAGGGTTGACGCTGGTCATTTAAGAACTGTATCGTACAGTACTGTTTTGGCAAGCACTTCCGCTCATTCCTCCGCCTTGCCTCCCCGCAGGAGTCCCCCCATGAATGCCCCCGCTAAGAGCCTGTTGGATATCGATGCCTTTCCCTTGGTCCAGGTCCGCGAGATGCCCCGCGAGCTGGCCGATGTCGAGCGCTGGTTGGAGGAGGTCGAGGCGCTGCTGGCCGTCGAGCGCGATTTCGCCCTGGTCTATCCGCCGCTCCCGCAGGAAACAGCTGAAGGCGACCAGCAGGCGCGCAAGCGCCTGGTGTTGTGGCTCAAGGAAAATCGCCAGCGCTTCGTCGAGCATTGCCGGGGCATCCTGCTCAGTGCTAACGGCCAGCCGGACAACCTCGCCGACCTGCAGCAACTGGCGCCGGTGCTGCAGGCTGTCTACGGCCCGCCGGTGAGCGTGGCGCCGGACCTGGCGTCCGCCCGCGGCATGGCGAAGGCACTGCTGAGCGGGCCGGCGACGGGGATGAACTGGTGACGCCGCCATGTCCCTGAACACTCCGCGCAACAAACCGTCCCGCACCGAGACCGAAGCTGTCGCTGCCAGCTCGGGACGATCCGCCGTCGGCCGGCGGGATTACACCGAGCAGCTGCGCCGGGCAGCCCGGCGCAATGCCTGGGACCTCTACGGCGAGCACTTCTACTGAGCGGGCGTGCCGGATTGCCATTGGTGCGGGCGATGGAACACATCGTTTGATTCCTGGGCTCTTTACCTCAAGTTAACTTGAGCTATCAGAATCCGCGCAGAGCGTCTGGCGATCTTGCCGGGCGCCACTCCATGCCCGGAGGCAACGATGGATAGCCCGTCCACTCTCGCTCGTCCGCACCCCCAGGCCAGCCCGCGATGGCTGGCAGTTGCCAATGTGATCTTCGCCGGCATCGCCGCTGCCCTGCATGTCGGCAAGGCGACCATCGCCCTGCCGTCGCTGCAACGGAGCTTCGGCGGCGACCTCGCCGCGCTGAGCTGGATCATGTCCGCCTTTCCGTTCGTCGGCGTATTCGGCGGCATCGCCGCCGGCCTCCTGGTGCGTCGCTGGGGAGATCGCCGGCTGCTGACCGGTGGGCTGGCGATTCTCGGCGGGGCGAGCCTCCTCGGTGCGTCGATGCAGGACTTCGCCTGGTTGCTTGCCACTCGCTTCGTCGAGGGGCTCGGTTTCCTCATCGTGGTAGTGGCGGCGCCCGCCGTGTTGCACAGGATCACCAGCGAGACGCGGCGCAGCGTGGTGTTCGGTCTGTGGAGCACCTTCATGGCAGGCGGAATCGCCCTCTCGATGCTGTTCGGGCCGCTGCTCGCGGACTGGCGTGCCGACTGGCAACTGAGCGCACTGCTGGTACTGGTCGCGGCGCTGCTGCTGCCGCTCAGCGTCCCTGCCGACGATGGGTGCAGGGCGGCAGGCGTGAGGCCGGCCGGTCTTGGCACGTTGCTCAAGGTTCCGGCGATCACCCTGCTGGCGCTCGGCTTCACCACCTACAACCTGCAGTTCTTCGCCCTGATGACGTTCCTCCCCGTGTTCCTCATGCAGCGCCTGGGTGTCGCCCTGGAGACTGCGGGACTCATCGGCGCGGCCATCGTCGCGGCGAACGCCCTGGGCAATGTCGCGGCGGGTTTCATCCTTTCCCGCGGCATACGTCCCGGCGCCTTGCTGGCGAGCACCGCGATCCTGATGGGACTCACCGGTGCGGCGTTCTTCCATGCCGCGATGCCGGGGCTCCTGGCGATTGCGCTGGGGTTCGTCTTCTCGGCGGTCGCCGGCATGCTCCCCACCACCGTGCTGGCGACCGCGCCGCTGGCCTCGCCCGCGCCTTCGCTGACGCCACTGGCCATCGGCTGGGTAATGCAGGGCAACTACCTGGGGCAGGTGATCGGCCCCTTGCTGATCGGCCTGATCGTCAGCCGTTTCGACTGGTCGGGCGCGATCGGCCTGATGCTGGTCGCGGGCGCGGCGGGGGCCGTCCTGGGGTTCTGCCTGCTGCGTGCGCTGGACGGCCTGCCTCGCGCCATTGCCACGGGTTCCGCGGCTCGGCCCGCGGATTAGAAGAGAAACCGGCTTCGTGCAGGGCGGATAGTCGAGCGACTATTCGTCCTGCGCATGGCGGCCAGAGGCCGCCGCCGTCCCTCGGCTCAGTCGTCGCGGGTGAGCACTTCCAGCAGTTCGATCTCGAACAGCAGGTTGGAATGGGGCTTGATGTGCGCGCCGACCTGCCGTTCGCCGTAGGCCAGGTGGGAAGGGACGAACAGCCGTCGCTTGCCGCCGACCTTCATGCCCATCAGGCCCTGGTCCCAACCCTTGATCACTCGTCCGGTGCCGATCACGCACTGGAATGGCCGGCCGCGCTCGTAGGAGGAGTCGAACAGCGTGCCGTCTTCCAGGGTGCCCTTGTACTGGGTGGTGATCAGCGCACCCTTCACTACCTCCTTGCCGTCGCCCAGGAGGAGGTCTTCGATCTGCAGTCGGTCGTTCATGGGGCGGTACCTGCGCGGTTTGCGGAAAGCCGCGATTCTGCCAGCAAGCGCGCCGCCTGTCGCCGAGCCGACGGATCAGGGCATTGCCAGGCGGTCCGCGGCACGGGCATCATGCCCGCGCCTTTCCGTCGGGAAGGCTACCGCGTTCCGCGATGTCGCGCGCATCGCGGCTGGACACATATCTCAGGGATCATACGAGAACATATCCGCATGCAAAGACTGTCGCGTATCGGCCGCAACACCCTCGCCGTCTCCGTTTCCACCTTGCTCCTCAGCGCCTGCAACCAGGGCGACGATGCGCCGAAGCCTGCGGCGGTCGCGCCGCAACCGGCCGCACCGAGCATGGCTGCACTGAGCATCCCGCTATGCCTCAACGGCCAGTGCGCGGTGATCGACCAGGACGCCAAGCTGCTCGTGCCGTTCGACAACGACTACGACAATATCGTCGCCAGCGCCTACCAGGGCACCCTGATGGCGGCGCGCGAGGAGCGCTGGAACCTGATCCAGGCGAAGGACGGCAAGGTGTTGCGCGACGATATCGGCGAAGCCCTGTCGCTGCTCACCCCCAACCTCTATGGCTTCGTCCGCGATGGCAAGTACGGCGTGGTCGACGGCCAGGGCAAGGAAGTCCAGGCGCCGCGTTTCGACGACATCTACCCCAACAGTGCCAACGAATTCATCATCTACGAGATCGATGGCAAGCGCGGCATCCTCGATGCCAAGGGCAAGCAGCTCACCGAGGCGCTCTACGACACCACCCTGGTCAACGGCAGCGTCGCCGAACACGGCGGCTTGATCAGCGCCGAGCGTGGCGAGGAGAAGTGGATCATCAACCTCGCTACCGGCGAACAGAAGGCCGTGGCCTACGAGAGCCTGGGCGACCTCCACGACGGCGTGATGAGCGCCAGCGTCATCGGCAAGGGCTCCCAACTGGTGGATGCCAAGGGCGACGTGGTCGGTGACGGCAAGAGCTACGATTACCTGGGCACCCCGGCCAACGGCCTGGTCGCGTTCCGCGAGAAGTACGACAGCCCCTGTGGCTACCTCGACTACCAGGGCAAGGTGGCGATCGCCGCCCAGTTCGCCGGTTGCGGCGCCTTCGGCAAGCAGGGCGGGCTGGCCCAGCAGCGCATGGAAGATGGCTCGTCGGGCAAGTACGGCCTGATCGATCGCAGCGGCGCCTGGAAGGTGCAGCCGCAGTACGATTCGGCCGACAGCGCCGGCCTCACCGCGCTTGGCTACACCGTCGACGTGCCCGGCCTGGCTGCCGTCGGCGTGAGCACCGGCCTGTTCAGCGCCGACTTCGGCATCTTCAACCTCGACGAAGGCAGCGAGTGGGTGAAGCCGGGTTATGCGCAGATCGGCGCGCTGGGCAACGACCTGTTCGTCGTGGCGAAGAAGGGCGGGCCGCAGAAGACCGTCAGCTTCATGGGTTCGGAAAGCCAGGTGCCGGTGGTGGGCCTGATGGACCGCAGCGGCAAGATGCTGCTGGAGCCGGGCGAACTGATCAGCATCCAGTCTGCGTATGACGGTCGTTTCCTGGAAGGTCTCGACGGTATGGACAACGCTGCCCACACCGTGTTGCTCGATCGCCAGGGACGCACGCTGGTTCCAGCGCTCTGGCAGAAGCTGGAGGTGAATCCGCAGCAGGGTTACATCCTGGGCTACGAAGTCAGCGGCACTGGCGACGAGGCGACGGAAACCTTGCGCGCACTGTACGACCTGAACGGCAAGCCGCGCTTCACCGTGGCCACCACCGATTGCGGCGCCGAACAGTTGCTCGACGGCAATGGCAAGGCGATCTGGCCGCAGGACCCGACCCCGTATTGCCAGTCGGACGACGAGCAGGACGACGAAGGCGAGCCGGAGCAGGAGCCGGCGCCCGTCGAAGAGAGCGAGGAAACCAGCGAGAGCTGAGTTCCCCGAGCGCGTCCGTCCCTTGCGGCGGGCGCGCGGTTCCGCTGTTTCGCCGTGGCTGCTGGCCACGGTCTCCCCTCACTGGCGGTGCCAGAAGTCCGAATACTCCTCGAACGGGTAGCGCTCGCCGTCATAGCGCAGCGTGCGCTTCACCGTGCGCAAGGGTTTGCCGTTCTCCGTTTCGCCGTCGCTGACCCGCGAGGTGATGACCAGGTCGGCAAAGCCGTTGGAGCGTCCGCGGCCGAGTTCCAGGGTCAGGTGCGAGACTTCCTGTTCGAACCCGGGCTCGGCGGAGCAGACCGAGCCTTTCAGCGTCCTCCACTGGTCCAGGTAGGTATTGAGCACCGGCCGCAGCTTGCCTTCGCCGGCCGGCACCACCAGGGTCAGCAGGTTGTCGAAGCCGGCTTCCGGACAACTGGCGCCACGCGCCACGCTATGGAATACCACGCCGAAGGCGCGCACCGTCGGGCTCAGGCGATAGCGTGCGGTGTCCAGCCAGAGGCTGTCGCTGCCGACGGCGACGGACGCGTCTTCTTCGAAGTCGCTGTCGTAGCGTTCGAGCAGCCTGCCGCTGCGGCTGTCGGCCTTGGCCAATAGCAGATGCGGGTGGCGTTCGCCTTCCACGGCGGTGTCGCCCGGATCCAGGTAGGCCATGGCGATCACCGTCTGCGCGGGGTCGTCCGGCCAGGGCTTGCAGGCCACGGCGAGGAACGGACCGGAAGATTCGTACGAAGGGGCTATCCAGCCATCGTGGCCGACCTGCCTGGCTACGGCGTCAAGCAGTCGCGACGCGCAGGGCTGCGGTTCGCGGGCTTCGGCCTGGCTGGCGAGTCCCAGCAGCAGGAGGCAGAGTCGGGCGGAGAGGCGGCGGTTACGGTCCATGTGAAAAGAGTCCTTTGGTGGAGGCGGGCACGGAAGACGCCCGGCGCTGCGGGACATTCTAGCGGCTGCGCGGACCTTGCGAAGCGGGCTGGCGGGGCGGACATATCGCGGCCGCGCTGCTCAGGCCAGGCCGTTTTCCCGGATGTAGATAAAGAGTCCGGCATTGCTGTCCAGGCCAAGCTTGCGCATGGCGCTGCTCTTTTGCGCGCTGATGGTCTGCTTGCTGCGGCACAGTCGGATGGCGATTTCCCCGACCGCCAGGCCGCTGCCGTACAGGCGCAGCACTTCCACTTCGCGCGGGGTGAGTTGTTCGAGGCTGGCCAGCGGCTTGCCGTGCTCGGCTTCGCCCACTTCCAGCAGGTGTGCGATGGAGCGCGAGATGAATGGTCGACGGCCGGCGTGGCGGATCGCCTTGGGCAGATCGTCGAGCATGCCGCGTTTGCTCACCAGGCCGTGAATGCCCAGCTTGAGCAGGGATGAAACGAGTGCCGGGTTGCCGAGCATGGTGACGACGATGATCGGCAGGTCCGGATAGCGCCGCCGGACCTTCTGCACCAGGCGCAAGCCGTCGGCCTGCTGGCTGCCGGGCATCATCAGGTCGGTGATCAGCAGGTCGCAGGGGTGCGCTTCGAGCTGCGCCAGCAAGCCATCGGCGTCCTGGGCCTGGGCGACGATCCGCAGGTCGTCGTACGCACTCAGCAGATAGCGCATGCCGATCAGGGTGAGGGCGTGGTCGTCGACGAGGATGACGCGTGTTTTCATGAAATCGAACCCGATCGAGGTGGGGGTTTCCGCAGCGGCTACCGGCAACGCCGGCAGGCGGATAATCCGCCAGGAGGCAGCTCCGGACGGGCTCGAATTCTAGCGATGGTGTCTGTCGGTTTAATCAGGACTTTTCTGAATGCTAGTAGGAAATTTCCTATGTGTTCTCCCTAGGTTATTTCGAGGGGAGGCCGAGAAACATAGGGTCTTTGAACGGCTTTCGTGGAGTAGGGGTTGAAATCGCTGTCAGTACATTTCTGTCAGTCTTGCTGGACATCGGAAGGGCGCGACGGCAGCGCGGGTTCCGCTGCCGTCGCCGTCCTTCAACCCAGTTCGCGGACTGCCCGCACCGCCTGGTCGATGGCGGCATGGGCGTAGGCATCCCAGGCCGCATCCGAGTTGGCGATGGCGACATTGCCGACCTTGCTTCGCGCCAGTTCCATCAGCGCTTCGCTTTCCGCCTCGTCGTCGTAGAGGGTATTCATGAAGTAGGAGTAGCCGTGCGACCAGCGGTTCACGGTGATGCCGGTGATGTCGCGGCGGTGGTCGAAGCCCGCCGGGCCGAGCATGGCCTGGAGCTGGTCGCGGATGTCCTTTTCCAGTTGCTCGAAGCTCATCGCGTAGAGCTTGCTGCGGCCTACGCGAGCCTGGGTGCGGGCGTCCATGCCGGCGTTCGGGGTGGTCGGCACGTAGACCATGTGCACGCCGATCGGCTGCCGCGGGTCGCGTGGATGCCGGTAGCTGCCGAGGTCGACCGGGAAGTCCAGCTTGATCCGCGAGTAGGGCAGGGTCGGCGCGTAGATCTCGTGGATGCCGAGGGTCTTCCAGGCCTGCCAGTTGCGCAGCAATACCTTGGTGTACACCAGCGGGAACTTGACGTTCTGGCTCAGCGCGTGGGCCTGCTCCTCGGAGAGGTCGCGCAGCAGGTACGGCACCATCATGTTGTAGCAGGCCATCACGCAGTGCTTGCCGCGTACCCGGTGCAGGCGGCCGGCGCGGCTGTAGCCGACATCGACGCCGCCGGCGCGGTTGCGCACGCTGACGGCGGTGCTGTTCAGGCGCAGGCGCACCGGGTGCCCGGCGAGGTCCAGCTTCGAGTAGTCGAAGCGGGCCATGACGATGTCCTCCATGCCTCGGCCCGGCGCCACCGCGGGGATCAGGTCGCGCACCATGAGCCGAGCCAGCGAGGCGTTGCCGTCGGGGAAATGGTAGATGTACGGCTCGTCCATTTCCGCCTGGGCCTCCTCGCTGGGTTGCGGCAGGCCGAGGGCGTCGAAGCCGGGGAAGCCGGCGGCGTATGCGTCGGCCGCCGGCAGGGCGTCGGCGCCGAGGGCAGAGAAGTCGTTGCTGCGGCCCTGGAAGTACTTCACCGAGGTTTCCGAGAGCCCGACGTTCTTGAGCAGGTAGTCGCGGTAGCTGGTCTTCGCCAGGTAGGTTTCCTTCTCTTCCACGCTCTTGCCGGCAAGATAGTCGCGAGGTGACTCGTACAGCGCGATGAGCGCCTCCCGGTCTTCGCGGCTCAGCGGGAAGTCGCCGATGAAGGCGCGCCAGGAGCGGGCATTGAGACGATCGCGGGGGACCTCGTCGGCAACCATCGGCGTCGGGTCGCCGCTGACCAGCTTGTCCACGCCGAAGCTGGCCTTGTCGAAGAACACCGCGCGGGACAGGCCCAGGCCGGGGTAGAAGTCGGTGTCGAAGGCTGTCTCGAAGCGCTTGAGCTCGACGCCCAGGCGTTTCAGCAGGTGTTTGGCGTCTTCGCTATAGAGGGCGTTCGGCGATTGCAGCGACTCGCTGCCGCCGTAGCCGAGGATAGTGCGCCCGCCGGCCTGGAATTCGTTGCGCTTGGCATGGCCGCCGAAGTCGTCGTGGTTCTCGATGACCAGGATGCGCGCCGCGGGGTGCCGTTCGCGATAGAACCAGGCGGCGGCGAGGCCGCTGATGCCGCCGCCGACCACCACCAGGTCGTATTCCTCTTCGATCGGCAGGTGGTCGACATCGAAGGTCTTCTTCTCCCAGCCCATCTGGTGTGCGACTTCGAAGGCGCCCGGATGGCTACCGCGCAGGCCGGTGAGCGCGGGCGGATAGTAGCGGCCGCCGGGGGCGGCGCGGAGGATCTCGGCGGGGGTCAGGCCTGCGGCGATGGTCAGGGCTACGCCGTTCAGGAAGTCGCGGCGGGAGATGGTCATGGGAAGTCCTTTGCGAGGCAGTGGGTGGCTCGGGGGAGCCATGTTCACAGATTGCTGTTGCGAATGCGCGCGGAGCGGCTGGCGTCGGACGCCGACCCGCAGTCGCGGGCGGGCGCGGAGTTTAGAGGGCCATGCCGGCGCGTCGAAGGGCTTTCTGCTGGCACTAGGCCTCTATCTGGAGAAATGTGACATGTGTCGCGCTTTGCCACGGTGTCCGGGGAGGCCGGCAATATCTCGAAGCAAACTCCCGGCGGGCAGCGCGGACGCGAAGGGCTAGAGTCGGTCGAATCCGGTTGTTACCGAACGTCCTGGAGGTTCCTCATGAATACCCGTGGTTTGCTCGACCAATTGCTCAAGTCCGGGCAGGAAATGTTGCAGAACAAGTCCGGCGGCAAGCCCGGCGCCAGCGGCGGCGGACAGCTCGGCAGCCTGCTTTCCGGCGCTGGCGGCGGAGCCCTGGCGGCCGGCGCCATCGGCCTGCTGCTGGGAAACAAGAAGGCGCGCAAGTTCGGCGGCAAGGCGATCACCTACGGCGGCCTCGCCGCGCTCGGGGTGATCGCCTACAAGGCCTACAACAACTGGCAGCAGCAACAGAACGGCGCCGCGCCGCAGGCGCAGCCGCAGACCGTCGACCGCCTGCCGGAAGCCCAGGCCGAAGTGCATAGCCACGCGATCCTCCAGGCCATCGTCGGTGCGGCCAAGGCCGACGGCCACATCGACGAGCGCGAACGGCAGATGATCGAAGGCGAGGTGGCCAAGCTGACCAGCGACCGCGAGGTGCAGGGCTGGCTGGAGCGCGAGCTGAACAAGCCGCTGGACCCGGCCGAGATCGCCCGTGCCGCGAGCACCCCGGAGATCGCCGCGGAGATGTACCTGGCCAGCCTGCTGATGGTCGACGAGGAAAGCTTCATGGAGCGCTCCTACCTCGAGGAGCTGGCGCGGCAGCTGCGCCTGGAGCCCTCGTTCAAGCTGGAGCTGGAGAACCAGGCCAGACAGGCGCTGCAACGCCTGGCCTGAGACGGCGGAGTGTCGTTCCGCGGATAACCGCCGCCATCAGGGCGGCGGCGTTGCCGAAGGGCCGAGCAGAACCTCTCGCTCGCGCTGGCACAGCTCCAGCAGGAAGTCCCAGACCACCCGCAGGCGCACCGAGCGGTGCAACTCCCGCCGAGTGCTCATCCAGTACTCGCGCTGGATGCTTTCCTCGGGCAGCACCGGTACCAGCAACGGATCGCGGCTACCCATGAAGTGCGGCAGGATCGCCAGGCCGATGCCGGCCTGTGCCGCCTGCTGCTGGGCGACCACGCTGGTGCTGCGGAACACGACCTGCGGGTGGCGGCAGAAACTGTGGTGGAACATCAGTTCCTGGCTGAACAGCAGGTCGTCGACGTAGCCGATCCACTGGTGCCTGCCGAGGTCGTCGCGGTCGCGCAGCGGCGGCGCCTGTTCCAGGTAGGCGGGGCTGGCGAACAACGCCAGGCGATAGCGGGTCAGCAGGCGGGTGATCACCAGGTCGGCGCTCGGCCGGTCGAGGGAGATGGCGATGTCCGCTTCGCGGTTGGTGATGCTGACGAAGCGCGGCACCGAGACCAGCTCGACCTCCAGGCCCGGGTAGTGGCGCATCAATTGCGCCAGGCGCGGAGCGAGGAAGACGCTGCCGAGGCCTTCGGTGACGCCGATGCGGATCTGCCCCAGCGGCGAGATGCTCTGGCTCATTTCTTCCTGGGCGAGCAGCGCGGTGTTCTCCATCGCCTCGGCGTGCTTGAGCAGCGCCTGGCCGGCCGGAGTCAACTGGTAGCCGCCGGTGTGCTGGGCGAACAGTTGGGTGCCGAGGTCGCGCTCGATGTTCTCGATGTGCCGGGCCACCGTGGCGTGAGTGGTGCCGAGACGCTTGGCGGCGGTCAGCAGGCGACCGCTGCGCTGCAACTCGAGGAAGAAACGCAGGTCATTCCAGTCGAACATGGGGAGCGCCTTCTGCCGGGCCGAGGGGGGGGCTGTTAGAAAACGAACAATAGCTGCCCCGAAACGTTTGTTTTTTTATCGCGAATGAACGACTAGCCTCAAGCCGTTCGAGACTTGCCGGTCATCCGCAGGTCCGACGGCCCATCACAAGAACGACAAGACGAGGCTCGCCATGCCCGAGGTACTGGATACCTACGACTACCTCATCGTTGGCGCCGGACCTGCCGGCTGCCTGCTGGCCAACCGGCTTTCCGCCGACCCTGCCAACCGTGTCCTGCTGCTGGAAGCCGGCGGCCCGGACAACTATCCCTGGATCCACATTCCCGTCGGCTACCTCTACTGCATCGGCAACCCGCGTACCGACTGGTGCTTCGACACCGACGAGGTCCCCGGGCTCAACGGTCGTTCCCTGAAGTACCCGCGCGGCAAGGTGCTCGGAGGATGCTCCTCGATCAATGGCATGATCTACATGCGTGGCCAGGCCCGCGACTACGACCAGTGGGTGGCCGAAGGCAATCCGGGCTGGAGCTGGAGAGAGCTGCTGCCGCTGTTCCGCAGGATGGAGGACCATTTCGCCGGGACCAGCGAAATGCACGGCGCCGGCGGCGAATGGCGGGTAGAACGCCAGCGGCTCTCCTGGAAGCTGCTCGATGCCTTCCAGCAGGCGGCGGCGCAGACCGGCATCGCCAGCGTCGAGGATTTCAACGGTGGCGACAACGAAGGCTGCGGCTACTTCCAGGTCAACCAGCGCGGCGGGGTGCGCTGGAATGCCTCGAAAGGCTTCCTGCGCGGCATCGCCCAGCGCGCCAACCTGACGGTTCTGACCCATGCCGAAGTCCAGCGAGTGCTCCTCGAGGACGGCCGCGCCAGGGCCCTGTCGGTCCGTTGGCAGGGCCGCGAGCAGCGCTTCGAGGCGCGCCGCGAGATCGTCCTGAGCGCCGGCGCGATCGGTTCGCCGTGCCTGCTGCAACGCTCCGGGATCGGCCCGCGGGACCTGCTGGAGCGGCTCGGCGCCGGGGTCGTCCACGAGTTGCCCGGGGTCGGTGGCAATCTCCAGGATCACCTGCAGCTGCGCATGATCTACAAGGTCGACGGCGTTCCCACCCTCAACCAGATCGCCGGCAGCCTATGGGGCAAGCTGGGCATGGGCCTGCGCTACCTGGCGAGCCGCAGCGGGCCGTTGTCGATGGCGCCGAGCCAACTGGGCGCCTTCGCCCGCTCCGATCCGCAGCAGCCCTCGGCCAACCTCGAATACCATGTCCAGCCGCTCTCGCTGGATCGCTTCGGCGAGCCGCTGCATGCCTTCCCTGCGTTCACCGCGTCGGTCTGCGACCTGCGCCCGCACAGCCGGGGGACGGTGCGCATCCGCTCGCTCGACCCGGGCGAGGCGCCGTCGATCCAGCCCAACTACCTGAGCGATCCGCGCGACCTGAAGGTCGCCGCCGACGCCATACGCCTGACCCGCCGCATCGCCGCCGCACCGGCGCTGGCCGCCTTCCGTCCGCAGGAATACAAGCCCGGCCCGGAATACCGCAGCGAAGAGGATCTGCAGCGCGCTGCGGCGGAGATCGGCACCACCATCTTCCACCCTGCCGGCACCTGCCGCATGGGCCAGGGGCCGCAAGCGGTGGTGGATGCGCAATTGAGGGTGCACGGAATCCCCGGCCTGCGCATCGCCGATGCCTCGATCATGCCCAGCCTGACCTCCGGCAACACCTGTTCGCCGGTGCTGGTAATCGCCGAGAAGGCGGCGCAGATGATTCTCGCCGAGCGCCGCCGCGAGGCCGCGCCGCAGGTCGTCGAAAGCGCCATGGCGGCCGGCGGCAAGGAGGCGGTGGAGGCCTGAGGATCGCTACACCCCGTATCGCGTGGCGCCCGGCGCCGCAGCGGTCGACGCTGAAAACGGAAATGGCAGACAACAATAAGAGCCCCCACAAGGGGCGGGAGAGCCGCAATGACCGAGTACGCAACGACCCCTTCCTACACAGTGCCTGCGACCACGCCCCAGGAGGAGCGCAAGGTGATCTTCGCCTCCTCGCTGGGCACGGTCTTCGAGTGGTACGACTTCTTCCTCTACGGCGCCCTGGCGGCGGTGATCAGCAAGCAGTTCTTCGCCGGCGTCAACGACACCACGGCCTTCATCTTCGCCCTGATGGCCTTCGCCGCCGGCTTCCTGGTGCGGCCCTTCGGCGCGCTGGTGTTCGGCCGCCTGGGCGACATGATCGGGCGCAAGTACACCTTCCTGGTGACCATCCTGTTGATGGGGTTGTCGACCTTCGCTGTCGGCCTGCTGCCCACCTATGCCTCGATCGGGGTCGCCGCGCCGATCATCCTGGTCACCTTGCGCATGCTCCAGGGCCTGGCCCTGGGCGGCGAGTACGGCGGCGCGGCGATCTATGTCGCCGAGCACGCCCCGGCGAACAAGCGCGGTAGCTACACCAGTTGGATCCAGTCCACCGCGACCCTCGGCCTGTTGCTCTCGCTGCTGGTGATCCTGGCCTGTCGCCAGTTGACCGGCGACGAGTTCGAGACCTGGGGCTGGCGCCTGCCATTCCTGCTGTCCATCGTCCTGCTGGGCATCTCCACCTGGATCCGCCTGTCCATGCGCGAGTCGCCAGCGTTCCTCAAGATGAAGGCCGAGGGCAAGGTCAGCAAGGCGCCGCTGCGCGAGTCCTTCACCCAGTGGGGCAACCTGAAGGTGGTGCTGACCGCGCTGTTCAGCATCAATGCCGGCCAGGCGGTGACCTTCTACACGGCGCAGTTCTACGTGCTGTTCTTCCTTACCCAGGTGCTCAAGGTCGATGGCGGCACCGCCAACGGTCTGCTGATCGTCGCCCTGGTGCTTGGCGCGCCGTTCTTCATCGTCGCCGGCTGGCTGTCCGACCGCATCGGCCGCAAGCCGGTGCTGCTGGCCGGCCTGTTGCTCGCCACGCTGTTCTACTTCCCGCTGTTCAAGGGCCTGACCCACTACGCCAACCCGGCCATCGACCAGGCCAGCCGGCAGTCGCCGATCAGCGTGGTGGCCGACCCGGCGACCTGCACTTTCCAGTTCGACCCGGTAGGCAAGGCGACCTTCGACAGCCCCTGCGACAAGGTCAAGACCTTCCTGGTCAAGGCCGGCCTGCCCTACTCGACGGTGGCGGCGCCCGCCGGCAGCGACGTCAGGGTGCGGATCGGCGAGACCGAGATCGCCGGCTTCGACGCCGAAGCGATGGCGGCCGCGGTGAAGACGGCAGGCTATCCGCAGCAGGCCGACGGCAGCCAGGTGAACAAGCCGATGGTGATCGCCATCATCTTCGCCCTGGTACTGATCTCCACCCTCTGCTACGGCCCGCTGGCGGCGCTGATGGTCGAACTGTTCCCGACCCGCATCCGCTATTCCTCGCTGTCCCTGCCGTACCACATCGGCAATGGCTGGTTCGGCGGCTTCCTGCCCACGGTCTCGTTCGCCCTGGTGGTGTACACCGGCGACATCTTCTACGGCCTCTGGTATCCGGTGCTGATCACCGGCGGTAGCCTGGTCTGCGCCTTGCTGTTCCTCCGCGAAACCCGCCATACCGACATCCACCGGTGAAATCGCGCCCCGTTCCCGGCATGGGGACGGGGCGCACATTCCCTCCGTGATGAGCCTGTCTTCTCAGAAAAGTCTGGCTTGCCAGTTTTCTTTCTTTCTCTTTCTGCCACACTTCTGGCGTCAAAAAACGCCTTTCCAGCGCCTACAATAGCGGGAAAACCCTATGGCGCTGCTTGCCGGTGCCGGGGACGGCCTATACAGTCCGCGCGATTGACGGGCCGTTGTGGCGGCAGGAACGAATCCGGACTCGAGTCTTGGGGAAAAATGTGAAGAACTGGACTGTTCGCCAGCGAATCCTGGCAAGTTTCGCCGTGATCATCGCGATCATGCTGCTGATGGCCGCTACTGCGTACGTGAAGATGTTGACGGTGGAAAAGGGCGCCTACCGTGTCCAGGACGACGCCATGCCGGGGATGTACTTCATCACGCTGGTACGCAGTTCGTGGACCGACAACTACTTGCAGACCCAGGAACTGTTCGGCATCACCGACGACCACGAGCTGAGCAAGGCCGAGGCCGACAGTATCCTCGCCAGCGAGGAGCGCCTGGACCAGCAGATCGCCTCCTACCAGAAGACCATGAACCCGGACGAGGCCCGCGACCACGAGTTGCTCGCCGGTTTCCAGGCCGTGCGCAAGAACTACCTGGAGCAGCACGACAAGGTGCTCGAGCTTTACCGCGAGAAGCGCTTCGAGGAAGCCGGCAAGCTCGTCGCCGGCCCGTTGACCGAGCACTGGCGCGAGGGCCGCAAGTACCTCAACGAGATGATCGAGCTGAACAAGGACATCGCCGACCGCGCCTCGGACAACATCGTAAACGCGGTGGACGATGCCGAACTGAGCATGCTGGTGACCCTGCTGCTGGCGGTGGTGGTAGCCGGCATCTGCGGGTTCCTGCTGTTGCGGGCGATCACCCAGCCGATCCAGAAGATCGTCCGCAGCCTCGACCTGATGGCCGGTGGCGACCTCACCGCACGCCTGAACCTCGGCCGGCGTGACGAATTCGGCGCCATCGAGACCGGTTTCAACGGCATGGCCGAAGAGCTCAAGGGCCTGGTGTCGCAGGCCCAGCGTTCTTCGGTGCAGGTCACCACCTCGGTCACCGAGATCGCCGCGACCTCCAAGCAGCAGCAGGCCACCGCCACCGAAACCGCCGCGACCACCACGGAGATCGGCGCCACTTCTCGCGAGATCGCCGCCACCTCGCGCGACCTGGTGCGGACCATGAGCGAAGTCTCCGGCGCCGCCGAGCAGACGTCGACCCTGGCCGGTTCCGGCCAGTTGGGCCTGGCGCGCATGGAGGAAACCATGCACCACGTGATGGGCGCGGCCGACCTGGTCAACGCCAAGCTGGCGATCCTCAACGAGAAGGCCGGCAACATCAACCAGGTGGTCACCACCATCGTCAAGGTCGCCGACCAGACCAACCTGCTCTCGCTGAACGCCGCCATCGAGGCGGAGAAAGCCGGCGAGTACGGCCGCGGGTTCGCCGTGGTGGCCACCGAGGTGCGCCGGCTGGCGGACCAGACCGCGGTCGCCACCTACGACATCGAGCAGATGGTGCGCGAGATCCAGTCGGCGGTATCGGCCGGGGTGATGGGCATGGACAAGTTCTCCGAGGAGGTCCGCCGCGGTATCGCCGAGGTCGGCCAGGTCGGCGAGCAACTGTCGCAGATCATTCAGCAGGTGCAGGCGCTGGCGCCGCGGGTGCAGATGGTCAACGAGGGTATGCAGGCCCAGGCTACCGGTGCCGAGCAGATCAACCAGGCGCTGGTGCAACTGGGCGAGGCCACCGGGCAGACCGTGGAGTCGCTGCGCCAGGCCAGCTTCGCCATCGATGAGCTGAACCTGGTGGCGAACGGGCTGCGCAACGGCGTATCCCGCTTCAAAGTCTGAGGCTGTGACCGTGTCCCGCTCCACCGGCGATCATCGACGCACCAGCAAGCTGTTCCTGCTGTTCCGCATGGAAGGCGACCGCTATGCCCTGGATGCCCGCGAAGTGGTCGAAGTGCTGCCGCTGCTGCGCCTGAAGCGCATTCCGGAGGCGCCGGAATGGGTCGCCGGGGTGTTCTCCCATCGCGGCGTCCTGGTCCCGGTGCTCGACCTCTGCGCAATGGCCTTCGGCCGCGCGGCGCTGGCCCGCACCAGCACGCGCATCGTGCTGGTCGAATACCGCGCCCGCCAGGACCGGGAGCCGGTCTGGCTCGGACTGATCCTCGAACAGGCCACCGATACCCTGCGCTGCGAACCGTCGGCGTTCCGCGACTATGGCCTGGACAACGGCGGGGCCCGCTATCTCGGTCCGGTCTATGAAGGACCACGGGGACTGGTGCAATGGGTGCGGGTCGAGGCATTGCTGCCCGACGAAGTGCGCGCCCTGCTGTTCCCGCCGGAGTGCGGCGAGGGGACGGCATGAACGATCGCTTCGAACGCCTGCTCAAGAGCAGGATCGGCCTGGATGCCAGCTCGGTGGGCAGCGCGGTGATCGAGCGCGCGGTACGCCAGCGCATGAGCGGCCTCGCGCTGCACGACGAGGACGAATACTGGATGCGCCTGAACGGCTCGCCGGGCGAGGTGCAGGCGCTGATCGAAGCGGTGGTGGTGCCGGAGACCTGGTTCTTCCGCTACCCGGAGTCGTTCACCACCCTCGCCAGGCTGGCCTTCGAGCGCCTGCCGAGCCTGGGCGGCGGACGCGCGCTAAGGATCCTCAGCCTGCCCTGTTCCACCGGCGAGGAGCCGTATTCCATCGTCATGGCCTTGCTCGATGCCGGGCTCTCCGAGTACCTGTTCGAGGTCGACGCCCTGGACGTCAGTGCTCGGGTGATCGAGCGCGCCAGCCTCGGGGTGTACGGCAGGAATTCCTTTCGCGGCGACGAACTGGGGTTTCGCGACCGCCATTTCAGCGAGGTTGCCGAGGGCTACCAGTTGGCCGAGCAGGTTCGCCGCAAGGTGCGCTTCCGCTGCGGCAATTTGCTCGATCCCGGGCTACTGGCGGGCGAGGCACCCTACGATTTCGTGTTCTGTCGCAACCTGCTGATCTATTTCGACCGCCCGACCCAGAGCGAGGTGGTCGAGGTGCTCAAGCGCCTGTTGCGGTCGGACGGCGCGATGTTCATCGGTCCGGCCGAGGCGAGCCTGCTCAGCCAGCACGGCATGCAGCCGATCGGCGTGCCGCTGTCTTTCGTGTTCCGCCGGACCAGCGAGGCGCCCCGCGGCGCGCGGCCCAAGGCGGTGAGCGACGGAGCGCGCCCGGTCGTTGCCGCCGCCGTGGAGCGTGCGAGTATTCGGCCTTCGCCGCCGCCACCGGCGAAACCGCGCCAGCGGCTGTCCAGCCTGGTTCCGCCAGCCAGCGGCCAGCCCCTCGCCAGTCCCGTCGGCGAGTTCGACGAAATCGCCCGCCTGGCGGATGCCGGCCAGCACCGCGAGGCGCGCGCCGCCTGCGAGCGCCAACTGGCCGCGCGTGGGCCGTCGGCCACGGTCTTCTACTGGCTCGGGCTGCTCAGCGATGTCGCCGGGCAGGAGCAGGAAGCCCAGGATTTCTACCGCAAGGCCCTGTACCTGGAGCCGCAGCACGCCGAGGCGCTGGCGCACCTGGCGGCGCTGCTCGCCGCTCGCGGCGACCATGCCGGCGCCCGGCGCCTGCAGCAACGTGCGGCCCGTGGAGTGAACAAAGATGGTTGAGGCGAGCCTGACCTTGCTCGATACCCAACAGGTGGATGACTGCTGGAACCGCATCGGCGTGCATGGCGACAAGTCCTGCGAACGCCTGGCCGAGCATGTCCATTGCCGCAACTGCGAGGTTTACGCTGCCGCGGCGACCTACTTGCTGGACCGCATCGCCCTGCGCCAGGACCAGCTCGACAGCGCCGAAACGATGGACAGCCAGCGCGAACAGAGCGACCTCGGCGAGACGCGTTCGATCCTGGTGTTCCGCCTGGGCGAAGAGTGGTTCGGCCTGGCCACCGGCAGCCTGGTGGAAGTGGCGCCGATGAATCCTATCCATTCCCTGCCGCACCAGCGCTCGCGCGCCCTGCAAGGGGTGACCAACGTGCGCGGCGCGCTGGTCGCCTGCCTTTCCCTCGGCGAACTGCTGGATCTCGAACCCGGCGCCGCGCCGGTCAGCGAGCGCCGGGTGGTTCCGCGCATGCTGATCATTTCCGCCGCCGGCGGTCCGGTGGTGGCGCCGGTGGAGGAAGTCGACGGCATCCATGCGATTCCGCTGGCGCGGATACTGCCGCCCAACCACGCCGACGGCCAGGCCTCGCGCCGGCACGTGGCCGGCGTGCTGCAATGGCGCGAGCGGAGCATCACCCTGCTCGACGAAGGCCCTCTCCTGCAAGCCGTAGCGCGGAGCCTGGCATGACCCCGGACCAGATGAGAGACGCGTCGCTGCTCGAGCTGTTCCGGCTCGAGGCGGAGGCCCAGACCCAGGTGCTCAACGCCGGCCTGATGGCGCTGGAGCGCAGCCCGACCCAGGCCGACCAACTGGAAGCCTGCATGCGCGCCGCGCACTCGCTGAAAGGCGCGGCGCGGATCGTCGGGCTGGACGCCGGCGTGCGCGTGGCGCACGTCATGGAGGATTGCCTGGTGGAGGCGCAGGACGGACGCCTGCTCCTGCAATCGGAACATATCGATGCGTTGCTCCAGGGCTGCGACCTGTTGCTGCGTATCGGCACCCCGCCAGCCGGCGACGCAGGCTGGGCCGAAGGCGCCGGGCGGGAAGAGATCGACGGCCTGGTGCTGCGCCTCGAAGGCCTGGTGCGCAGCGGCCTGCCGCTGGCCCGCGCGGAGCTGCCGGCGACGACTCCCGGTCTGCCGGAAGCGGTCCCCGAGGCGCCGCCAGCGGCGTCAGCGGCCGCCAGCGACGACAACGACGAGGAGCCCGCCGGGCAGGCGGGCGGCGAACAGGCCGAGGAGCGCCGCAGCCGGGTCCTGCGGGTCACCGCCGAACGCCTGGACCGGCTGCTGGATATCTCCAGCAAGTCGCTGGTGGAGTTCCAGCGCATCAAGCCGCTGGCCGATTCCCTGCAACGCCTGCGTCGCCTGCAGTCCAGCGCCAGCCGCGCGCTCGACGTGGTACGCGAGACGGTCCAGGAAACCGCCCTCGACCCGCAGGCCCAGGCCATGCTCGGCGAGGCGCGGCAACTGATTGGCGAATGCCAGCAGATGCTGGTGCAGCACATCGCCGATCTCGACGAGTTCGCCTGGCAGGGCGGCCAGCGTGCCCAGGTGCTCTACGACGCGGCGCTGGCCTCGCGGATGCGGCCATTCGCCGACGTCCTTAGCGGCCAGGCGCGGATGGTTCGCGACCTGGGCCGCTCGCTGGGCAAGCAGGTGCGCCTGCTGGTCGAGGGCGAAAGCACCCAGGTCGACCGGGATGTCCTGGAAAAACTCGAAGCGCCGCTCACCCACCTGCTACGCAATGCCGTCGATCACGGTATCGAGGCGCCGGAAACCCGCCTCGCCGCCGGCAAGCCGGCCGAGGGCAGGATCACCATCCGCGCCCGCCACCACGCCGGCATGCTGGTCCTGGAACTGAGCGACGACGGCGGCGGCATCGATCTGCAGCGCCTGCGCGAGACCGTGCTCAATCGCCAGTTCGCCACCGCCGAGACCGTGGCGCAACTGAGCGAGGAGGAACTCCTGGCGTTTCTCTTCCTGCCCGGCTTCAGCATGCGCGAGCAGGTCACCGAGGTGTCCGGTCGCGGCGTCGGACTGGACGCCGTGCAGCACATGGTCCGCCAGTTGCGCGGCGGCGTGCGCATGGAGCAACGCCAGGGGCAGGGAGCGCTGTTTCACGTCGAGGTGCCGCTGACCCTGTCCGTGGTGCGCAGCCTGGTGGTGGAGATCGGCGAGGAGGCCTACGCCTTCCCGCTGGCGCACATCGAGCGCATGTGCGAGCTGGAAGCGGAGGAGATCGTCCAGCTCGAAGGTCGCCAGCACTTCTGGTACGAGGGTCGCCATGTCGGCCTGGTCTCGGCTGCGCAACTGCTGCAGCGGCCCGAGAGCAGCCGCACCGAAGGGGCCATCCCGGTAGTGGTGGTGCGCGACCGCGATGCGGTCTACGGCGTCGCCGTGGAGCGTTTCGTCGGCGAGCGTACCCTGGTGGTGATGCCTCTCGATCCGCGCCTGGGCAAGGTGCGCGACGTTTCCGCCGGCGCCTTGCTGGACGACGGTTCGCCGGTGCTGATCCTGGACGTCGAGGACCTCCTGCATTCGGTCGGCAAGCTGCTCAGCAGCGGCCGCCTGGAGCGCATCGATCGCAGCCGGCGGCAGGCCGGCGGGGCGCAACGCAAGCGCATCCTGGTGGTCGACGACTCGCTCACGGTGCGTGAGCTGGAACGCAAGCTCCTGCTCGGCCGCGGCTACGACGTGGCAGTGGCGGTGGATGGCATGGACGGCTGGAACGCCCTGCGCTCGGAGCATTTCGACCTGCTCATCACCGATATCGACATGCCGCGCATGGACGGTATCGAACTGGTCACCCTGGTGCGTCGCGACAGCCGCCTGCAGTCGCTGCCGGTGATGGTGGTGTCCTACAAGGATCGTGAGGAGGACCGTCGGCGCGGTCTCGACGCCGGCGCCGACTATTATCTGGCGAAGGCCAGTTTCCACGATGAGGCCTTGCTGGATGCCGTCGTCGTCCTGATCGGAGAAGCACAGGGTTGAGGATCGGAATCGTCAATGACATGCCGTTGGCCGTCGAGGCGCTGCGCCGCGCGCTGGCCTTCGAGCCGCAGCACCAGATCGTCTGGGTCGCCAGCAACGGTGCCGAGGCGGTGACCCAGTGCGCCGCCGATACGCCCGACGTGGTGCTGATGGACCTGCTCATGCCGGTGATGGACGGCGTCGAGGCAACTCGTCGGATCATGGCGGAAAGTCCTTGCGCGATCGTGATTGTTACCGTCGATATCGAGCAGAATGTGCACCGGGTTTTCGAAGCGATGGGATATGGGGCGCTCGATGCGGTGAACACGCCGGCGCTGGGCATCGGCAACCCGCAAACGGCGGCGGCGCCGTTGTTGCGCAAGATTCAGAACGTCGGCTGGCTGATCGGCCAGCGCGATAACCGTGGCAAGGTCCAGGTGGTGCCGCCGAAGGCCGGCGGGGCGCGCCAGCGTCTGGTGGCGATCGGCGCTTCGGCTGGCGGTCCGGCGTCGCTCGCGGTGTTGCTCAAGCAACTGCCGGCCAGTTTCAATGCCGCAGTGGTGCTGGTGCAGCATGTCGACGAGGTCTTCGCCGCCGGCATGGCCGAATGGCTGGCCAGCGAATCGAAGCTGCCGGTACGCCTGGCGCGCGATGGCGAGCCGCCGATACCGGGGCAGATCCTGCTGGCGGGGACCAACAATCACATCCGCCTGCTGCGCAACGGTTCGCTGGTGTACACCGCCGAACCGCGTTCTTTCGTCTACCGGCCGTCCATCGACGTGTTTTTCGAGAGCGTGGCGAATTATTGGCGTGGCGATGCCGTGGGCGTGCTGCTGACCGGCATGGGCCGCGACGGCGCCCAGGGCCTCAAGCAGATGCGCGAGCGCGGTTTCCTCACCATCGCCCAGGACCAGGCCAGTTGCGCGGTCTACGGGATGCCGAAGGCCGCGGCGGCGATCGATGCAGCGGTGCAGATCCTTTCCCTGGAAAAGATCGCCCCGCGCCTGGCGGAGGTATTCAATTAGCCGGGCGCGAGTCCGGCCAGGCGCCAGGGTAGGCGCCGGCGCCCGCCGCGGCGGTGCGTGGAACAGCATTCAATTTGATACGAGGGGCCCCGGTCCCGGAGAGAAACATGCACAACCCTCATGAGAGCAAGACCGACCTGGGCGCCCCTCTGGACGGCGCGGTCATGGTACTGCTTGTCGATGATCAGGCCATGATCGGAG
The DNA here is from genome assembly GCF_016463925.1 of Pseudomonas sp. P20. Taxonomy (NCBI): domain Bacteria; kingdom Pseudomonadati; phylum Pseudomonadota; class Gammaproteobacteria; order Pseudomonadales; family Pseudomonadaceae; genus Pseudomonas; species Pseudomonas sp. P20. Next base: position 245,912 of record NZ_JAEMVM010000009.1, on the reverse strand, counting down.
AGGCTGTGCGTCGCTCACTGGCGAGCGAGGCGGGCATCGACTTCCATTTCTGTTCCGATCCGCAGCAGGCGGTGGCGGTGGCCAACCAGATCAAGCCGACGGTGATCCTCCAGGACCTGGTGATGCCCGGCGTCGACGGCCTCACGCTGCTCGCTGCCTACCGCGGCAACCCGGCGACCCGCGACATCCCGATCATCGTCCTGTCGACCAAGGAAGAGCCGACGGTGAAGAGCGCGGCGTTCGCCGCCGGCGCCAACGACTACCTGGTCAAGCTGCCGGACGCCATCGAGCTGGTGGCGCGGATCCGCTACCACTCGCGTTCGTACATCGCCCTGCAGCAACGCGACGAGGCCTATCGGGCGCTGCGCGAGAGCCAGCAGCAGTTGCTGGAGACCAACCTGGTGCTGCAGCGGCTGATGAACTCCGACGGCCTGACCGGGCTCTCCAACCGTCGTCACTTCGACGAATACCTGGAGATGGAGTGGCGCCGCTCGCTGCGCGAGCAGTCGCAACTGTCGCTGCTGATGATCGACGTGGACTATTTCAAGAGCTACAACGACACCTTCGGCCACGTCGCCGGCGACGAGGCCCTGCGCCAGGTCGCCGGGGCCATCCGCGAGGGCTGCAGTCGCTCCTCGGACCTGGCGGCTCGGTACGGCGGCGAGGAGTTCGCCATGGTCCTCCCGGGCACCTCGCCGGGCGGCGCACGGTTGCTGGCGGAGAAGGTCCGGCGCACGGTGGAGAGCCTGCAGATCAGCCACGACCAGCCACGCCCGGGCTCGCACCTGACCGTCAGCATCGGCGTCAGCACCCTGGTGCCGGGCGGCGGCGGGCAAACCTTCCGGGTTCTCATCGAGATGGCCGACCAGGCGCTCTACCAGGCCAAGAACAATGGCCGCAACCAGGTCGGCCTGATGGAACAGCCGGTGCCGCCGGCCCCGGCGGGCTGAGCGGCGCGCGGCGGCCATGCGTCGCCGGCCGGCATTAAATAGAGGCCGGCGTACTGCCTGTGGGGCGCAAGTGCAGTATACTTCGCAGCTTTTCGACGTTTTCCCGCGAGTGAGCGCCAGCCATGGAAATCAACCCGATCCTCAACAGCATCAAGGACCTCTCCGAGCGCACCCAGACCATTCGGGGGTATCTTTGACTACGATCAGAAGCATGATCGCCTGGTCGAAGTAAACCGCGAGCTCGAAGACCCCAACGTCTGGAACAACCCCGAATACGCCCAGAACCTCGGCCGCGAGCGCGCCCAGCTGGCGCAGGTGGTGGAAACCCTGGACGACCTGACCAGCGGCCTGGCCGACTCCCGCGACCTGCTGGACATGGCGGTCGAGGAAGACGACGAGGGTGCCGTCGACGACGTTGCCAACGAAGTCGAGCGTCTGCGCGAGATCCTCGAGAAGCTGGAGTTCCGCCGCATGTTCAGCGGCGAGATGGACCCGAACAACGCCTACCTGGACATCCAGGCCGGCTCCGGTGGCACCGAGGCCCAGGACTGGGCCAACATGCTGCTGCGCATGTACCTGCGCTGGGCCGACAAGCACGGCTTCGACGCCACTATCATCGAGCTGTCCGAGGGCGAGGTCGCCGGCATCAAGGGCGCCACCGTGCACATCAAGGGCGAGTACGCCTTCGGCTGGCTGCGCACCGAGATCGGCGTGCACCGCCTGGTGCGCAAGAGTCCGTTCGACTCCGGCAACCGTCGCCACACCTCGTTCACCGCGGTGTTCGTATCGCCGGAAATCGACGACAACATCGAGATCGAGATCAACCCGGCCGACCTGCGCATCGATACCTACCGCTCCTCCGGCGCGGGCGGTCAGCACGTGAACACCACCGATTCGGCGGTGCGGATCACCCACGTGCCGACCAATACCGTGGTGGCGTGCCAGAACGAACGCTCCCAGCACGCCAACAAGGACACCGCGATGAAGATGCTGCGGGCCAAGTTGTACGAGCTGGAAATGCAGAAGCGTACCGCCGCGTCCCAGGCCCTGGAGGACTCCAAGTCCGACATCGGCTGGGGCCACCAGATCCGCTCCTACGTGCTCGACCAGTCGCGGATCAAGGACCTGCGTACCGGTATCGAGCGCAGCGACTGCGACAAGGTGCTCGACGGCGATCTAGACGAATACCTCGAAGCCAGCCTCAAACAGGGGCTGTAAAGCTGCTGCGCCTGGCCAGGCCGCGTTGGAAAATGGTTCGGACTGCTCGTTTTTTTATGATCGTGAACTCCGTGTCCTCGCCATTTCCCGCCTTGCCTGGCCGGCGTTCGCTACGCTTTTCGCCCCTGTTGCGCAATCCGTTTCCACAGGCAAGAGAGCCTAACCAGGAACCACCAAGACCATGAGCGACCAACAACTCGACCAGCACGAACTGCAACAGGAAGAAAACAAGCTGATCGCCCAGCGCAAGGAAAAACTTGCCGCCGTGCGCGAAGCCCGGGCCATCGCCTTCCCCAACGACTTCCGCCGCGACGCCTACTTCGCGGACCTGCAGAAACAGTACGCCGACAAGACCAAGGAAGAGCTGGAAGCCGCAGCGATCCCGGTCAAGGTGGCCGGTCGGATCATGCTCAACCGCGGTTCCTTCATCGTCCTCCAGGACAGCAGCGAGCGCCTGCAGGTCTACGTCAACCGCAAGACCCTGCCGGAAGAAACCCTGGCCGAGATCAAGACCTGGGACCTGGGCGACATCATCGGCGCCGAAGGCGTGCTGGCCCGCTCGGGCAAGGGCGACCTGTACGTCGACATGACCAGCGTGCGCCTGCTGACCAAGTCGCTGCGTCCGCTGCCGGACAAGCACCATGGCCTGACCGACACCGAGCAGCGCTACCGCCAGCGCTACGTCGACCTGATGGTCAACGAGGAAACCCGCCACACCTTCCGCGTGCGTTCCCAGGTCATCGCCCACATCCGCCGTTTCCTCAGCGAGCGCGGTTTCCTCGAAGTGGAGACCCCGATGCTGCAGACCATCCCCGGCGGCGCCGCGGCCAAGCCGTTCGAGACCCATCACAACGCGCTGGACATGGCCATGTTCCTGCGCATCGCCCCGGAGCTGTACCTCAAGCGCCTGGTGGTCGGCGGTTTCGAGAAGGTCTTCGAGATCAACCGCAACTTCCGTAACGAAGGCGTCTCGACCCGGCACAACCCCGAGTTCACCATGCTCGAGTTCTACCAGGCCTACGCCGACTACGAAGACAACATGGACCTGACCGAGGAACTGTTCCGCGAACTGGCCCAGGCGGTACTCGGTACCACCGACGTGCCCTACGGCGACAAGGTCTTCCACTTCGGCGAGCCGTTCGTGCGCCTGTCGGTGTTCGATTCGATCCTCAAGTACAACCCGGAGATCACCGCCGCCGACCTCAACGACGTCGAGAAGGCGCGGGCCATCGCCAAGAAGGCCGGCGCCAAGGTCCTCGGCCACGAAGGCCTGGGCAAGCTGCAGGTGATGATTTTCGAGGAACTGGTGGAGCACAAGCTGGAGCAGCCGCACTTCATCACCCGCTACCCCTTCGAGGTTTCGCCGCTGGCCCGCCGCAACGACGAAGACCCGAGCGTCACCGACCGCTTCGAGCTGTTCATCGGCGGCCGCGAGATCGCCAATGCCTATTCCGAGCTGAACGACGCCGAGGACCAGGCCGAGCGCTTCATGTTGCAGGTCAAGGAGAAGGACGCCGGCGACGACGAGGCGATGCACTACGACGCCGACTTCATCAATGCCCTGGAATACGGCATGCCGCCGACCGCCGGCGAAGGCATCGGCATCGACCGCCTGGTGATGCTGCTGACCAACTCGCCGTCGATCCGCGACGTGATCCTGTTCCCGCACATGCGCCCGCAGGCCTGAGCGCCGCAACAGTCCATGGAAAAGCCGCCTTCGGGCGGTTTTTTCATGGCCGCGCGGTGTCCCGGCCGCCGGGCCAGGGGCCGATAGCCGCCGATCCGCCGGCTGACCACGGAAGGTGCGGGTGGGATCGGAGCTTCCCCGATAGCGGCCGATTGATTCCACGCGAAAAAGTCCGAACAATGCCCCATCGTCCGCGAGCGGAGGAAACACCGTGTCCCGAGTAGCTCCCAGAGACAGCGCCGCGCAGGCCGCCAGCGCGGTAGCCGAAAGCGTTCGTTACCAGGGCCGCAAGGCCAGCCGCCAGGGCAGCGAGCAGCGGCGCCAGGCGATTCTCGATGCCGCCATGCGCCTGATCGTCCGCGACGGCGTACGGGCCGTGCGCCACCGCGCGGTGGCCGCCGAGGCCCAGGTGCCGTTGTCGGCCACCACCTACTACTTCAAGGACATCGACGATCTCATCACCGACACCTTCGCCCTCTTCGTCGAGCGCAACGCAGAGGCGCTGTCGGCGTTCTGGAGCAGCGTGGAGGGCGACCTCCAGGAGATGGCCGCGGTGCTGGCCGACGACCCCGGCGCCCGTGGCTCGCTGGTGGAACGGATCGTCGAGCTTGCCGTGCAGTATGTCCAGGTCCAGCTCACCGAGCGCCGCGAGCACCTGCTGGCCGAGCAGGCCTTCCGCCAGGAGGCGTTGCTCAACCCGCGCCTGCGCGAACTGGCCGATGCCCACCAGCGGATTCTCTCCCTCGGCGCCGTGCATTTCTTCCAGGTGCTCGGTTCCGGGCAGCCCGAGCAGGACGCCAAGGTGTTGACGTCGATTATTCTGCAGATGGAATATCAGGGCCTCGTGGACGGGGTCGAGCAACTGGCCGTGGACGAAATGCGCGCCATACTCAGACGGTACCTGAATCTGGTCATGGGCCTGTGACCTGAGCGTCAACCCCGCCATGGCGGGGTTTTTCATACCCGAACCTTCCCTCGGCCAGCCGGTCGCAGGTTGCGGAGGGTTCCTAAGGAGCGTGTGATGAAAGCCTGGCGTTGCCTGGTGGTCCTGAGTTTCCTGCTGTTGGGCGGTTGCCTGGTCACCTTCAAGGAGCCGATACCGCCGCGCGAGGCGGCGCCGAGCCATCTGCTCGGGACCTGGAGCCGCGAGAACGAGTGGAAGGAAGAACAATTCCTGGAGATCACCCGTTCCGGCAGCAATGTCTACCGTGCGCTCAGCTACGTGGACAGCAAGGACAATACCGAGAGCCTGGAAGACTACGGCTTCACCGTCTCCCACCAGGGCAAGCGCTGGTACCTGTCGGCCGGCCTGCCGAAGAGCCTGGGCGGCAACTTCATCATCGCCGGCTTCGAGATCACCGACGGTGACGAGCTGGTGATCTACAACCTCGACGTCGAGCGCATCGTCGAGGACCTCGGCGCCGGCCAGCTCGACGGCGAGACCGTCGACAGCGATCAGGGCAAGGGCGCGCTGGTGCGCAGCCCGTTGGCGAAGGTCTTCGCCTACCTGAACGATCCCGCCAATTCCGACGTGTTCGTCGAGGCCGCCCGCTTCCAGCGGGTCACCCAATGAGATTGCCGATGAGCCAGCGCAAGGCGCAGAACGACTACCAGAAGATCATCCGCTCCCTGTCCGATCGCATCGTCGAGGCGCAGACGCCGATCCGCGTGCTGGATGCGATCAAATGGGACGACGGGATCCGCCAGGACTTCCTCAAGGGCCGCGGCAAGCATGCGCCGAAGGTCGATCGCGGCTACTACGACAGCCGCCCGCTGGCCTTCGACGCCAGCGCCAAGAAGCAGGAATTCCAGAACATCGAGCGCGACATCACCCGCCAGTTGGGCCAGTTCAACCCGGTCGGGCAGATCATGCGGCGGATGTGCAAGGAATACCGGATGGTCATTCGCATGCTCGAGGCGCGCGGCACCCCGGACCTCGGGCTGATCTCCCAGGAACTCTACGGCTCGGCCTCGGACGCCTTCCATGCCGGCGATCCGACCCTGGCCGACCTCGGCCTGATGCTCTCCGACTACCTGAACAACATCGCCGACCGCGGCGATCTCAAGGATGAACCCAAGACCCTGACCGCCAAGGAGGTCGTACCGATCCTCCAGGCGCGGCTGAACACCGTGTTCGGCGAGGAGGAGGGCACCATCCGCGTGTTCGAGTCCGACGGCATCGTCGCCGACGCGGCGGCCGGCGCCGACTATATCAAGGTACGCGCCGACGCCCTGTTCAACGAGCGCGACGTGCGCGCGCTGGAGGTCCACGAGGGCCTGGTGCACGTCGGCACCACCCTGAACGGCCTGAGCCAGCCGATCTGCACCTTCCTCGCCAAGGGACCGCCGTCCTCCACCGTGACCCAGGAAGGCCTGGCGATCCTGATGGAGGTGATCGCCTTCGCCTCCTACCCGACCCGCCTGCGCAAGCTGACCAATCGCACCCGGGCGATCCACATGGCCGAGGAGGGCGCCGATTTCCTCGACGTGTTCCACTTCTACCGCGAGCAGGGCTACAGCCTGGAGGACAGCTACCAGAACGCCAGCCGGGTCTTCCGCGGCTCGACCCCGGATGGCCTGCCGTTCACCAAGGACCTGTCCTACCTGAAGGGCTTCATCCTCATCTACAACTACATCCAGCTCGCCGTGCGCAAGGGCAAGCTCGAACAGATCCCCTTGCTGTTCTGCGGCAAGACCACCCTGGAAGACATGCGCACCCTGCGCCAACTGGTGGACGAGGGCCTGGTGGCGCCGCCGAAGTACCTGCCGCCGCAGTTCCGCGACCTCAACGCGCTGTCGGCCTGGATGTGCTTCTCGAACTTCCTCAACCACCTCAGCCTGGACCGCATCGAAGCGGACTACGCGAACATCCTCTGACCGTTCCCCGCCGTGCCGGTCTTTCCCGGTGCGCGCGGGCGGTCGGCCGGCAAGCAAGGAGAACGGCGATGGCCAGCCACGAACTCGACTACCGCATCCTCGGCGAATCCATGCAGACCGTGGAGATCGAACTCGACCCCGGGGAAACCGTGATCGCCGAGGCCGGGGCGATGAACTACATGACCGGCGACATCCGCTTCACCGCGCGGATGGGCGACGGCTCCGACGGCAGCCTGCTGGGCAAGCTGTGGAGCGCCGGCAAGCGCAAGCTCGGTGGCGAGTCGGTGTTCATGACCCACTTCACCAACGAAGGCCAGGGCAAGCAGCACGTGGCCTTTGCCGCGCCCTATCCGGGCAGCGTGGTGGCGGTGGACCTGGACGATGTCGGCGGGCGCCTGTTCTGCCAGAAGGACTCGTTCCTCTGCGCAGCCTATGGCACCCGGGTCGGCATCGCCTTCACCAAGCGCCTGGGCGCCGGTTTCTTCGGCGGCGAGGGCTTCATCCTGCAGAAGCTCGAGGGCGATGGCCTGGTCTTCGTCCACGCCGGCGGCACGCTGATCCGCCGCCAGTTGAATGGCGAGACGCTGCGGGTCGACACCGGTTGCCTGGTGGCCTTCACCGACGGCATCGACTACGACGTGCAACTGGCCGGCGGCCTGAAGAGCATGCTGTTCGGCGGCGAAGGATTGCTGCTGACCACCCTCAAGGGCAGCGGCACCGTCTGGCTGCAGAGCCTGCCGTTCTCGCGCCTGGCCGGGCGCATCTACGACGCCACCTTTCGCGCCCGCGAAGAGGTAAGGACCAACAACGGATGAAGCGCCTGCTGATCCCGCTGCTGGTACTCGGCGCGCTGTTCCTCGGTGGCTGCAGTTCGCTGCTGTTCTATCCCGAGCCGGTGGTGCAGATCACTCCGGCGCGCGCCGGGCTGGAGTACCGCGACGTCACCCTGACCACCGCCGACGGCGTGCGCCTGCGCGCCTGGTGGCTGCCGGCGAAGAAAGGCGTGCCGGTGAAAGGCACTGTGCTCTACCTGCACGGCAACGGCGGCAACCTGTCCTGGCACCTCGGCGGCACGTGGTGGCTGCCCGCCGAGGGCTACCAGGTGCTGATGCTCGACTATCGCGGCTACGGCCAGTCGGAGGGCCAGCCGGGACTGCCGGAGGTCTACCGCGACATCGACGCGGCGTTCGCCTGGCTCGACCAGGCGCCGGAGGTGAAGGGCACCGAGCGCGTGCTGCTGGGGCAGAGTCTCGGCGGCGCGCTGGCGATCCACTACCTGGCCGAGCATCCGCAGCGCCAGGGCCAGTTCAAGGCGCTGGTGTTCGACGGGGTACCGGCGAGCTACCGCGGCATCGCCCGGCACATGCTGGACGGTTCCTGGCTGACCTGGCCGCTGCAGGTGCCGCTGTCCTGGCTGGTGCCCGACGACGACAGCGCCATCCATTCGGTGGCGCGGCTTTCTGGCGCACCCATGCTGTTCTTTCACAGCATCGACGATACCATTGTGCCCCTCGAGAACGGCATCGCCCTGTACCGCCAGGCGCGGCCGCCGAAGGTCCTGCAACTGACCCGAGGCGGCCACGTGCAGACCTTCGCCGAAGCGACCTGGCAGGAAGTGATGCTGCGCTTCCTCGACGATCCCCATGGCTTCACCGGCCTGCGCCGGCTGGCCGAAATCCCGAACCGCGAATCCGCGAAACCCGAAGGCAATCCATGAGCGACCGTAACGTACTCCCCTGCATCCTGACCGGCATCGGTACCATCTTCGTCACCGTCGGCGTGCTCTGGTACTACGGCTACCTGCATTTCGCCAAGCCGCAGGACGCCCTGTTGCTGGCCGACTTCACCATGCTGAAGAGCCTGCCCGGCGAAGATGTGAAGCTGTCCCTGGAGCCGGCCAAGCAGGTCGCGCAGTGCATCGATGGCGTCCTGGTGCTGTTCGACACCGAGCAGAAGGGCCTTTCCGGCGTGCTGGTGGACAACAGGAAGCACGCCGTGCGCTGCGCCGGACAGGAAGTCCCGCAGGAAGTGAAATGACCGAGATCCGCGTCTGGCAGGGAGACATCACCCGTCTTGCGGTGGATGCCATCGTCAACGCGGCGAACTCCTCGCTGCTCGGTGGGGGCGGTGTCGACGGCGCCATCCACCGCGCCGCCGGTGCCGAACTGGTGGCGGCCTGCCGCCTGCTGTACGGTTGCAAGACCGGCGAGGCGAAGATCACCCGTGGGTTCCGTCTGCCGGCGGCCCACGTGATCCACACCGTCGGCCCGGTCTGGCGCGGCGGCGACAACGGCGAAGCGGAGCTGCTGGCCAGCTGCTACCGGCGCAGCCTGGCGCTGGCCGAGCAGGCCGGGGCGGCCAGCGTCGCGTTCCCCGCCATCAGCTGCGGCATCTACGGCTATCCCTTGGAGCAGGCCGCGGCCATTGCCGTCGAAGAGGTCTGCCGGCAACGCCCGGCGCACAGCAGCCTGGAGGAAATCGTCCTGGTTGCCTTCGATAGCTCGATGGCCGAGCGCTACCAGCGCTTGCTCGGCGAGCGGCCTGTGGCCCGCTGATACCTGGAAAGCTCAAGCCCCGCCCATGAAAAAGCCCCGCCGGATGGCGGGGCTTTTGGGCTTCCGTAGGGCTTATCAGCCGCTGACGGAGGAGCGTGGCGCGACCGGCTTGGCGTCGTTGGAAATGGTGACTTCCACCCGACGGTTCATGGCACGGCCGGAGCTGGTGCCGTTGCTGGCCACCGGATATTCCTTGCCGTAGCCACGGGTGGCTACGCGTTCCGGGCTGATGCCGCGGCTGAGCAGGGCCATGCGCACCGAGTCGGCACGACGCTCGGACAGGCGCTGGTTGTAGTTGGCGGAACCGGTGCTATCGGTGTAGCCCTCTACGATCACCTGGCGCTCCGGGTTCTGCTGGAGGAACTCGGCCAGTTGCTGGATGTTGCGCATGGCGCCGGGCTTCAGGTCGGACTTGTCGAGATCGAACAGAACGTCGCCGAAGGTCACCATGGTGCCGCGCGAGGTCTGCTTGGCATTCAGTTGGCTACGCAGCTTGTCCAGTTGCGCGGTGCGCGCGTCGAGGCGGGCCTGGGCGCGCTGGGCGGAGGCGTTCTGCAACTGCGCCTCGGCATTGCGCAGGACGATGGTCTGCTTGGCCAGTTCGATGCGCTGGTTGGTCAGGTAGGCCAGTTGGTCCACGTCGCGCTGGTCTTCGCCATCCTGGTAGGCCTTGTCGGCCTTGGCCAGCCAGTCGCCGGCGTCCTTGGTTTCCAGGGCCGCGACCTTGGTCGCGTCGGGCTGCGACTGCAGCGCGGAGAAGTTGCTGCGGGCCTGTTCCAGGTTGGCGTTCGGCGGCGTGGAGCAGGCGGCCAGCGCCAGGGCCAGCAGGGATACGGCGGGGAGGGCAATGTACTTACGCATAGGGGTCATCCTTAATCACGAATCGACGAAAGAAGGGCGGAATCCGGCTTAGTGCTGCGTATCGCGCATGCCTTCCTCACGCAGTTCCATGACGCCCTGCTGGGCATCCTTCACGGCTTTCTGCGCCTTGGCGGCCTGGGTCTTGCGCTCGGCGACCCGGGCGTCCCACTCGGCCTGCTGCGCCAGGCGCTTGGCCTGGTCGTATTCCTTGTCGTTCATGGCGATGCGCGCCTGGCTCAGCTTGTCCTGAGCGGACTTCATCTCGACCGGGGCATATTCCGGGCCGCCGGCGCTCACCGCGTTATTCACCGCGGATTCGGTCACGGCGAACTGCTCGGTCGGCGGGTTGCCGGCGCAGCCGGCCAGGACCAGGCTGCTGCCTACGGCCAGCAGGGCCAGCTTGAGGCCACGCAGGGAACCGGTGTGTTGCTTGCTCATCGCTTTTTGCTCCATGGGAAATTTCCTCTGACAGGGATGCTGATTCCTTGGCTTTCATCTCTGGCCATTACCGTGGGCGCGTTTCCGGCCCTCCGGTCTTTTCTTCCTGCTCACTGAGCAAGCCTCTGCCAGGCCTCTGTTTCAGGGGCTTGGCGATTGGCCATGTACTTTTAGTGACTCCCCCGCTGGTTCAGGGGTTCAAAAAAAAATCTGAAATTTTCTGACTGAACAGTCGGCTTCCGGCGTGGTCGCAGAACGCCACCTCTGCTCACTAAAGCCCGTCCTACAGGGCTCTAGTCCACGAAACGCACAACTGCCGCAGCGCTCCAGGACGGAACACTCGGGCAGAAAAAAGCCCCACCTGAGTGGGGCTGGAGGAGGCCAGTGGGGCCTTTTAGAAACGCTTGCGCAACAGTCGCAGACCGTTGAACACCACCAGCAGGCTGGCGCCCATGTCGGCGAATACCGCCATCCACAGGGTGCCTTCGCCTGCCAGGGTAAGGGCGAGGAACACCGCCTTGATGCCCAGGGCCAGGGTGATGTTCTGGACCAGGATCGCGTGGGTGGTGCGCGACAGCCGGACGAATTGCGGCAACTTGCGCAGGTCGTCGTCCATCAGCGCGACGCCGGCGGTCTCGATGGCCGTGTCGGTGCCCGCCGCGCCCATGGCGAAGCCGATGTCGGCGCGGGCCAGGGCCGGCGCGTCGTTGATCCCGTCGCCGACCATGCCGACCCGCGAGCCGTCGGCCTGGCGCGCTTCCACTTCACGCAGCTTGTCCTCCGGCAGGAGGTTGCCGCGAGCTGCGTCGATGCCTACCTGGGCAGCGATGGCGGCTGCGGTGTGCGGGTTGTCGCCGGTGAGCATCAGGGTCTTCACGTCCAGCGCGTGCAGCTCGCGGATCGCCTCGCGGCTGCTGTCCTTGACCCCGTCGGCGACGGCGAAGAGGGCCCGCACGCGCTGCGGATCGCACAGCGCGATGACCGTCTTGCCCTGGCGTTCCAGGGCGTCCAGGCGCTCTTCCAGGGCCGGCGAGCAGAGGCCCAGTTCCTCCACCAGGCGATGGTTGCCGAGGTGGTAGAGGACGCCGTCGATGCGTCCGCTGACGCCTCGTCCCGGCAAGGCGGCGAGGTCCTCGACCACGCCCAGGGCAAGGCCGTCCTCTTCCGCTGCGTTGGCCACGGCGCGCGATACCGGGTGGTCGGAACGCGCGGCCAGGCTGGCGGCGAGCAGGCGCGCATCCGTCCCGTCAGCCTCCGCGATCGGCAGGTAGTCGGTCTGTTGCGGTTTGCCATGGGTGATGGTGCCGGTCTTGTCGAGGGCGACCCAGGACAGCTTGCGCCCGAGTTCGAGGAACACCCCGCCCTTGATCAGGATGCCCAGGCGCGCCGCGGCGGAAAGGCCGCTGACGATGGTCACCGGGGTGGAGATCACCAGCGCGCAGGGACAGGCGATCACCAGCAGCACCAGGGCGCGGTAGATCCAGTCCAGCCAGGCGCCGCCGAACAGCAGCGGCGGCAGCACCGCGGTGGCGAGGGCGATGAGGAATACCACCGGGGTGTAGACGCGGGCGAAACTGTCGACGAAACGCTGGGTCGGTGCGCGGGAACCCTGGGCTTCCTCCACGGCGTGGATGATCCGGGCCAGGGTGCTGTCGTCGGCGCGGCGGGTGACGCGGTACTCCAGCGCGCCCTCGCCGTTGATGCTGCCGGCGAACACCGGCTCGCCGACCTCCTTCTCCACCGGCAGGCTTTCGCCGGTGATCGGCGCCTGGTTGACGCTGGAGCGGCCGCTGGTCACCTCGCCGTCGAGTGCGATGCGTTCGCCGGGCTTCACGCGCACGGTGGCTTCCAGTTCCACTTGCTTGGCCGGCAGTTCCTTCCATTCGCCGCCGACCAGCACGGTGGCCTGTTCCGGAGCCAGTTGCAGCAGGCCGCGGATGGCGTTGCGCGCGCGATCCAGGGACTTCGCCTCGATCAACTCGGCGATGGCGAACAGCACGCTGACCATCGCCGCTTCCGGCCACTGGCCGATGAGCACGGCGCCGGTCACGGCGATACTCATCAGGGCGTTGATGTTCAGGTTACGGTTCTTCAGTGCGATCCAGCCCTTGCGGTAGGTCGGCAGGCCGGCGCCGAGGATGGCCAGCAGGGCGAGGCCGGCGACCACCCAGTCCGGCGCCAGGCCGAACCATTCGACGATCTCCGAGGCCAGCGCCATCGCGCCGGCCAGGGCCAGCGGCCACCAGGGCTTCGCCGGCGCTTGCGAGGGGCCGTCGGTATTTTCGCCGGCATCCAGCGGCACCGCCTGCATGCCGAGGCCGGCGATCAGCTTCTGCAGCGGCTCGACGCTGTCGAAGCGATGCTGGACGCGCAGCAGGCGCTGCATCAGGTTGAATTCCAGCGACTCCACTGCCGGCTGGCGACCGAGGGCGTCGCGGATCAGGCGTTCCTCGGTCGGGCAGTCCATCGCTTCGATGCGCAGGTCGCTCCAGCGCAACTCGGCGTTGCCGGCCAGGGTTCCGATGGCGGCCACCGCCGGGCGAGGCGCGTGGCGGTGCCCATGATCATGTCCGTGACCGTGACCGTGACCGTGACCGTGACCGTGACCGTGACAGCAAGTGTCGGCGTGTTCGTGGCTCATGGAAACAATTCCCGTTTGACGTGTTGGGTGCGATTGCACACCCTGTAGCAACTACAGAGTCAAGCGGTACTGCCAATTCGGGTAGCCGCGTCGGCGATTGGAGGAGGGTTGGCATGAAGATCGGTGAGCTGGCGAAGAGAACCGGTTGCCCGGTGGAGACCATCCGCTACTACGAGCGCGAAGGCCTGTTGCCCGAGCCCGCGCGTAGCGAAGGCAACTATCGGCAATACACCCTGGCGCATGTCGAGCGCCTGTCGTTCATCCGTCACTGCCGCTCGCTGGACATGACCCAGGAGGAAATCCGTACCCTGCTGGCGTTGCGCGACCGTCCCGAGGCGGATTGCGGCACCGCCAACCGGTTGATCGACGAGCACCTGCATCACGTCGAGGTGCGCATCGCCGAACTCCAGGCATTGCGCGAGCAACTGCGGGATCTCGGCTCACGCTGTACGGTCGCCGGCAACAGCCAGGCCTGCGGCATCCTCCGCGAACTGGAGCAGCCCGCGCCGCTGTCGCCAATCGCCGAGGAATGCGCCGAGGCCGGGCACATGCACGTCCCCGGCGTGCACCGCCGGCATGGCTGAAGCCGCGCTCAGTGACTGGAGGTGTCCTGTTGCGCGACCAGTTCGTGCAGGTACTTGCGCGAGAGCGACAGGAAGCGTGGGGTAGGGCCGACATCCTCATAGAGCGGATCGCCCTGTTCGTCGGTGGCCACCACCTGACTCCCCTTCACGTAGGGAAAGCTCGCCTCCAGTTCTTCCAGGGCGGCGCCGACCAGCTCGCCCAGTAGTTCCTCGACGCTGCGCCGCGGATACATCTCGTGCAGCGCGGCGAGGCGCGCGGCGCTTTCGACGTCCAGCGGGATGCTGTAGTGGTTGCGGGCCATGCGGCCCTTGGCGGTGTGTTCCCAATGGCGGACAAGCTCACGGATCTTCATGCTGACCTCTTCAGCCCGGTCGTGGCGGGCGTGCTGGGGGGCCCTCGTGGGGCCGTGCCTCGGTGCGGGCACTTCCTTCAGACTAGACCCGATCGGCGCCGGCAGCCTCGCTTCCGGCCCGGCGGCGCCGTACTGGCACCCTGCGGGCTTGTAAGCGCGGGGGCGCCTGAGCCAAGCTGGTTTCCCACCCGCAGTGGAGACAGGTCATGCCGGAGATCGATGCGCGCCTGCGCGAGGACGTCCACCAACTGGGCGAATTGCTCGGCGACACCATCCGCGAGCAGTACGGCCCGCGGTTCCTCGACAAGATCGAGCTGATCCGCAAGGGCGCCAAGGCTGCCCGCCGCGGTTCCGCGGAGGGCGCCCAGCAGCTCACCGCCACCCTCGACGGGCTCGAGGAAGACGAACTGCTGCCGGTGGCGCGGGCCTTCAACCAGTTCCTCAACCTGGCCAATATCGCCGAGCAATACCACCGTATCCGCCGGCGCCGGCCGAACGAGCCGGAACCCTTCGAGAACCTGGTGCTGGAAGAGCTGCTGGGGCGTCTCAAGGACGCCGGGCATGCCCCCGGGCAACTGGCTCGCCAGCTCGCCGGGCTGGAGATCGAACTGGTGCTGACCGCCCATCCCACCGAGGTGGCGCGGCGCACGCTGATCCAGAAATACGATGCGATCACCGCGCAGCTGGCGGCCAAGGACCATGCCGACCTGCTGCCGGAGGAGCGCAGTCGCATCCAGCAGCGCCTGCAGCGGCTGGTGGCCGAGGCCTGGCATACCGACGAGATCCGCAAGGTCCGGCCGACCCCGGTGGACGAGGCGAAATGGGGCTTCGCGGTGATCGAACATTCTCTCTGGCAGGCCTTGCCGAACGTCCTTCGGCACGTCGACGAGGTACTCCTGCGCAGCACCGGCGAACGCCTGCCGTTGACCGCCGCGCCGCTGCGCTTCGCGTCCTGGATGGGGGGCGACCGCGACGGCAATCCCAACGTCACCGCCAGCGTGACCCGCGAGGTCCTGCTGCTGGCGCGCTGGATGGCCGCCGACCTGTACCTGCGCGATATCGACCGACTGGCCGCCGAGCTGTCCATGCAGCAGGCCTCGCCGCAGCTGCTGGCGCGGGTCGGCGATAACGCCGAGCCCTATCGCGCCCTGCTCAAGCAATTGCGCGAGCGCCTGCGCGTGACCCGCAACTGGACCCACCAGGCCCTGGCCGGCGAGGTGCCGGCCGCGGAGGGCGTCCTGGAGCACAACCGCGACCTGGTCGAGCCGCTGCAACTGTGCCACGAGTCGCTGCACGCCTGCGGCATGGGCGTGATCGCCGATGGCGCGTTGCTCGACTGCCTGCGCCGCGCCGCCACCTTCGGCCTGTTCCTGGTACGCCTGGACGTGCGCCAGGACTCGGCCCGCCATGCCGCCGCGCTGAGCGAGATCACCGAGTACCTGGAGCTGGGCAGCTACGACGAGTGGGACGAGAAGACCCGCCTGGAATTCCTTCTCGAGGAACTGAACAGCCGCCGCCCCCTGCTGCCGGCGCACTACCAGCCTTCGGCGGATACCGCCGAGGTGCTCGCCACCTGCCGGGCGATCGCCGCCGCACCACCGGCGTCGCTGGGGTCCTACGTGATCTCGATGGCCGGCCAGCCGTCCGACGTGCTGGCGGTGCAACTGCTGCTAAAGGAAAGCGGCGTCGACTGGCCGATGCGCGTGGTGCCGCTGTTCGAGACCCTCGACGACCTGGACAACGCCGGCCCCTGCATGGAGCGCCTGCTGACGCTGCCGGGCTACCGTTCGCGGCTCTCCGGGGTGCAGGAAGTGATGATCGGCTACTCCGATTCGGCCAAGGACGCCGGTACTCTCACGGCGGCCTGGGCGCAGTACCGGGCGCAGGAGAAACTGGTGGAGATCTGCCGCCAGCACGAGGTCGAGTTGCTGCTCTTCCACGGCCGCGGCGGTACCGTCGGTCGCGGCGGCGGGCCGGCCCACGCGGCGATCCTGTCGCAGCCGCCGGGTTCGGTGGCCGGGCGCTTCCGGGTCACCGAACAGGGCGAGATGATCCGCTTCAAGTTCGGTCTGCCGGACATCGCCGAACAGAACCTCAATCTCTACCTCGCCGCAGTGCTGGAAGCGACCCTGATGCCGCCGCCGGCTCCGGAGCCGGCCTGGCGCGCGCAGATGGACCGCCTGGCGAAGGACGCGCTGCTGGCCTACCGCAGGGTGGTGCGCGACGATCCGCAGTTCGTCGAGTATTTCCGCCTGGCCACGCCCGAGCAGGAACTGGGCCGTCTGCCGCTGGGCAGCCGCCCGGCCAAGCGCCGCGAAGGCGGGGTGGAGAGCCTGCGGGCGATTCCCTGGATCTTCGCCTGGACCCAGACGCGCCTGATGCTGCCGGCATGGCTTGGCTGGGAGACCGCCTTGCTGAACGCCATCGAGCGTGGCGAGGGCGCGCTGCTCGGGCAGATGCGCGAGCGATGGCCGTTCTTCACCACCCGCATCGACATGCTGGAAATGGTCCTGGCCAAGGCCGACGCGGATATCGCGCGGCTCTACGACGAACGTCTAGTGCCGCTCGAGCTGCGTCCGCTGGGGCGTCGTTTACGCGACCTATTGTCGCAGGCGGTGCGCGTGGTACTGGGACTGACCGGGCAGTCGCTGCTGCTCGCCCACGCCAGCGAGACCCGCGAGTCGATCAGCGTGCGCAACAGCTATCTAGACCCGCTGCACCTGCTCCAGGCTGAGCTTCTGGCCCGTTCGCGGCGCTGCCGGGGCGACGCCTGCGGCGGCCTGGAGCAGGCGCTGCTGGTGACGGTCGCGGGGGTCGCCGCCGGACTGCGCAACACCGGATGAGGGAAGGCGGGGGGCAACTTTCGGTGTCTTGTGCGGTGGGGGGGCGCTGTGTATCTTGGACAGCCTTTTCGGCGCCATACAGTGCCGTTTCCTGCAAATACGAGATTGGCCCCACGAGGCGGATCCAGACTTTCGCTTACCAATTCTAAGGAGCATATCGATGCGTGTGATTCTGCTCGGGGCACCCGGTGCCGGCAAAGGCACCCAGGCACGGTTCATCACCGAGAAGTTCGGCATTCCGCAGATCTCCACCGGCGACATGCTGCGCGCCGCAGTCAAGGCCGGCAGCCCGCTCGGCCAGCAGGTGAAAGGCGTGATGGACAGCGGCGGCCTGGTATCCGACGACATCATCATCGCCCTGATCAAGGAACGCATCACCGAGGCCGATTGCGCCAAGGGCTTCCTGTTCGACGGCTTCCCGCGGACCATCCCGCAGGCCGAAGCGCTGAAGGACGCCGGTGTGACCATCGACCACGTGGTCGAGATCGCCGTCGACGACGAGGAGATCGTGTCGCGTATCGCCGGTCGTCGCGTGCATCCGGCCTCCGGCCGCGTGTACCACACCGAGCACAACCCGCCGAAGGTCGCCGGCAAGGACGACGTTACCGGCGAAGAGCTGATCCAGCGCGAGGACGACAAGGAAGAGACCGTGCGTCACCGCCTGTCGGTCTATCATTCGCAGACCAAGCCGCTGGTCGACTTCTACCAGAAGCTGTCGGCCGCCGAAGGCACCCCGAAATACCACAGCATCGCCGGCGTCGGCTCGGTCGAGCAGATCACCGCGAAAGTGCTTTCGGCCCTGAGCTGATCCGCAGCGCTGTAGCACCGACGGCCCGCTTGCGGGCCGTCGGCGTTTCCGGGGCGGCGAAGGCTGGTACAATCGGCGTCTTTTTCACCACGCGGAACCGTCGATGTCCACTCTGTTGGCCCTGGATACCTCCACCGAAGCCTGCTCCGTCGCCCTGCTCCACGAGGGGCGGGCGCTCAGTCACTACGAGGTGATCCCGCGCCTGCACGCCCAGCGCCTGCTGCCGATGGTCCGCGACCTGCTCGACGAGGCCGGCGTCGCCCTGTCCGCGGTGGACGCCATCGCCTTCGGGCGCGGTCCGGGCGCCTTCACCGGCGTGCGCATCGCCATCGGCGTGGTCCAGGGCCTGGCCTTCGCCCTGCAGCGCCCGGTACTGGCGGTCTCCGACCTGGCGATCCTGGCCCAGCGGGCCTACCGCGAGCAGGGTGCGGAGCGGGTCGCCGCGGGCATCGACGCGCGGATGGACGAGGTCTACTGGGGTTGCTACCAGTTGCAACAGGGCGAGATGCGCCTGGCCGGCAGCGAAGCGGTACTGCCGCCCGAGCGGGTCGCCGTACCGTGGGACGCCGCTGCCGCGGACTGGTTCGGCGCCGGCACCGGCTGGGGCTACGTCGAGCGCATGCCGCAGCGCCCGGCCGCGCTGGACGCGAGCCTGCTGCCGCATGCCGAGGACTTGCTCAGCCTGGCCGGCTTCGCCTGGGCGCGCGGCGAAGGCGTGGAGGCGGAACAGGCGCTGCCGGTGTACCTGCGCGACAACGTGGCGACGCCGAAAAAAGCGCCCTGAAAATGCCGCGCAGCGGTAATTGCCAAGCCTTTCGGGGCTGGCTAGAGTGTGGAGACTTCCCCGGGTTTTGATCATGCGTATCGACGGTCTTTCTTCCTCTTCGTTGCCGCTGGAGCGCAGCGCCCGACCGGGCTCCGCGGTCACGCCGTATCGCGACGTGCAGCGCGAGGTCGAGGCGCGGCGCGAGCAGCCGGCGCCGGTTTCCGGCAGCCAGGGCTTCGAGCAGGCGCCGCAGGCGCGCAAGGTCCAGGCCAGTTCGGCGGGCGGCGACAGCCTGCCGGTCAGCGCCCGCGACCTGCTGGCGTTCCAGCGCCCGGTAAGCAGCCATGCGGCGATGGCCCTGGCCAGCTACAACTCCACCGCCAGCCTCAACATCGACGCCGGCGCCGAGGATGTCCTCGGCCTCGACCTCTACGCCTGAGCGGTTCCCTGCGCTCCCGTGGTTTCCCTTCCTTATTTCCTCGGTTGTCCATCCTGGAACGAGGCGGCCTGGCGCGGCAGCTTCTATCCGCGCGAATTGCGTTCCGCCGACTACCTCGGACACTACGGCGGCATCTTCAACGCGGTCGAGGGCAATACCACCTTCTATGCCCGGCCTTCGGCGGAAACCGTGCGGCGCTGGGCCGAGACGATGCCGGCGGGGTTCCGCTTCTGTGCCAAGTTTCCCCGCGATATCAGTCACGAAGGCGACCTGCGCGAACGGCTCGAGGCCGCCGGCGACTTCCTCGAACTGCTGGCGCCGCTTGGCGAAAGGGGCAGCCCGCTGTGGCTGCAACTGTCGGCGGCGTTCACCCCGCAGCGCCTGGGCGAACTGCTGTATTTCCTCGATGAGCTGAGTCCGCGACGGATTGCCGTGGAAGTACGCCACCCGGCGTTCTTCGACAAAGGCGAGGACGAGCGCCTGCTCAACCGCCACCTGCGCGAGCGTGGCGTGGAGCGCATCTGCCTGGATTCGCGGGCGCTGTTCAGTTGCCGTTCGGACGATCCGGCGGTGCTCCACGCCCAGTCGAAGAAGCCGCGCCTGCCGATCCGTCCGGCGGCCTTCAGCGATACGCCACAGGTGCGTTTCATCGGCGGTCCCGACCTGCCGGCCAACGAGGTGTTCCTTTTGCCCTGGGTCGACAAGGTGGCCGACTGGATCGAGGCCGGCCTGACTCCATACGTATTCCTGCATACCCCCGACAATCACCTGGCGGCCCAGCAGGCCCAGCGTTTCCATGCGCTGCTGGGCCAGCGCCTGCCAGGCTTGCCGGCGCTACCCGAGCCGATCCCGGCCCCGGAAGTGGAGCAACTGGGCCTGCTCTGAGCGCGGCGCTCGACGCTCCGCCGGCCTGCGCCTAGGCTAGGGAGTCCTTTCCCCGCCACGGAGCCCGCCGCCATGACCAGCCAACGCCAACGCGCCGAACGTTTCCGCGACCTGCACCAGGGGCCCGGCATGCTGGTCCTGCCCAATCCCTGGGATGCCGGTTCGGCGAAGATGCTCGCCAGCCTCGGCTTCGACGCCCTTGCCACTACCAGCGCAGGCCTGGCGTTCTCCCTGGGCCGGCGCGACGCGGAAGGCGCGGTGAGCCGGACTGAGGCGCTGGAAAACGCCCGGGCGATCGTCGCCGCCACCGATCTGCCGGTCGCCGCCGACCTGGAAAACGGCTACGGCGATGCTCCGCAAGACTGCGCCACGACCATCCGCCTGGCCGCCGAGGCCGGCCTGGTCGGTGGTTCCATCGAGGATGCCAGCGGGCGCGCCGGACAGCCCATCTATGAGTTCTCCGCCGCGCTGGAGCGGGTCGCTGCCGCGGTCGAGGCGGCCCGTGCGTTGCCATTCCCGTTCACCCTCTGCGCCCGCGCGGAGAACTTCCTGCATGGTCGCGAGGATCTCGACGACACCCTGCGGCGTCTGCGCGCCTACGCCGATGCCGGCGCCGATGTGCTCTACGCGCCCGGTTTGAACCGCCGCGAACAGATCGTCGCGGTGCTCGAAGCGGTGGCGCCGAAGCCGATCAACGTGCTGGTCGGTTCGCCGCGCCTGGAGCTGTCGCTGGACGAGCTGGAAGCCCTCGGCGTCAAGCGCGTGAGCCTGGGCTCGAATCTTGCCCGGGTCGCCTTCGGCGCTTTCCATCAGGCGGCGCAGGCGCTGGCGCGGCGCGACCTGGAAGCGACCCGTGCGGCGATGCCTTTCGACCGTATCAACGACCTGTTCCGCTGAACCCGTGCGCCGCCTGGCCTGGTTGCTGCCATTACTGCTGCTGGCGGGGGCCGTCGGCGCCCTGCGCTACCAGTGGCTCGATCTGCCGGCGCGCTGGAATCCCTGGCTGCCGCTGGACGTGCGCGAACCGCCGAACCTGCTGACCCGCTACAAGCTATGGCGGCTGGCCGACGACCGGAGCCTCTGCGACGCCGCCCTGGCCACCTCGCAACTGCGCTACCAGCGGGTAGCCGACGACCCGCCATCGGCTACCTGCCCGTTGAGCAACAGCCTGCGCGTGCTTGGGGCGGCGCTGGAGTTGAGCAGCAGCTTTCTCGCCAGTTGCCCGCTGGCGGTGAGCTATGCGTTGTTCGAGCGGCACGTGCTGCAACCGGCAGCCCTGGACATCTATGGCCAGCCGCTGGCGCGGGTCGAGCATGTCGGCAGCTTCGCCTGCCGCAACGTCTACAACCGCGAGGACGGTCGGCGCAGCCAGCATGCCTCGGCCAATGCCCTGGACATCAGCGGCTTCCGCCTGGCCGACGGGAGGCGGATCCGCCTGGCCACGGACTGGGCCGGCGAGAGCGCCGACGGGCGCTTCCTGCGCCGCGTGCGGGACGGCGCCTGCGCCAGTTTCAATGCGGTGCTGGGGCCCGACTACAACGCCGCCCACCGGGATCACTTCCACCTCGACATGGGCCTATGGAAGGTCTGCCGGTGAGCGCGTGCGGGTCAACTCTGGCAAAATCCGCGCTTTCCCCGACGATTGCCCGACCATGACCGATTCCGCCGCTCCTCGCCTGCATGTCCAAGCCCTGTCCGCCGATTGCGCCGAGGCTGCGCGGCGCTGGGCGGAGCGGCTCGGCCTGCCGCTGGCGGCGGACGACGAGGCGGAGTTCGCCGTGCAGGTCGGCGAGCAGGGCTTGCAGGTCTTGCAACTGGGGGCGGACTCCCCCGGTCCGGTGCGGG
Organism: Pseudomonas sp. P20; assembly: GCF_016463925.1. Taxonomy (NCBI): domain Bacteria; kingdom Pseudomonadati; phylum Pseudomonadota; class Gammaproteobacteria; order Pseudomonadales; family Pseudomonadaceae; genus Pseudomonas; species Pseudomonas sp. P20. The sequence goes on along the minus strand of NZ_JAEMVM010000009.1, from coordinate 224,162 downwards.
TCGATTTCGTCGAGGGCGCCAGCGCCCACCGGCGCAAGTTCGGCGGCGGCAGCGGACAGATGATCGCCAAGGCGGTCGGCGTCCAGCCAGGCATCCGTCCGCGGGTCCTGGACGCCACGGCCGGCTTGGGCCGGGATGGGTTCGTCCTCGCCAGCCTGGGCTGCGAGGTGACCCTGGTCGAGCGCCAGCCGCTGATCGCCGCCCTGCTCGAGGATGGCCTGGAGCGCGCCCGGCGCGATCCCGACGTGGCGCCGATCGCCGCGCGGATGCGTCTGCTCGGCGGCAACTCGGCGGACCTGATGCGCGTCTGGGATGGCGAGGCGCCGCAGGTGATCTACCTCGACCCGATGTTTCCCCATCGCGACAAGAGCGCATTGGTGAAGAAGGAAATGCGTCTGTTCCGGCCGCTGGTGGGCGACGATCTCGACGCTCCGGCGCTGTTGCAGGCGGCCCTGGCCCTGGCCAGCCACCGGGTGGTGGTGAAGCGCCCGCGCAAGGCGCCGATCATCGAAGGGCCCAAGCCCGGCTATAGCCTGGAAGGCAAGTCCAGCCGCTACGACATCTACCCGAAGAAGGCCCTGGGCAAGGGCTGAGTGTCGACACCGCAGGGAGGCGGCGAGCATGCAGCAGACCATCGATTGTCCGATTCGCCGGCGCCTGGCGCACCTGCCCTGGGCCAACGACGGGCGTGCCGGCGCCCGCCACTGGCTGGAGATGCAGCGCGATCCGCTGGCCTGGTTGCAGAAGATGCACGTCGCGCAGCCGGACCTCGCGGTCGCCCGCATGGGCCCGCAGCGCCTCTGGTGCCTGTTCCATCCGCAGGCGGTGCAGGAATTGATGGTCGATCGCCGCGATGACCTGCAACGCTGGCAGCCGGCGCTGTGCATGCTGAAACAGTGGAACGGGCGCAGCTTCATGATGCGCGAGGGCGCCCCCGCCCAGGCCCGGCGCAAGGAGGTACGGCCGCACCTGGCGCCGCCGCCGGCCAGCGAGGTTCGCCGCCTGGCCGCGGAGTGGGGCGAGCGGGTGGAGGAGGGGCGCGAATACGACCTCGACCTGGAAATGGCTGCGTTCAGCGTCACCCTCAGCGGTCACGCGCTGTTCGACGTCGACCTGCAACCGTCGGCCTATCGGATCGCCAAGGCGGTGCGCCTGCTGTCGCGGGTGGCATTGCTGGAAATGAGCACCGGCCTGCCGCTGGGCCACTGGTTTCCGAGCAAACTGTGTCCGCGCAAGCGCTGGGCGCTGGGCCAGTTGCGCGAGGCGGTGGGTGAGGTGGCGGAGCGCTCGCCGCGGCCGCTGGCGGACCTGCGCGATGAACTCTGCACCCTGCTCATGGCGTCCCACCAGTCCACCGGCGTGACCCTGACCTGGAGCCTGTTGCTGCTGGCCCAGCGTCCCGAGTTGCTCGCGCGGCTACGCGCCGAGCTGGCGCGAGTGAATTGGACGGCGATCCGCTCGGTCGCCGACCTGCGCGATTGCGCGCTGCTCAGGGCGGTCCTGCAGGAGTGCCTGCGCCTGTTCCCGCCGGCCTACGGCCTGGCGCCGCGGCAGGTGACGGCGGACATCGAGGTGTTCGGCCAGCGGCTGAAGCGCGGCGACGTGACCATGGTCTCGAGCTGGATCACCCAGCGCGATCCCCGTTGGTTCGAGGCGCCGCTGGAGTTCCGTCCCGAGCGCTTCCTCGAACCGGCGCGCTGGCCGCGTGGCGCCTACTTCCCCTTCGGCCTCGGTGACCGCGCCTGCCCCGGCACCGCGATGGCGATGATCGATCTGGCGGCGGCGCTGGCCTACTGGGTCGAGCACTGGGACATCATGCACGACGGCGACCTGGCGCCGCGCGGCTGGTTTTCACTGCGTCCGCAGCGAGCGCGGGTGCGTTTCCGCCGTCGCGCCTGAGCCGCGTCAGCCGCCCGCGGCGAAGGCGCGCAGGAACAGCGCCACCACCTCTTCCACGTGCCGCTCGCCTTCGGCCTCGTCCAGCGGTTCGGCGCAGCCGATCAACAGACGGTAATTGGCGCAGCCCTTGACCAGCATGAAGAAGTGTTCGGCGGCGTGGCGCGCGTCCGGGAACGCCAGCTTGCCGCTGCGGCGGGCCTGCTCGAGGAGGCGTTCCATCTCGTCGATCACCTGCTTCGGCCCGGCCTCGAAGAACAGCTCGGAAAGCTTGGGGTTCTGCCCGGCCTGCGCGGCCATCAGGCGGGTCAGGGCGATCGCCTCGTGGCTGTTGATCAGCCGGTGGAAGCCGCGGGCGATATTCAGCAGGACCTTTTCCAGCGGCGCGCCTTCGGCCAGCTGGAAGTACAGGGCGGGAAGCTGCTCGGCGCACTTGGCCTTCACCGCTTCGCTGAACAGGGTTTCCTTGTCGGTGAAGTGGCTGTAGACGGTGAGCTTGGAAACGCCGGCTTCCGAGGCGATGGCTTCCATGCTGCTGCCGTCGTAGCCGTTGCAGAGGAACAGGCGCTTGGCCGCCTCGAGAATGGCTTCCCGTTTGGCCGGGTCCTTGGGCCGGCCGGGACCGACGGAGGAGGTGGGTTCTGACATGCGCTTATACAATTGAAATACTGGACTGATGGGTTCTGTATTTTTACTATACCGCCCAGTATAAGAACTCGAACGCAGTTTGCGGAAGGTGTCACATGTACCGCCATATCCCGCTCGTCGCCCTGTCCCTGCTTTCCTCCCTGTTCCTCGCCGCCTGCGGCAACGGCACGCCGCCGCCAGCCGCGGCGCGTCCGGCGATCGTCGTCCAGCCCCAGCCGGCGGGGGAGGTGAGCCAGGCCTTTCCCGGCGAGATCCGCGCCCGCCACGAGCCGGAGCTGGCCTTCCGCATCGGCGGCAAGGTCATCCGCCGGCTGGTGGAAGTCGGCGAGCGGGTGAAGAAGGACCAGCCCCTGGCCGAACTCGATCCCCAGGACGTGCGCCTGCAACTGGAGGCGGCGCGGGCCCAGGTCAGTGCCGCCGAGGCCAACTTGCAGACCGTGCGCGCCGAGTACCGGCGCTACCGCACCTTGCTCGACCGCAACCTGGTCAGCCATTCCCAGTTCGAGAACATCCAGAACAGCTACCGCGCCGGCGAGGCGCGGCTGAAGCAGATCCGCGCCGAATTCAACGTCGCCGACAACCAGGCCGGCTACGCCGTGCTGCGCTCGCCCCAGGATGGCGTGATCGCCAGCCGGCGCGTCGAGGTGGGCCAGGTGGTGGCGGCCGGACAGACGGTCTTCAGCCTGGCCGCCGACGGCGAACGCGAGGTGCTGATCGGCCTGCCGGAACACAGCTTCGAACGTTTCCGCATCGGCCAGCCGGTGTCGGTCGAACTCTGGTCGCAACGCGACAGACGCTTCGCCGGGCATATCCGCGAGCTCTCGCCCGCGGCCGATCCGCAATCGCGTACCTTCGCCGCCCGGGTGGCCTTCGACGACCGCGCGACTCCGGCCGAACTGGGCCAGAGCGCGCGGGTCTACGTCGCCGCCGCCGAGGCGGTGCCGTTATCGGTTCCCTTGTCGGCGCTGACCGCAGAGGCCGGCCAGGCGTTCGTCTGGGTGGTCGAGCCGGGCAGCTCGACCCTGCGCCGGCAGGCGGTGCGCACCGGTCCCTATGCCGAGGACCGGGTGCCGGTGCTCGAAGGCCTGAAGGCTGGCGACTGGGTGGTGGCCACCGGGGTCCAGGTGCTTCGCGAAGGGCAGCAGGTGCGTCCGATCGACCGGGCCAACCGCACGGTGAAACTGGCGGCCAAGGAGTAGTCGCATGTCCTTCAACCTTTCCGCCTGGGCGTTGCAGAATCGCCAGATCGTCCTGTACCTGATGCTCCTGCTTGGCGCGGTTGGCGCGCTGTCCTACAGCAAGCTGGGGCAGAGCGAAGACCCGCCGTTCACCTTCAAGGCCATGGTGGTGCAGACCAACTGGCCGGGTGCCAGCGCCGAAGAGGTGGCCCGGCAGGTCACCGAGCGTATCGAGAAGAAGCTGATGGAAACCGGCGACTACGATCGCATCGTGTCCTTCTCCCGCCCCGGCGTCTCGCAGGTGACCTTCATGGCCCGCGAGGACATCCATTCCAGCGAGATCCCCGAACTCTGGTACCAGATCCGCAAGAAGATCAGCGACATTCGCGCCACCTTGCCGCAAAGCATCCAGGGCCCGTTCTTCAACGACGAGTTCGGCACCACCTACGGCAACATCTATGCGCTCACCGGCAAGGGCTTCGACTATGCGGTGATGAAGGACTATGCCGACCGCCTGCAACTGCAATTGCAGCGGATCAGGAACGTCGGCAAGGTCGAACTGATCGGCCTGCAGGACGAGAAGATCTGGATCGACCTGTCCAACACCAAGCTGGCCACCCTCGGCCTGCCCCTGGCGGCGGTACAGAAGGCGCTGGAGGAACAGAACGCGGTGGCCTCCTCCGGGTTCTTCGAGACCGCCAGCGACCGCGTGCAGTTGCGCGTTTCCGGGCGTTTCGATTCGGTGGAGGAGATCCGCGACTTCCCCATCCGCGTCGGCGACCGCACCTTCCGCATCGGCGACGTGGCCGAGGTTCGCCGCGGCTTCAACGATCCGCCGGCGCCGCGCATGCGCTTCATGGGCGAGGACGCCATCGGCCTGGCGGTAGCGATGAAGCCGGGCGGCGACATCCTGGTGCTGGGCAAGGCCCTGGAAACCGAGTTCGCCCGCCTGCAGCAGTCGCTGCCGGCCGGACTGGAACTGCGCAAGGTGTCCGACCAGCCGGCGGCGGTACGTACCGGGGTCGGCGAGTTCATCCGGGTGCTGGCCGAGGCGCTGGTGATCGTCCTGCTGGTGAGCTTCTTCTCCCTCGGCCTGCGCACCGGCCTGGTGGTGGCGCTGTCGATCCCGCTGGTGCTGGCGATGACCTTCGCCGCCATGCATTACTTCGGCATCGGCCTGCACAAGATCTCCCTCGGCGCCCTGGTGCTGGCGCTGGGATTACTGGTGGACGACGCGATCATCGCGGTGGAGATGATGGCGGTGAAGATGGAGCAGGGCTACGACCGCCTCAAGGCGGCCAGCTTCGCCTGGACCAGCACCGCCTTCCCGATGCTCACCGGCACCCTGATCACCGCCGCCGGCTTCCTGCCGATCGCCACCGCGCAGTCCGGCACTGGCGAATACACCCGCTCGCTGTTCCAGGTGGTGACCATCGCCCTGGTGGTCTCCTGGTTCGCCGCGGTGGTCTTCGTTCCCTACCTGGGGGCCAAGCTGCTGCCGGACCTGGCCAGGCTGCACGCGCAGAAGCACGGCGGCAGCGCCGACGGCTACGATCCCTATGCAACGGCCTTCTACCAGCGCTTCCGGCGTCTGGTGGAGTGGTGCGTGCGCTACCGCAAGACGGTGATCGTCCTGACCCTCGCCGCCTTCGTCGGCGCGCTGCTGCTGTTCCGCCTGGTGCCGCAGCAGTTCTTCCCGCCCTCGGCGCGCCTGGAGCTGCTGCTGGACATCAAGCTGGCCGAGGGCGCCTCGCTGCGTTCGACCGGCGAGGAAGTCCAGCGCCTGGAAAAAATGCTGCAGGGCCATGACGGCATCGACAACTACGTGGCCTACGTCGGCACCGGCTCGCCCCGCTTCTACCTGCCGCTGGACCAGCAGTTGCCGGCGGCCAGCTTCGCCCAGGTGGTGGTGCTGGCCAAGGACCTGGAGAGCCGCGAGGCGCTGCGCAAGTGGCTGATCGAGCGGATGAACGAGGACTTCCCGCACCTGCGCAGCCGCATCAGTCGCCTGGAGAACGGGCCGCCGGTGGGCTATCCGGTGCAGTTCCGGGTTTCCGGCGAGGACATCCCGCAGGTTCGCGAACTGGCGCGCAAGGTCGCCGACAGGATGCGCGAGAACCCGCACGTGGTGAATGTGCACCTGGATTGGGAAGAGCCGAGCAAGGTGGTGTACCTGAGCATCGACCAGGAGCGCGCCCGTGCCCTGGGGGTGAGCACCGCCAGCCTGTCGCAGTTCCTGCAGAGCGCGCTGACCGGTTCGCATGTGAGCTTCTTCCGCGAAGACAACGAGCTGATCGAGATCCTCCTGCGCGGCACCGAGCAGGAGCGTCGCGACCTGTCGTTGCTGCCGAGCCTGGCGGTGCCGACCGAGAATGGCCGGAGCGTGGCGCTGTCGCAGATCGCCACGCTCGAATACGGTTTCGAAGAGGGGATCATCTGGCACCGCAACCGCCTGCCGACGGTCACCGTGCGCGCCGATATCTACGACGATTCGCTGCCGGCGACCCTGGTCGCGCAGATCGCCCCGACCCTGGAACCGATCCGCGCCGAGCTGCCGGACGGCTACCTGCTGGAGGTGGGCGGAACGGTGGAGGACGCGGCGAAGGGCCAGAGTTCGGTGAACGCCGGCGTGCCGCTGTTCATCGTGGTGGTGTTGAGCCTGCTGATGGTGCAGTTGCGCAGCTTCTCGCGGATGGCGATGGTATTCCTCACCGCACCGCTGGGCCTGATCGGCGTGACTCTGTTCCTGCTGCTGTTCCGCCAGCCGTTTGGCTTCGTGGCGATGCTCGGGACCATCGCCCTGGCCGGCATGATCATGCGCAACTCGGTGATCCTGGTGGACCAGATCGAACAGGATATCAGCCATGGACTGGATCGCTGGCACGCCATCATCGAGGCTACCGTGCGGCGTTTCAGGCCCATCGTGCTGACCGCGCTGGCGGCGGTGCTGGCGATGATCCCGCTGTCGCGCAGCGTGTTCTTCGGGCCGATGGCGGTGGCGATCATGGGCGGGCTGATCGTCGCCACCGTGCTCACCCTGCTGTTCCTGCCGGCGCTCTATGCCGCCTGGTTCCGCGTGAAGAAGGACGAGGCGCGGGCCTGACGGGAGAAGGGGACGGGGCGATCGCGCCCCGTCCGTCGACTCACCTGGCCGCGCCGAAGACCTTCTTGGCCAGGCCGGTGGCGGCAGCCGCCGGGTTCTGGCGGATGCTCTTCTCCTGCCTGGCGATCATCTCGAAGAGCCCGTCGAGGGCCTGCTCGGTGACATAGCCCTCGACGTTGGCGCTCTTCGCATCGACCACCCCAAGGGTCGCCGCCTGGCTGGCGAAGGCGTTGTACTGCTTGACCAGGCCGACCTCGTCGGTGGCCTGCTTGACGATCGGCAGGAACTTCGCGCGCAGCTGTTCGCGGCTGGACTTGTCCAGGTATTCGGTGGCGGCGTCGTCACCGCCCTTGAGGATGCCCTTGGCGTCGGCCACGGTCATCTTCTTCACCGCCTCCAACAGCAGGCCCTGGGCCTGCGGCACGGCAGCCTCGGCGGCGCGGTTCATGCTCGCCTCGAGCTGGTCGACCTGGGCGCCCATGCCGAACTGCTTCATCAGCTTCGCCGCCTTGCCCAGCTTGCCGGGCAGTTCGATGCGCACGTCCGGGTTGTTGTTGAAGCCGCCCGGCTGGCCAAGCTGGCGGACGGCGATCTGCGCGCCCTGGGTCAGGGCGTCCTTCAGGCCGCTGGAGGCGTCGTTCTGCGACAGGTCGGCGAGGGACAGGGCGAGGGCGTTGGCCGAGAGTAGCAGGCCGGCGCAGAGGGCAGTGAGTCGGAACATGACAGCGTCCTTGATGTGGAACGTACGGGGTATCCGGCCGCTCGTCGTGAGGTGGATCGGCAACCGGTAGCGAATAGGAGGTGGAGTGTACTGGAGGGAACCGCCGGTTCGCACCGGCGGCATGCCGCGGTGTGCTTCAGCGCGCCGATTCGACCTGCACGCGATAGGGCTGCGGGTCGCTGCCGTCGAGTTTCACCGAGTGGCGGGTGGTGTTGATGAACAGCAACTGGCCGTTCAGCTCGATGCGCGCGCTCACCGCATAGCTGTGGCCCGGCTTGACCTGCTTCGGGTCGTACTCCAGGTGGAACGCCAGCGGCACCTGGCTGTTGATCTCGCGGGTCTGGCTGGCCAACTGCACCGAGGGGGCGTCGGCCAGGGACACGTCTTCCAGGCTCACGCTCAGGCGCGCCGAGGGCGGCAGGGCGATACGCTCGCGGTAGAAGACCTCACCATCGAAGCTGGCGTTCGAAGTCGATTGCTGGGTACCGCAGCCGGCGAGAATGCTGGCGGCGAGCAGCAATGGCAGTTTTTTCATGGGAGCCTCCTTTCAGACGGAACAAAAAAACGAGCGGGCCTCTGACCCGGGAAACCAGCATAGGTTGCCGGGCCGGAACAGGGAAAGGTCGCAGGATATTTCAGCGGAGCGACGCCCGTCCCTCGCGGGGCGGGCGCCGGGCTTCAGTTGGCGGCCGCGTCGTTGCTTTCGGCGGCGGCTTCCTCGGCGGGGCGCTCCAGCGCCACCTGGCGGATCGACAGACGGATCTCCGCCGGCAGCACGCGCTTGGCGGCGCCTTCGGCCAGTTCGCCGAGCAGTTCGTGGTAGCTCAGCTTGCCGGCCTCGTCCTTGCGCAGCACGCGCAGGTCGAGAAGGGTCTGGATGAAGTGGCGGAACAGGCTCTTGTCGAAGAACTCCGGGGCGTTCAGGCCATGCAGGATCGACAGGCGCTGGGCCATCACGGTGCAGAGGTTCTCCAGTTCCTCGGCGGTCAGGGCGTTCTGCCCGGCGTTGAGCAGCAGGGCGATGGCCATGTAGAAGCGCTGCAGGGTCTGGGTCACCGAACGAGCGAGGAGGATCAGCAGCACGTATTGCCGCGAGCTTGGCGCCGGGCGGATGAAGGTGTCGTTCTCCTGGCGCAGCAGGTCCTGTTCCACCAGGGCCGCCAGCCACTGGTCGATCACCGCGTCGAGTTCGTCCAGGCTCCAGCGGATGAACAGTTCCGCCTGCAGGTAGGGATAGAGCGCGCGGGCGAAGCGCAGCAACTGTTCGCGGCTGATCCGCGAGTTGCTCTGGAAGAAGCTGGCGATCAGCGCCGGCAGGGCGAAGACGTGGAGGACGTTGTTGCGGTAGTAGGTCGCCAGCACCGCGTTCTGTTCGTCGAGATAGAGGATGCGGCCCAGCGCGTCCTTCTGCTCGGCCAGCAGGTTCATGCTCTTCACGTATTCGATCAGGGCCTGGCCGTCGCCGTCCGGCAGGGTCGCGCTGGGCGAGTAGGGCACCTTGCGCAGCAACGCCAGGTAGAGGTCGAGGATTCGCGCCAGGGCGCTTTCGTCGAGGGCCTGGCGGCTGGTGGAGAGCAGCGCCAGGGCGACCAGGTTGACCGGGTTGATCGCCGCCGCGTCGTTGAGGTGGCGGGCGACGTCCTTGGCCAGCAGGTTGGTGGTCTGCGGCAGCCAGTCGGGGCGGTATTCCGGGCCGAGGTCCTGGTCCTGCCAGTCGGGCTGGTGGCGGTCGAGGAACTGGTCGAGATGGATCGGCTCGCCGAAGTTCACCCAGACCTGGCCAAAACGCTGCTTCAGGGCGCCGACCACCTTGAACAGGTCGAATATCGACTCCTTCTTCTTGGTCGCGCCGCGCAGTTCGCCGAGGTAGGTGCGGCCTTCCAGCACGCGCTCGTAGCCGATGTAGACCGGCACGAAGACGATCGGCCGGCGCGAGTCACGGAGGAAGCTGCGCAGGGTGATGGCGAGCATGCCGGTGCGTGGGTGGAGCATGCGCCCGGTGCGCGAACGGCCGCCCTCGACGAAGTACTCGGTGGAGAAGCCGCGGGAGAACAGGGTGTGCAGGTACTCGTTGAACACCGCGGTGTAGAGCTGGTTGCCCTTGAAGCTGCGGCGCATGAAGAAGGCCCCGCCGCGGCGCAGGATCGAGCCGATCACCGGCATGTTCAGGTTGATCCCGGCGGCGATGTGCGGCGGGGTCAGGCCGTTGCGGAACAGCAGGTAGGAGAGCAGCAGGTAGTCGATGTGGCTGCGGTGGCAGGGCACGTAGACGATCTCGTTGCCCTGGGCCACGTCCTGCACCCGCTCGATGTGGTTGACCTTGACACCTTCGTACAGCTTGTTCCAGAACCAGCTGAGGATGACTTCGAGGAAGCGGATCACCGGATAGGAGAAGTCCGAGGCGATTTCATTGGCGTAGCGCAGTGCGATGCCTTCGGCCTTTTCCTGGGATATCCGTTCGCTCTCGCATTCCTCGCTGATCGCCTGGCGTACCAGCGGCGCGCGCAGCAGGCCCTTGACCAGGTTGCGGCGGTGCGACAGGTCGGGACCGATCACCGCGGTCTTCAGGTTGCGGAAGTGCACCCGGAGGATACGGTTGACCATGCGCAGCGTGCGTTCGTGGCCCTTGCCCTGTTCCACCAGCTCGCGCAGGTGAATCGGCGCGGAGAACTGCACGCGGGTCTTGCGTCCGAGGATCAGGATGCGCGCCAGCTTGCGCAGGCGCCCGGTGACCGCCCAGTTGTCGGCGAACAGCAGCTTCCAGGGGCTCGATTCGCTGTCCGGTGATTGTCCCCAGAACACGCTGACCGGAATGATCTGCGCGTCGTCGAGACCGTTCTGGCCGACCGCGGCGAGCATGCGCACCAGGGTCGGCGAGGCGCCGCGCTTATCCTGGCGGCCGAGCCAGTCGGGTTCGGGCGTCAGGTAGAAGAACGCCGCCGGCTCGATGGCGTCGCCTACCGCTACCGGCATCACCGGACGCGGCAGCCCGGCCTTGCGGCATTCGGTATCCACTACCGCGAGATCGCTGACCGAAGGCTGTTGCAGCACGTAGAGCACCGGCTTGCTGCGGTCGATCTTCAGGGTGAAGGCCGATTGGTTGATGGTTTCCGAGCGTACCCAGAGGTACAGCAGGCGGCGCAGGGCGCCAAAACCAAAGCGGCGGAAAGGGTAGCGGGGCATACGGTGTCTACTGGCAGTTGATCGGGACCCGGCGTGACGGGCGCGGCTAGTTTGCCGCAATCCCCGGAGGGCCGCAAAAGAACGCAACGCGTCCTACGGCGAACGGCGGCGAACAGGTTGCGAATGTAGAACCTTCGGCAGGCGTTCGGGTTCTGTCACGTTTTGCCAAGGTTCTCCCGATGCCCCGTATTGCCAGGCGGCGGGGCGCTTCGGCTATAGTCCCTGCGCGTTTTTCGCGGCCCTGGCCGGACATGGCGGCGGCCGCCGGAACAGGTAGGGGACCATGATCGAAACAAGAAACCTCGGCAAACGCTTCGGCTCGCGGGTGGCGGTGGACGACCTGTCCTTCCAGGTGGAGACGGGGGAGGTACTGGGCTTCCTCGGTCCGAACGGCGCCGGCAAGTCCACCACCATGAAGATGCTCACCGGCTTCCTGGCGCCCAGCGCCGGCACCGCGAGCATCTTCGGCTTCGACATCCGCAACCGCACGCTGCAGGCGCAGCGGCTGATCGGCTACCTCCCGGAAGGTTCGCCCTGCTACGCGGAAATGACCGTGCAGGGCTTCCTCGATTTCATCGCCGAGATCCGTGGCTACCGTGGTGCCGGCAAGCGCGAGCGGGTCGCCCGGGCACTGGGGCTGCTGGAACTGGATGAGGTGCGCCGGCAGACCATCGAAACCCTCTCCAAGGGCTTCCGCCGGCGTGTCGGCCTGGCCCAGGCGATCCTCCACGAACCGCGGGCGCTGGTGCTCGACGAGCCCACCGACGGGCTCGATCCGAACCAGAAGCACCAGGTCCGCGAACTGATCCGCGGCCTCGCGCAGGAGCGCATCGTGATCATCTCCACCCATATCCTCGAGGAAGTCTCGGCGCTGTGCAGCCGCGCCCTGGTGATCGGCGGCGGGCGGCTGCTGGCGGACAGCACGCCGCTGGAGCTGGCCAGCCGCTCGCGCTACCACCAGGCGGTGACGCTCTACAGCGACGACCCCCTGGATACCGTGGCGCTGGCGGTGCTGCCGGGCGTGGCGGGCATCGAGGAGAACCCCGCCGAAGGCAGCCTGACCGTCCTGGCGCAGCCGGGCGCGGTGATCTTTCCCCAGGTCAGCGGGCTGGTCGCCGAGCGCGGCTGGCGGATCCGCGAACTGGACGTGGAGCGCGGCCGGCTCGACGAGGTATTCCGCAACCTGACCCGGGGGACGGAGGCATGAAGCAACTGCCGGTGATCTTCAAGCGCGAGCTGGCGAGTTATTTCGCCACGCCGCTGGCCTATGTGTTCATCGTGATCTTCCTGGTCCTGGCGGGCGTGTTCACCTTCTACCTGGGCAACTTCTACGAACGCAACCAGGCCGACCTGGCCTCCTTCTTCGCCTTCCATCCCTGGCTCTACCTGTTCCTGGTTCCCGCGCTGGCCATGCGCCTGTGGGCGGAGGAGCGCAAGTCCGGCTCGATCGAGCTGCTGATGACCCTGCCGCTGACCCGCTTCGAAGCCGTGGCCGGCAAGTTCCTGGCCGCCTGGGCGTTCGCCGGAATCGCGCTGCTGCTGACCTTCCCCATGGTGCTCACGGTGAACTACCTGGGCGAGCCGGACAACGGTGCGATTCTCGCCGGCTACCTGGGCAGTTGGCTGCTGGCCGGCGGCTACCTGGCCATCGGTTCGTGCATGTCGGCCCTGGCGAAGAACCAGGTGATCGCTTTCATCCTCGCCGTGGCCGCCTGCTTCCTGTTCATGCTCAGCGGCTTTCCGCTGGTGCTCGATGCGTTCAGCCAGTGGGCGCCGCAGTGGTTGCTCGATGCGGTGGCCTCGCTGAGCCTGCTGACCCGCTTCGATGCCGTCAGCAAGGGCGTCATCGACCTGCGCGACCTGCTGTATTTCGTCAGCCTGATCGTCGCCTGGCTGGCCGCCACGGCGGTGGCGGTCGAGCTGAAGAAAGCCGAATGAGGGGGAGTCGATGAAACGCGTGTTGTCCTCTGGCGCCGGGCTGTTGCTGATCGCGCTGGCGTTCCTGGCCTTCAACATGGTCTCCGGCCTGCTGTTCAGCGGCGCGCGGCTCGACCTGACCGAGCAGAAGCTCTACACCATCAGCCCCGGCACCAAGCGGATCCTGGCCGGCCTCGACGAGCCGATCAACCTGTACTTCTTCTATTCGGATAGCGGTGCCCGGGAACTGGTGCCGCTGCGCAACTACGCCAGGCGCGTCGAGGAACTGCTGCGCGCCTACGAGCGCGAGGCGAACGGCAGGATTCGCCTGCAGGTGATCGATCCCGAGCCGTTCTCCGAGAACGAGGACAAGGCCACCGAGTTCGGCCTGCAAGGAATTCCCCTGCAGCAGGGCGGCGACAACCTGTACTTCGGCCTGGCCGGCAGCAACGCCCTGGACGGAGTCCAGGTCATACCCTTCTTCCCGCTCGATCAGGAGGAGTTCCTCGAATACGACATCAGCCGCCTGGTGCAGACCCTGGCACAGCCGCAGCGGCCGGTGGTCGGACTGATGTCGTCGCTGCCGCTCAATGGCGGCTTCGACATGGCCAGCCGGCAGCCGACCTCGCCGTGGATGGTCATGGAGGAAATCCGCCAGCAATTCGACCTGCGCAGCCTCAAGAGCGATGCCACGGAAATCCCGCCGGAGGTCTCGGTGCTGCTGCTGGTGCATCCCAAGCAGTTACCCGAGCAGACGCTATACGCCATCGACCAGTTCGTCCTGCGCGGAGGCAAGCTGCTGGCGTTCGTCGACCCCTTCAGCGAGGCCGACAGCGGCAGCGATTTCGCCGCTACGCTGGATGGCGACAAGTCGTCCGACCTCGCGCCGCTGTTCGAGGCCTGGGGGCTGCGGCTGCTGCCGGGCAAGGTGCTCGGCGATGGCGCCTATGCGATGTCCATCAGTCTTGGCCGGGACCAGCGTCCGGCCCGGCATCCGGCCTGGCTCAGCTTGCCGCGCGAGGCGCTGGATCAGGACGACATCGCCACTGCCGGCCTGGAAAGCCTGACCCTGGCGACGCCCGGCATCCTCGAAAGGCTCCCCGGAGCGAGCACCAGCTTCACGCCTTTGCTGCAAAGCTCGGCCCAGGCGATGCCGTTCGATGCCTCGCGCTTCGGCCTGCTGCGTGACCCCGGCGATCTGATGCGCGAGCTGCGCCCGAGCGGCCGGCGGCATACTCTCGCCGCCCGTATCCAGGGGCCGGCGAAGAGTGCCTTCGCGGAGGGCATCGAGGGGCATCGCGAAGGCCTGAAGGAGGCGCACAACATCAATGTCATCGTCGTGGCCGATACCGACCTGCTCAGCGATCGCATGTGGGTCCAGGTGCAGGACTTCTTCGGCCAGCGCGTGCCGCAGCCCTGGGCCGACAACGGCGCGCTGGTGGTCAACGCGCTGGACAACCTGTCGGGCACCGACGCGCTGATCAGCGTGCGCTCCCGCGGCCGGTTCAGCCGGCCGTTCGTGGTGGTCGAGCGCCTGCAGCGCGAGGCCGAGACGAGCTTCCGGCAGAAGGAGGAGCAGCTCAAGCAGCGCCTCGCCGATACCGAGCAGCAACTCGCCGCCCTACAGCAGGGTGCCGACCCGGAGAAGGCCGTCGAACTGACGCCCGAACAGCAGGCCACGGTGCGCCAGTACATGCAGGAGAAGCTGCGCATCCGCAAGGAGCTGCGCGAGGTGCAGTACCAGTTGAACGCCGATATCGACGCACTGGGCCGCACCCTGAAGCTGGTCAATATCGCCCTGGTTCCCTCGTTGCTCACGGTCGGCGTGCTGCTCGGCTGGCTCTGGCGGCGCCGGCGCATGGCCAGGGGAGGGCATTGACGCATGCGGCGCAATACGCTGATCGTCCTGCTGGCGCTGGTGGCGGCGCTGGCCGGAACCTTCGCCTGGCTGCAGCGCGAGCGCGCAGCCGAGGTACCTGCCTTGCCGGCGGCAGAGCGCTGGCTGCCGGAACTGGACAACGCGACGCTGAGTGGCCTGCACATGCAGTTTGCCGACGGTTCGCCGGATATCCGGGTCGAGCGGCGTGCGGGCGCGTGGGTCCTGCCGGCCAAGGCCGACTATCCGGCCGACCGGCTACGCTTGTCGGCGCTGCTCGAGGCGTTGGCAGAGGCGCGCAAGGTCGAGGCGAAGAGCGCCAACCCGAAGAACCACGCGCTGCTTGGCCTGGCGGAGCGTGGCGAGGGGCAGGCGCTACGCCTGAGCCTGCAGCGGCAGTCCAGCGAGCCTCTGGTGCTGCTGGTAGGCAAGGATGCGCAGCATGGCGGTAGCTTCGTACGACGACTGGGCGATCCGCAGACCTGGCTGATCGACAAGCGCCTGCCGTTGCCGAACAACGAACTGGAGTGGCTCGACCGGCGGATCGCCACGCTGCCCTTCGCCCGGGTGCGCGAACTGCAACTGCGCTATCCGAAGGGCGAGCGTCTGGATCTCTATCGCGACGACGCCGGGCAGCCGAACCTGCAGGTCCGGCAATTGCCCTCAGGGCGCAAACTGGCCTATGAGGCAGCGGCCAACGGCGCGGCGGCGCTGTTCGCCGACCTGCGTTTCGCCGATGTAGCGCCGCTGGCGCAGGTGGGATTCAGACAGGCGCCATTGCTCCTGGCGTTCAGCCTGCGGACGTTTTCCGGCGCGCGCCTGGATGGCGAGATTCGGCGCCAGGGCGAGCAATACTGGTTGTTGCCGAAGAGCGTCGAGGGTTTCGCCGAGGGCGAGGTCGCCGCCCATCCTGACTGGGCCTATCGGATCGAAGAGGACCGCTACCGCGCCCTGGCCCGGCACCTGCCGGAGCTGCTGGCGCGCTGAGCGGGCTCAGCCGGCGGTCTGGCCGGCCAGTTCGCGCATGCGTTGCAGCACGGCGTTCAGGCCGTTGCTGCGCGAGGGCGACAGTTGGCGGGAAAGACCCAGGCAGGTGAACCAGTCGTTGAGGTCCAGGCGCGCCAGTTCGCGGGTCTCGATGCCGTCGACCCGTGCCAGCAGCACCGCCAGCAGGCCGCGGATCAGGCGCGCGTCGCTGTCGGCACGGAAGCGCCAGTGGCCGTCGCGCTGCTCGCCGAGCAGCCAGACCAGGCTTTCGCAACCGTGCACGCGATGCTCTTCCTGGCGTTCGTGTTCCGCGAGCGGCGCCAGGCGCTCGCCCCATTGCAGCAGCAGACGCGCACGCTGTTCCCAACTGGCGGTGTGACCGAAGGCGTCCAGTGCCTCCTGGGCCTGTTCGGGGAGAACCGGGTTCATCGCAGCAACTCCAGTGAGCGGTCGAGGGCCAGGAAGAAGCGCTCCAGGTCGTCGGCATCGTTGTACAAGCCCAGCGAGACACGCAGGGCGCCGGGTACCTCGAGGCGTTGCAGCAGCGGCATCGCGCAATGGTGGCCGGCGCGCACCGCGATGCCCTGTTCGCCGAGCAGGTGGGCGAGATCGGCGACGTGCACGCCGTCGACGCAGAAGCTGGCCAGCGCCGCCTGCGGTTCGCCGAGCAGGCTGACGCCGTCGCGCGCCAGCAGGCCGGCGAGCAGGCGGGCGTGGAGGGCGCCTTCGTGGGCGGCGACTTCGGCTTCGTCCAGGGTGGCCAGCCAGTCGATGGTCGCGCCTAGGCCGATCGCCGCGGAAACCGCCGGGGTGCCCGCCTCAAAGCCGAGCGGAGCGGCATGGAAGCTGGCTTCGTGGAAGCCGGTGTGGCGTACCATCTCGCCGCCGAACTGCCAGTGCGCCAGTTGCTCCAGGGCCTGTGGGCGACCCCAGAGCACGCCGATGCCGTCGGGGCCGTAGAGCTTGTGGCCGGAGAATGCGTAGAAGTCGCAGCCCAGGCCCGGCAGGTCGTGGCGTCCGTGGACGCTGCCCTGGGCGCCGTCGACCAGGGTCCAGGCACCGCGCTCGCGGGCCAGCTGGATCAACTCCACCACCGGTTGCCAGGTGCCGAGAACGTTGGACAACTGGCTGATCGCCAGCAGGCGGGTACGCTCGCCGATGATATGGCGGGCCTGCTCCAGGTCGATCACCCCGCGCTCGTCCAGCGGCAATACGCGCAGGACCAGGCCGCGGCGCAGGGCCAACTGCTGCCAGGGAAGCAGGTTGGCATGGTGTTCCAGGGCACTGACCAGCAGTTCGTCGCCAGGCCGGAAATGCCGCTCCAGGCCATAGGCCACCAGGTTGATCGCCTCTGTGGTACCGCGGGTGAACAGCACCTCGGCCGGGTTGCCGGCGTGCAGCCAGTGGGCGACGCGGCTGCGCGCGGCCTCGAAGGCCCGGGTGGCGCGCTCGCCGGGGACATGTTGGGCGCGGTGGACGTTGGCGGCGCCGCCAAGGTAGTAGCTGTTCAGGGCGTCGAGTACGGCCTGTGGCTTCTGGGTGGTGGCGGCGCTGTCGAGGTAGGTCAGGCCTTCCGCGGCGAAGGCGGAAAAGGCCGGAAAGTCGGCGCGCCAGGGAGACGGCAGGGACATGGCGGACACTGTGCGAGGACGGTTACAGGGGAAAGGGTAGCGCACCCGGCGGCGCTGGCGAGCGCCGTCGGGCGAGCGGGGAGGCGAGCTGGGCTCAGTTGTGCGCGTGCAGCGCTTCGTTCAGCTCGATGGCGGTCTTGTTGGTCTTGCACTCCACCGCACCGTTCTGCGAGTTGCGGCGGAACAGCAGGTCGGGCTGACCGGCCAGGTCGCGGGCCTTGACCACTTTCACCAGGGCGTTCTGCTCGTCGAGCAGGGCGACCTTGGTGCCGGCGGTGATGTACAGGCCGGCCTCGACGATGTTGCGATCGCCCAGCGGGATGCCGATGCCGGCGTTGGCGCCGATCAGGCAGCCTTCGCCGACGCTGATGACGATGTTGCCGCCACCGGAAAGGGTGCCCATGGTCGAGCAGCCGCCGCCCAGGTCCGACCCCTTGCCGACGAACACGCCGGCGGATACGCGGCCTTCGATCATGCCCGGGCCTTCGGTGCCGGCGTTGAAGTTGACGAAACCTTCGTGCATCACCGTGGTGCCTTCACCGATGTAGGCGCCCAGGCGCACGCGGGCGGTGTCGGCGATGCGTACGCCGGCCGGGACCACGTAGTCGGTCATCTTCGGGAACTTGTCGACGGAGAAGACTTCCAGCAGCTTGCCCTTCAGTCGCGCTTCCAGTTGCAGTTCGGCCAGTTCGGCCAGGTCCACCGCGCCGATATTGGTCCAGGCCACGTTCGGCAGGAGCGGGAAGATGCCGCTCAGGTTCACAGCGTGCGGCTTGACCAGGCGGTGGGAGAGCAGGTGCAGCTTGAGGTAGGCCTCCGGGGTGGAGGACGGCGCGGCGTCTTCCGCCAACAGGGTGGCGACCAGCGGCTTCTGGCTTTCCGCCAGGCGCGAGAGCAGGGCCGACTGAGCGGCGTCGATACCCTTCAGGGCGTCGGCCAACTGGTAGGCCTGCTGCGAAGTGAAGGTCAGCGCCTGGTTGCCGGCTGCGTAGCCAAGGATCGGTGCGACGGCGGCGACGATTTCGCTCGACGGCTTGAGCAGCGGCAGCGCGTAGAACACTTCCAGCCAGGCTTCCTGGCGGTTCTGGGTGCCGACGCCGAAGGCCAGGCTGAACAGGGATTGCGACATGTGGGTTTCCTCGAAACGGAGTGGAACGGTCAGGCCGGACGGCGGCTGAGCAGCAGGCCCAGTCCCGCGCTGCCGAGCAGCGCGGCGCAACCGCGGTTGAACAGACGCCGGGCCCGCTGGCCGGCGAGCAGCCGGCCGAGGTGGAGCCCGGCATAGGAATAAAGAGCGATGGCCAGCCATTCGAGCAGCAGGAATGCCGCTCCGAGCTGGGCGAACTGGGCGCCCAGCGGTTGGCCGGGATCGACGAACTGCGGCAGGAAGGCGGTGAAGATCAGGATCGCCTTCGGGTTGCCCGCCGCCACCAGGAACTCCTGGCGCCCCAGGCGCCAGAGGCTGGGACGCGCCGGGCTGGCTTCGTTCGCCAGTGGCTGCGCATCGGTCCGCCACAATTGCACCGCAAGCCACAACAGGTAGGCAGCGCCGAGCAGCTTGATCGCCAGGAACAGCCAGGCCGAGGTGTGCAGCACCAGCGCCAGCCCGGAGGCGGCCAGGGCGAGCATGCCGGCGAATGCCAGCAGGCGCCCGCCGCCGGCCAGCGAGGCGGTGGCGAAACCGTGCCGGGCGGCGTTGTTCAGCGACAGCAGGTTGTTCGGCCCCGGCGCCAGGTTGAGGGCGAAGCAGGCGGGTACGAACAGGGCCCAGGCGACACTCATGCGGCCTCCCGCTCAGGCCAGGGCGGCGGCGTAGGCGTCGGGCTTGAAGCCGACCAGCGTCCTGCCGCCCAGTTCCAGCACCGGGCGCTTGATCATCGACGGCTGGGCCAGCATCAGCTCGATCGCCTTGGCTTCGTCGAGATCGGCCTTCTGCGCTTCGTCGAGCTTGCGGAAGGTGGTGCCGGCGCGGTTGAGGACGGTTTGCCAGCCGTGCTCCGCGCACCAGCGCCGCAGGTGTTCGCGGTCGATGCCGACGGCCTTGTAGTCGTGGAAGTCGTAGGCGACCTTGTGCTCGTCGAGCCAGGTCCGAGCCTTCTTCATGGTGTCGCAGGCTTTGATGCCGTAGAGAACGTAGGTCATTGCTTCTCCCGAGGCCCGGGTCTTCCCGGGCCCTGCCGATAGGTCGCCGAAAGGTGATCGCTGGATTATGCCACGTCGTTCCGCCCCTGTGCGGTCTCGGGGCTACCGCGCTCGGGAGCGGCGTGACGGCAGATAGCCGTGGACGGGCGGGCGGACAGGGAGCCGGGCTGTTTCCCTGGCCGGGAACGGAGAGAGCGCAGGTTGAACAGGTCGATTCGGCTCGCTGGAGAGCATCCTTACCGGTACTTTCGGAATGCTCCGGTCCGCGCTGTACAATCCTTCCCCCGCCGAGGAGATTTCCCATGAGTTGCATCGGTCGCCAGATAGACCAATTACGCCTGCAGATACCGGGCTTCGCCTGCAAGCCCGGCTGCCACGATTGCTGCGGGCCGGTTACCGCCTCGTCGGAAGAGATGGCCCGCCTGCCGGTGAAGAGCGAGGCCGAACACGACGCCGCCCTGGCCGAGTGGAACTGCGTCCATCTCGGACCGAACGGCTGCGAGGCCTATGAGGAACGTCCGCTGATCTGCCGGCTGTTCGGCACCACGCCGAACCTGCCCTGCCCGGAGGGGCGGGGGCCCGAAGTGCCGGTGGCGGAGCAGGTGGAGCGACAGGTGCATGCGCTGATCGCCAGCACTCGCCAGGTGCTGGTGTAGCGGCCTGCCCGCCGCTAGGTTTCCGCGGTCTCGGTGGCGCGGGACTGCAGGGCCGGTTCGAAGGCTGGTTCGGGCGGCGTTTCCTCTAGGGGCATCGGCTCGTCCGCAGAGAGTTTCTGGAGAACCGCGGCGATCCGCTCGATGCTCTCTTCGAGCTCGAGCACCCGGTTGACCATGTACAGGATCATCTCCGGCGAACTCAGGTGCGCCAGCCGCATGGTCGCCTGCAAGTCGTCGTGGCGGTTGTCCCGGTCGGCCATCAGTGTCTCAGCCAGGCTCTTCAGCAACAGCATCTCGGCGCGCCTCATGGGCCGCTGCTCCGCGATTCCGCGGTAGGGGAAAAAGCTCGTTCCATCTCGCGACCTACCCGAAACGACTACATCCAAAGGTGTAATTCTACATTGCCATCACTTCGATCGTCGGACAATAGTCGCGTTCCAGACGCCTTGCACAGGTGACGAACGGGACTCGAAGCGGCCTGGTCTGCATGGCCGGGTGATGGGCGAGTTCCTTGATGCGGGGCGGCGGCTGTTTGGCGCAGGACAAAAAAAGCCCCGCCGGGTAGGCGAGGCTCAGGGGGAGAACAGCGTGCGGGGGCTCGCTGTCCGGGATGAATCGTCGTGGTGCGCTTAGCCGCAGGGCTGCTGCGGACCGCCGGTCATGCTCTCGACGCTGTCCAGTACGGCATGGCCCTTGCCGACCTTCTGCACGTCGTCGACGTCGCGCATGATGCTGCCGCCGTCGCTCATCTGGTTGCGGGTCTTGATCAGGTTGGTGGTGATGTCCAGCAGGCTGCGACCGGTAGCGATCAGGTCATTGGTGGCGCTGGGGGTGCAAGGGGTGTTGGCGGAGGCGACCTGGGCCTGGCCGGGTTGCCCGGGCTGGGTGGTGCGGTAGCCCTGGGTCAGTGCGTTCTGCTGGAGGCAGCCGGAGGTGGCGGCGAACATCGAGGCGAGCAGCAGTGCGGAAGTAAGTCCCTTGCTTGTCATGGCGGCATTCCTTTGTCTGAGTGGGCGCTGCACCCCGTACTCCTTCGGGGCGTCGTCCTGGCCGACGCTACGGCGGGCCTGGACTGAAGGGGAGTGTAGGAGCGTCTCGCACCGCTATGAAATAGCTCGGATGTACTAGTGCGGGAACCTTGGCCGGGCGCCCCGGTCGTCGCCGCGGAGGGGGCGGACGCGCGGGGTAGAGCGGCGGGGCTAGGAAAGACCGTACGGATTGTGCGAATGTCGGATAGCTGCCTACCGATCGCGATGGTGCAATCGACGCAGTCGCATCGTCCAGGGACGAAGCCGGAGATCCCCGCCCTCATGCAAACCGTGTACACCGTTCTGACCCTGCTGCTGGTCGTCGGCGCCACCCGCCTGGCTGCCCAGTTGCTGCCCTTGCCGCTACCACTGATCCAGATCGCCGCCGGGGCCCTGCTGGCCTTGCCGTCCCTCGGACTGCACATTGCCCTCGACCCGGAGCTGTTCCTCTTCCTGTTCATTCCGCCGCTGCTGTTCGTCGACGGCTGGCGTATTCCCAAGCGGGAAGTCTGGCGGATGCGCTGGCCGATCCTGATGATGGCGTTCGGCCTGGTGTTCTTCACCGTGGTCGGCGCCGGCTATTTCATCCACCTGCTGATCCCGGAAATTCCCCTGGCGGCTTCCTTCGCCCTCGCCGCCGTGCTGTCGCCCACGGACGCCCTGGCGGTCTCGGCGATCACCCAGGGGCGGCTGCCCAAGCGCCTGATGCACCTGCTGGAGGGCGAGGCGCTGATGAACGATGCCTCTGGCCTGGTGGCATTCAAGTTCGCCATCGCCGCGGCGATGACCGGCGTGTTCTCGCTGGTGGACGCCAGCCTCAACTTCCTCCTGGTCGCGGTCGGCGGCCTGGCCATCGGGGTGTTCCTCAGCTGGTCGCTGGGCCGCATCCGCGCCTGGATGATCTCCCGTGGCTGGGACGACCCGGCGACCCACGTGGTACTGATGCTGTTGCTGCCGTTCGCCTCCTACATGGTGGCGGAACACCTGGGCGTCTCCGGGATTCTCTCGGCGGTGGCGGCCGGCATGATGCAGAGCTGGGTCGACCTGCTGCCGCGGCAGACTTCCACGCGCCTGCTCAACCGCAGCGTCTGGTCGATGCTGGAGTTCGCCTTCAACGGCGTGGTGTTCCTGCTGCTCGGCCTGCAGTTGCCGGACATCATGAAGTCGGTGGCCAACCACCACGGCGACCTGCTCTGGCGTTCCTCGCTGCTGCTGGCCTACGTGGCGGCGATCACCGCCGTGCTGATGCTGATCCGCTACGGCTGGGTCTATGGCTACTGGAAGCTGTCGCTGCGCATCGATCGCTGGCGCGGCAAAAGCCCGCCCGGGCTGAGCGGCATCTCCCTGCGCCGTCTCTCCGCCCTCAGTGCATTGAGCGGCGTGCGTGGTGCGGTGACCCTGGCGGCGGTGCTGTCGGTACCGATGAGCCTGATGGATGGCAGCGCCTTCCCGCAGCGCGACCTGATCATCTTCATCGCCACCAGCGTGATCCTGATTTCCCTGATCGGCGCGACCATCGGCCTGCCGCTGCTGCTGCGCGGGCTGCCGGCGAGCAACAATGGCGCCCACGAGCGCGAGCGGCGTGAGGCCTGGCGCAAGACCGCGGAGGCGGCGATCCGGGCCCTGGAGAGCGAGGAACTGCCGCAGGTGGAAGGCAACGATGCGGCGAATACTTCGCGGGTCGCCGAGGCGCGTGCGCAGATCATGGCCGAATACCGCCAGTCGCTGGATACCGCACCGACCACCGATGAGGCCCGCGACCAGGCCCAGGCCCTGGAGATCGCCGACAAGGCCTTGCGCCTGAAGGCGTTGCGCGCGCAGCGCCTGGAACTGTACCGGCAGCGGCGTAACAACGAGATCGACGACGAGACACTGGGCGATATCCTGCGCGAGCTGGACCAGCAGGAAAGCTGGCTGACCAATCGCTTCGCCCGCTGGGTGTGAACGAAAAGGGATCGCCGCGGCGATCCCTTTTCGTTTCTCCGCGCAGGCTTCAGCGCGCCCGCAGGTAGTCGCGGATGCGCTCGGCGGCTTCGACGCACTCGGCCAGTGGTGCCACCAGGGCCATGCGCACGCGGTTGGCGCCGGGGTTCTCGCCGTCCACCTCGCGCGACAGGTAGGAACCCGGCACCACCGTCACGTGCTGCTGCTCGAACAGTTCGCGGGTGAATACGGTGTCGTCCACCGGGGTACGTGCCCACAGGTAGAAACTGCCGTCCGGGCGCTGTACGTCGAGCACGCCGTCGAGGATCGCCAGCACGGCGTCGAATTTCTCGCGGTAGAGGCTGCGGTTGGCGCGCACATGGACCTCGTCGTTCCAGGCGGCGATGCTCGCCAACTGGGTCTGCACCGGCATGGCGCAGCCGTGGTAGGTGCGGTAGAGGAGGAATTTCTTCAGGATCTCCGCGTCGCCGGCGACGAAGCCCGAGCGCAGGCCGGGCAGGTTGGAGCGCTTGGACAGGCTGTGGAACACCACGCAGCGGCTGAAGTCCGTGCGGCCCAGCTCGGCGCAAGCGTTGAGCAGGCCGGGCGGCGGGGCGTTTTCGTCGAAGTAGAGTTCGCTGTAGCACTCATCGGCGGCGATCACGAAGTCGTAGCGGTCGGCCAGGGCGATCAGCTTCTTCAGGGTCTCCAGCGGTACCAGGGCCCCGGTGGGGTTGCCCGGCGAGCAGAGGAAGAGAATCTGGCAGCGCTGCCAGGTCGCCTCGTCGACCGCGTCGAAATCGGGGTTGAAGCCGTTTTCCTCGCGGCAGGGCAGGTAGTGCGGCACGGCTCCGGCGAGCAGCGCCGCGCCTTCGTAGATCTGGTAGAACGGGTTCGGGCTGACCACCAGGCCAGGCGCCTCGCCGGGCTCGCTGCGGCGGACCACGGTCTGGGTGAAGGCGAACAGCGCCTCGCGGGTACCGTTCACCGGCAGTACGTGGCGCGCCGCATCCAGCCAGCCGGCCGGTACCGAGAAGCGCCGCTCGCACCAGCGCGCGATGGCTTCGCGCAGGGCCGGCAGGCCGAGGGTGGTCGGGTAGACCGCGAGCTGGTCCAGGTTCTCCGCCAGGGTTTCGGCGACGAAGCTCGGCGAGCGGTGCTTGGGCTCGCCGATGGACAGTGCGATCGGCTTCAGCGTCGCGGGCGGCCGGGCGCCGCCGAGCAGGGCGCGGAGCTTCTCGAAGGGGTAGGGCTGGAGGTTGTCGAGTGCGGTATTCATGGCGTTGGCAAGGCTTCTCAGAAGTTTATCCGGGTAGGCAGGGTGTCCCGTCCGTTGTCTTGTGACAGCTGCTCGACCAGGGCGGCCTGCAGGCGTTTGCACAGGTCGGGGTCGGCGAGCGGCTGGTTGCGCGCATCGGTGATGTAGAAGACGTCCTCCACGCGCTCGCCGAGGGTGGCGATCTTGGCGTTCTGCACCGACAGGTCGAAATCCAGGAAGATGCCGCCGATCCGCGCCAGCAGGCCGGGGCGGTCGGGGGCGATGACTTCGAGCACCGAGACCTGGCGCAGCGCGTCGGTGGAGATGGTCACCTGCGGGGCGAAGGCGAAGTGCTTGAGCTGGCGCGGCACCCGGCGCTGGATGATGGTCGGGTAGTCGTCGGGGTTCTTCAATGCGTCGATAAGCCCCTCGCGGATCTCGGCGATGCGCTCCGGGTTGTTGCCGATGGAGTCGCCGTCGGCGTCGAGCACGATATAGGTATCGAGGGTGAACTGGCTGGTGGAGGTGATGATCCGCGCGTCCTGGATGCTCAGGTTGAGCTGGTCCATGGCGGCCACGGTGACCGCGAAGAAATCGTGCTGGTCGGCGGCGTAGATGAAGATCTGCGAACCGCTCTCGAACTCGCGCTGGGTGGTTTCCTTGATCAGCACCAGCGGCGTGCCGTCGTCCGGGTGCTGGAGGATCGCCTCGGTGTGCCAGGCCACGTCGCCGGCGGTGTGGCGCAGGAAGTAGTCGTCGCCGAGCTGGCTCCATAACTGCTCGGCATCGTCCTGGTCGATGCCGTTGCGTACCAGTTGGTCGAGGGCCGCGGTCTGCGTCTGGCGGATCTGCTCCTCGCGGTCCACCGGGTTCTCCAGGCCGCGGCGCAGGGCGCGCTTGGTCTCGGTGTAGAGCTGCCGGAGCAGGCTGGCGCGCCAGGAGTTCCAGAGCGTCGGGTTGGTGGCGTTGATGTCGGCCACGGTGAGCACGTACAGGTAGTCGAGGTGGGTCTGGTCGCCGACCAGTTGGGCGAAATCGAAGATCACCTGCGGGTCGGAGAGGTCCTTGCGTTGCGCGGTGGTCGACATCACCAGGTGGTTCTGCACCAGCCAGGACACCAGTTGGGTGTCCCAGAGCGGCAACTGGTGGCTCTGGCAGAAGGCCTCGGCGTCCACCGCGCCGAGTTCCGAGTGGTCGCCGCCACGGCCCTTGGCGATGTCATGGTAGAGACCGGCGATGTAGATCAGTTCCGGCTTGGGCAGACGATCGATGATCTTGCTCGCCAGCGGATATTTCTCGGCCATCTCCGGCCGATTCAGCTTGCGCAGGTGCTTGATCAGGTTGAGGGTGTGGGCGTCCACCGTATAGATATGGAACAGGTCGTGCTGCATCTGCCCGATGATATGGCCGAACTCCGGCAGGTAGCGGCCGAGGATGCCGTAGCGGTTCATCCGCCGCAGGTTGCGGTGGATACCCTGGCTGCTCTTGAACAGCTCGATGAACAGGCTGGTGTTGCGGATGTCGTGGCGGAACTCGTCGTCGATCAGGTGTCGGCTGTCGCGCAGCAGGCGAATGGTGTCGGCGCGCACGCCCTTGATTTCCGGGTGCTGGGCCATCAGCACGAAGATTTCCAGGAGGGCGAACGGGGTGCGCTTGAAGACGTTCGGGTGCGTCACCTCGATGTAGCCGTCGCGCAACTGGAAGCGACTGTTCAGCGGTTGGATCTGCACCGGCTGCTCGCAGGGCAGGATGACTTCCTCGAAGTGCTGGATGATCAGGTCGTTCAGCTCGGAGATCGCCATCACCACCCGGTAGTACTTCTGCATGAAGCGTTCGACCGCCAGCTTGACGTCGTTGTCTTCGTAGCCGAACAGACGGGCGATGCTGCGCTGGTGATCGAACAGCAGGCGATCCTCGGCGCGCCCGGCGAGCATGTGCAGGGCATAGCGGACCCGCCAGAGGAACTCCTGGCTGGAAGCCAGCATGCTGCACTCGCTTTCCACCAGGAAGCCTTCGCGCACCAGGGCGTGCAGGTTGAGGCTGCCGAACTGGCGGCGGGCCATCCAGAGGATGGTCTGGATGTCGCGCAGGCCGCCGGGGGAGCCCTTGACGTTGGGCTCGAGGTTGTACTCGGTGTCGTTGTACTTGGCGTGGCGGCGCTGCTGTTCGTGGCGTTTGGCCAGGAAGAACTCCTTGCTCGGCCACATGTGCGCGCTGCCGGTAACCCGCAGCATGCGCTGGCGCAGGCTGTCAGGGCCGCAGATGGTGCGGCATTCCATGAGGGTGGTGATCACCGTCAGGTCGGCGCGTGCTTCCTCCGCGCACTGCTGCACCGAGCGCACGCTCTGGCCGACTTCCAGGCCGATGTCCCAGAGCAGGGTGAGGAAGCCTTCGATCGGCTCGCGGAAGCTCTCCTGGTCCTCGCTGTCGAGGAGGATCAGCAGGTCGACGTCGGAGTAGGGGTGGAGTTCGCCGCGGCCGTAGCCGCCCACGGCGACCAGGGCGATGTCGGCGTCGTCTCCCCAGTCGAAGCGCTGCCAGGCCTGTTGCAGGATCTGGTCGACGCACCAGGCGCGATCTTCGATCAGGCGGCGGATGTCGCGGCCGCTGTTGAAGCGGTTGTCGAGCACTTCGCGGAATTGCCGGATGGCCTTCTTGAAGGCGGCGATCGGGCTGGACTTCAAGGCCAGTTCCGCCTGGAACTGCCCGCGATCGAACAATTCGGGATCCACCTGCGGCATGCGGCCTTCCTTTATCTGCTAGCGGTTGGGTTCGATACGCGAGCGCCCCGTCTTGGTGCGTTTTTGCGCTGTATTGGTGCGCGCGCTGCGCCGAATCGGGGCGTCGGCCCCGCCGGAATGGGGCGGGGCGTCGAGGCGCACGGCTGGCAGCAAAAGCCGGGCCGGATCAGGCTGCCGAGGTGCGCGGGAAGGTTTCGTCGTTGCGCAGGGTGAGGATCTCGTAGCCATCGGCGGTGACCAGCACGGTGTGCTCCCATTGCGCGGACAGCTTGCGGTCCTTGGTGATCGCGGTCCAGCCGTCGCCGAGCAGGCGGGTCTCCGGGCGGCCCTGGTTGATCATCGGCTCGATGGTGAAGATCATGCCTTCCTTCAGCTCGATGCCGGTACCCGCACGACCGTAGTGGAGGACCTGCGGCTCCTCGTGGAACACCTTGCCGATGCCATGGCCGCAGTATTCGCGGACCACCGAGAAGCCGTTCTTTTCCGCGTGCTTCTGGATGATTTCGCCGATATCGCCCAGGTGCGCGCCCGGACGCACCACGGAAATGCCCTTGTACATGCATTCCTGGGTGATCTGGCAGAGGCGGTCGGCCCATTCCGGGGTCTTGCCGACCAGGAACATCTTGCTGGTGTCGCCGTGGTAGCCGTCCTTGATGACGGTGATGTCGACGTTGAGGATGTCGCCTTCCTTCAGCGGCTTCTCGTTGGGGATGCCATGGCAGACCACATGGTTGATCGAGGTGCAGATCGACTTGGGAAAGCCCTTGTAGTTCAGCGGGGCGGGAATCGCCTTCTGCTCGTTGACGATATAGTCGTGGCAGATGCGATCCAGCTCCTCGGTGGTCACGCCGGGCTTGATGTGTTCGCCGATCATTTCCAGCACTTCGGCGGCCAGGCGGCCGGCGATGCGCATCTTCTCGATATCGTCGGGCGTCTTGATGGTGACGGTCATGCGAATTCTCTTCGGGCGTGCAAGCACGCATGAATAATAAGGAATACGCGATTCTAGCAGACCTGACCGACCGATCTACTCCCGCCCGGCCATCCGCGGCGGGTTTCACTGCGTCCACGGTTATGGTATAAAGCGCCCCGCTCCGAGGCTGCGGCCTTTTTCGGAGCACAAACCCACACATGCATCGACACGATGGCCTGGGTGCCCGCAAGGGTTGGTCATTGGGATGCGTGGAGGCCTAACCCGACTTATCGAGGAACTATCATGTCCCAAGTCAACATGCGCGATATGCTGAAGGCCGGTGTGCACTTCGGCCACCAGACCCGTTACTGGAACCCGAAAATGGGCAAGTTCATTTTCGGCGCGCGCAACAAGATCCATATCATCAACCTCGAAAAGACCCTGCCGATGTTCAACGAGGCCCTGACCTTCGTTGAGCGCCTGGCCGCTGGCAAGAACAAGATCCTGTTCGTCGGCACCAAGCGTTCCGCCGGCAAGATCGTTCGCGAGGAAGCCGCTCGTTGCGGTATGCCGTACGTCGACCATCGCTGGCTGGGCGGCATGCTCACCAACTACAAGACCATCCGTCAGTCGATCAAGCGCCTGCGCGACCTGGAAACCCAATCCCAGGACGGCACCTTCGACAAGCTGACCAAGAAAGAAGCCCTGATGCGCAGCCGTGACCTCGAGAAGCTCGAGCGCAGCCTGGGCGGCATCAAGGACATGGGCGGCCTGCCGGACGCTCTGTTCGTGATCGACGTCGACCACGAGCGCATCGCCATCACCGAAGCCAACAAGCTGGGCATCCCGGTCATCGGCGTTGTCGATACCAACAGCAGCCCGGAAGGCGTCGACTATGTAATTCCCGGTAACGATGATGCCATCCGCGCCGTGCAACTCTACCTGAACTCGATGGCCGAAGCGGTAATCCGCGGCAAGCAGGGCGCTGCCACCAGCGCCGACGAGTTCGTCGAGGAAGCGCCGGCCGAATCCGCCGAAGGCTGATTCCGGGACGTTCAGACGTCCGACGGTGCGCAGGAAGGGGGCTAGGCCCCCTTTTTGCCACCTTTGAGTTTCTGTCCGGCAGGCCGGGCACAAAGGTTTTTTGAGAGCTACCACTCAAGAGGATTTCGAAATGGCAGAAATTACTGCAGCCATGGTTAAAGAACTGCGCGAGCGTACCGGCTTGGGCATGATGGAGTGCAAGAAGGCGCTGACCGCCGCTGGCGGCGACATCGAGAAGGCCATCGACGACATGCGCGCTGCCGGTGCGATCAAGGCTGCCAAGAAGGCCGGCAATATTGCCGCCGAAGGCTCGATCGCCGTCAAGATCGCTGCCGACAACAAGGCCGCCGTGATCATCGAAGTCAACTCCCAGACCGACTTCCTGGCCCTCCAGGACGACTTCAAGGGCTTCGTCGCCGAGAGCCTGGAAAAGGCCTTCAACGAGAAGCTGACCGACGCCGCTCCGCTGGTCGAAGCACGTGAGGAAGCTCGTCTGGCCCTGGTCGCCAAGACCGGCGAGAACGTCAACATCCGCCGCCTGACCCGCGT
This sequence comes from Pseudomonas sp. P20, assembly GCF_016463925.1. NCBI lineage: Bacteria > Pseudomonadati > Pseudomonadota > Gammaproteobacteria > Pseudomonadales > Pseudomonadaceae > Pseudomonas > Pseudomonas sp. P20. The sequence goes on along the minus strand of NZ_JAEMVM010000009.1, from coordinate 194,768 downwards.
CGAGGGCGACGTGGTCGGCGCCTACCTGCACGGCCACCGCATCGGTGTCGTGGTCAACCTGAAAGGCGGCAACCCGGAACTGGCCAAGGACATCGCCATGCATGTCGCCGCCAGCAACCCGCAGTTCCTGAGCGCTTCGGAAGTTTCCGAAGAAGCGATCGCGAAAGAGAAGGAAATCTTCCTGGCGCTGAACGCCGACAAGATCGCCGGCAAGCCGGAGAACATCGTCGAGAACATGGTCAAGGGCCGCATCAGCAAGTTCCTCGCCGAAGCGAGCCTGGTCGAGCAGCCTTTCGTGAAGAACCCGGAAGTGAAGGTCGGCGACCTGGCCAAGCAGGCCGGCGCCGAAATCGTTTCCTTCGTTCGTTACGAAGTGGGCGAAGGCATCGAGAAGGCCGAAGTGGACTTCGCTGCCGAAGTTGCCGCTCAAGTAGCCGCCACCAAGCAGTAACAAAGACGGTTTCGACTGTCGCCCCGGAAGAGGCTGCCCGCTGATGCGTGCGGCCTCTTCGTCAAATGGGGAAGCGTTCGGGGCAGCTTCCGCGTTGCCGGCCCGCTCGGCGGGCTCGCACGCAACGCAGGCGCAAAGTCGTCTCCGCCCACGACGGCCCGGCCGTCACGTATTTTTATCGCCGCAGGAGAAAAGGTCATGGCTCAGCAACTGAGCGCTCGTCAACCTCGCTATAAACGCATTCTTCTAAAGTTGAGCGGCGAAGCCCTGATGGGCTCGGAGGAGTTCGGCATCGATCCCAAGGTGCTGGACCGCATGGCGCTGGAAATCGGCCAGTTGGTCGGGATCGGCGTGCAGGTCGGCCTGGTCATCGGCGGCGGCAACCTGTTCCGCGGCGCGGCCCTGTCCGCGGCCGGCATGGACCGGGTGACCGGCGACCACATGGGGATGCTGGCCACCGTGATGAACGGCCTGGCGATGCGCGATGCGCTGGAGCGCTCGAACATCCCCGCGCTGGTGATGTCGGCGATCTCCATGGTCGGTGTGACCGACCACTACGACCGCCGCAAGGCCATGCGCCACCTCGGCGGTGGCGAGGTGGTGATCTTCTCCGCCGGTACCGGCAACCCGTTCTTCACCACCGACTCGGCGGCTTGCCTGCGCGCCATCGAGATCGACGCCGACGTGGTCCTTAAGGCTACCAAGGTCGATGGCGTGTACACTGCCGACCCGTTCAAGGACCCGAATGCCGAGAAGTTCGAGCGCCTGACCTATGATGAAGTGCTCGACCGCAAGCTCGGCGTGATGGACCTGACCGCCATCTGCCTGTGCCGTGACCAGAACATGCCGCTGCGGGTGTTCAACATGAACAAGCCGGGCGCATTGCTGAATATTGTTGTTGGTGGTGCCGAAGGCACCCTGATCGAGGAGGGTTGAGAATGATCAACGAGATCAAGAAGGAAGCGCAGGAGCGCATGGGCAAGACCCTGGAAGCGCTGGGCCATGCCTTCGCGAAGATTCGTACCGGTCGCGCGCATCCGAGCATCCTGGATAGCGTGATGGTTTCCTATTACGGGGCCGATACGCCGCTGCGCCAGGTCGCCAACGTCACCGTGGAAGACTCCCGTACCCTGGCTCTGGCCGTGTTCGACAAGAGCATGATCCAGGCGGTCGAGAAGGCCATCATGACCTCCGACCTGGGGCTCAACCCGGCCACCGCCGGCACCACCATCCGCGTACCGATGCCGGCCCTGACCGAGGAGACCCGCAAGGGCTACACCAAGCAGGCGCGTGCCGAGGCCGAGCAGGCGCGGGTTTCCGTGCGCAACATCCGTCGCGATGCGCTGGCCCAGTTGAAGGACCTGCAGAAGGAAAAGGAAATCAGCGAGGACGAAGAGCGCCGCGCCGGCGACGACGTGCAGAAGCTGACCGACAAGTTCATCGGTGAGATCGAGAAGGCACTGGAAGCCAAAGAAGCGGACCTCATGGCTGTCTGAGGCCGGGCTGACGTCATGGAAAAGACCCGGAAGGATGTGTGCGTGCCACGCCACGTGGCCATTATCATGGACGGTAACAATCGCTGGGCGAAGAAGCGTCTTCTGCCCGGCGTCGCCGGCCACAAGGCCGGTGTCGATGCCGTCAGGGCGGTGATCGAGGTCTGCGCCGAGGCAGGGGTCGAGGTCCTCACCCTGTTCGCGTTCTCCAGCGAGAACTGGCAGCGTCCGGCGGACGAAGTCAGCGCGCTGATGGAGCTGTTTCTCGTGGCCCTGCGCCGCGAGGTGCGCAAGCTCGACGAGAACGGCATCCGCCTGCGCATCATCGGCGATCGCACGCGTTTCCATCCGGAGTTGCAGGCGGCCATGCGCGAAGCGGAAGCCGCCACTGCCAGCAATACCCGTTTCCTCCTCCAGGTCGCCGCCAACTACGGCGGCCAGTGGGACATCGTCCAGGCCGCACAGCGCCTGGCGCGCGAGGTCCAGGGCGGGCACCTGGCGGCGGACGATATCTCCGCCGAGCTGCTCCAGGGTTGCCTGGTGACCGGCGACCAGCCGCTGCCCGACCTGTGCATCCGCACCGGCGGCGAGCATCGCATCAGCAATTTCCTCCTCTGGCAGCTGGCCTATGCCGAGCTGTATTTCTCCGACCTGTTCTGGCCCGACTTCAAGCACGCGGCGATGCGGGCTGCCCTGGCGGATTTCTCCAAGCGCCAGCGCCGCTTCGGCAAGACCAGCGAGCAAGTCGAGGCCGAGGCCCGTCCGTCATGCTGAAACAACGGATCATCACGGCGCTGGTGCTCCTGCCCATCGCGCTGGGTGGTTTTTTCCTTCTCGAAGGGGCGTTCTTCGCCCTGTTCATCGGCGCGGTGGTGAGCCTGGGGGCCTGGGAATGGGCACGCCTGGCCGGCTATGAACAGCAGTTCGGCCGCGTTGCCTACGCGGCGACGGTCGCCGTACTGATGGTCGCTCTCTACCATCTGCCGCAGCTTGCCGGAGCCGTGCTGCTGCTGGCGTTGGTCTGGTGGACGCTGGCCACTGTGCTGGTGCTCACCTACCCGGAAAGCGTCGGCTACTGGGGCGGACGCTGGCGCCGCCTGGGCATGGGCCTGCTGATCCTGTTGCCGGCCTGGCAGGGGCTGGTCCTGCTCAAGCAGTGGCCGCTGGCCAATGGCCTGATCATCGCCGTGATGGTGCTGGTCTGGGGCGCGGATATCGGCGCCTACTTCTCCGGCAAGGCCTTCGGCAAGCGCAAGCTGGCGCCGCGGGTCAGCCCCGGCAAGAGCTGGGAAGGCGTTTACGGCGGCCTGGCGGCCAGCCTGGCGATCACCCTGGCGGTCGGCCTCTACCGCGGCTGGTCCCTCGGCGCGCTGCTCCTGGCCCTGCTCGGCGCGGCGCTGGTGGTGTTCGTCTCGATCGTCGGCGACCTCACCGAAAGCATGTTCAAGCGCCAGTCCGGAATTAAGGACAGCAGCAACCTGCTGCCCGGCCACGGTGGCGTGCTGGATCGCATCGACAGCCTGACGGCCGCCATCCCGGTATTCGCGGCCCTGCTCTGGGCCGCCGGTTGGGGTGCGCCATGAGTCGACCGCAGCGGATCAGCGTGCTCGGCGCGACCGGCTCGATCGGCCTGAGCACCCTGGACGTCGTCCAGCGTCATCCCGATCGTTACGAAGCCTTCGCCCTGACTGGCTTCAGCCGCCTGGCTGAACTCGAGGCGCTGTGCCTCAGGCACCGCCCCGTCTATGCGGTGGTGCCGGAGCAGGCCGCGGCGATCGCCTTGCAGGGCTCGCTCGCCGCGGCGGGTATCCGCACCCGGGTGCTGTTCGGCGAGCAGGCGTTGTGCGAAGTGGCCAGCGCGCCCGAAGTGGACATGGTAATGGCGGCCATCGTCGGCGCCGCCGGGCTGCCGTCGACCCTGGCGGCCGTCGAGGCCGGCAAGCGCGTACTGCTGGCCAACAAGGAAGCGCTGGTGATGTCCGGCGCGCTGTTCATGCAGGCGGTCAAGCGCAGCGGCGCGGTGCTCCTGCCGATCGACAGCGAGCACAACGCGATCTTCCAGTCGCTGCCGCGCAATTATGCCGATGGCCTGGAGCGGGTCGGCGTGCGCCGGATCCTCTTGACCGCCTCCGGCGGCCCGTTCCGCGAGACGCCGCTGGAGCAACTCGCTTCGGTGACGCCGGAGCAGGCTTGTGCGCACCCGAACTGGTCGATGGGGCGGAAGATTTCCGTCGATTCCGCCAGCATGATGAACAAGGGGCTCGAACTGATCGAGGCGTGCTGGCTGTTCGACGCCCAGCCGAGCCAGGTCGAGGTGGTGATCCACCCGCAGAGCGTGATCCACTCGATGGTGGACTACGTCGACGGCTCGGTGATCGCCCAGCTCGGCAATCCGGACATGCGCACGCCGATTTCCTATGCCATGGCCTGGCCGGAGCGAATCGATTCCGGCGTTTCGCCGCTGGACATGTTCGCCGTCGGTCGCCTGGATTTCCAGCGCCCCGACGAGCAGCGCTTCCCCTGCCTGCGCCTGGCGAGCCAGGCCGCGGAAACCGGCGGCAGCGCCCCGGCCATGCTGAATGCCGCGAACGAGGTGGCCGTGGCCGCATTTCTCGAGCGGCACATCCGCTTCAGCGACATCGCGGTTATCATCGAGGACGTGCTGAACCGCGAGGCGGTGACCGCAGTCGAATCGCTCGATCAGGTCCTGGCCGCCGATCGCCGCGCCCGTTCGGTCGCCGGGCAATGGTTGACCCGACACGCCGGCTAGTCTTCGGACGGCCTGGAGGTAGGAGATGAGTGCGCTTTACATGATCGTCGGTACCCTGGTGGCCCTGGGCGTGCTGGTGACGTTCCACGAATTCGGCCACTTCTGGGTCGCGCGACGCTGCGGGGTGAAGGTCCTGCGCTTCTCCGTCGGCTTCGGCACGCCGCTGGTGCGCTGGCACGACCGGCACGGCACCGAGTTCGTGGTGGCGGCCATTCCGCTGGGCGGCTACGTCAAGATGCTCGACGAGCGCGAGGCGGAAGTACCGGCCCATCTGCTCGAACAGTCCTTCAATCGCAAGACGGTCCGTCAGCGGATCGCCATCGTCGCGGCTGGTCCCATCGCCAATTTCCTACTGGCGATTCTGTTCTTCTGGGGCGTCGCCCTGCTCGGTAGCCAGCAGGTGCGCCCGGTCATCGGTTCCGTGGCGCCGGAGAGCCTGGCCGCCCAGGCCGGCCTGGAGGCCGGGCAGGAACTGCTGGCGGTGGACGGCGAGCCCGTCACCGGCTGGAGCGGGGTCAACCTGCAGCTGGTTCGCCGTCTCGGCGAGAGCGGTACGCTGGAAGTGCGGGTGCAGGAAAAGGGCTCGAATGTCGATTCCACCCACCAGGTGCGTCTGGATGGCTGGCTGAAGGGCGAGGACAATCCCGATCCCATCGCCTCGCTGGGCATCCGGCCCTGGCGGCCGGCCTTGCCGCCGGTGCTGGCCGAACTCGACCCCAAGGGGCCGGCGCAGGCCGCCGGACTGAAGCTCGGCGACCGCTTGCAGAGCATCGATGGCATCGCCGTCGACGACTGGCAGCAGGTGGTGGACAGCGTCCGTGCCCGTCCCGGGCAGCGCGTCCAGCTCAAGGTGCTGCGCGACGGCGAAGTGCTGGATGTTGCCCTGGAACTGGCGGTGCGCGGCGAGGGCAAGGCCCGGAGCGGCTATATGGGGGCGGGGGTCGCCGGTACCGAATGGCCGGCGGAAATGCTCCGCGAAGTGAGCTACGGACCGCTGGAGGCGGTGGGTCAGGCGCTTTCCCGAACCTGGACCATGAGCCTGCTAACGCTCGACTCCATAAAGAAAATGTTGCTCGGCGAGCTCTCGGTAAAAAACTTGAGCGGGCCGATAACCATTGCTAAAGTGGCGGGCGCTTCAGCCCAGTCTGGCGTGGGGGATTTTCTCAATTTCCTGGCCTATCTGAGCATTAGCTTGGGGGTTCTCAACCTGCTGCCGATCCCTGTCCTCGATGGCGGGCATCTGCTGTTCTATCTGGTTGAGTGGGTGCGCGGGCGCCCATTATCCGAACGGGTACAGGCTTGGGGGATGCAGATCGGCATCAGTCTGGTCGTTGGCGTGATGTTGCTCGCTCTGGTCAACGATCTGAGTCGTCTGTAGTCATGTTGAATTCGAATCTGCCGCCCTTTGCGGCAGATTCTCTATTTGTCAGTTGGAAAAAAAGGACTCCATGAAACGCTTTCTGCTACCCGCGCTGCTGTCAGCGCTGATGATCGCCGAGGTTCACGCCGAGTCCTTCACTGTTTCCGATATCCGGGTCAATGGCCTGCAGCGCGTGTCCGCCGGTAGCGTGTTCGCCGCCCTGCCGCTGAACGTCGGCGAGACCATCGACGACCAGGCCCTGGTCCAGGCCACCCGCTCCCTGTTCAAGACCGGTTTCTTCCAGGACATCCAGCTCGGCCGCGATGGCAACGTGCTGGTAGTCACTGTAGTCGAGCGCCCGTCGATCTCCAGTATCGAGATCGAGGGCAACAAGGCGATTTCCAAGGAAGACCTGCTCAAGGGCCTGAAACAGTCCGGCCTGGCCGAGGGCGAGATCTTCCAGCGCGCCACCCTCGAAGGCGTGCGCAACGAGCTGCAACGCCAGTACGTGGCCCAGGGCCGCTACTCGGCCGAGATCAACGCGGAAGTGATCCCGCAGCCGCGCAACCGCGTCGCGCTGAAGATCAACATCAACGAAGGCACGGTCGCCGCGATTTCCCACATCAACGTGGTGGGCAACACCGTCTTCTCCGAAGAAGACCTGACCGACCTGTTCGAACTGAAGACCACCAACTGGCTGTCGTTCTTCAAGAACGACGACAAGTACGCCCGCGAAAAGCTCTCCGGCGACCTCGAGCGCCTGCGCTCCTATTACCTGGACCGCGGCTACATCAACATGGATATCGCCTCCACCCAGGTATCCATCACCCCGGACAAGAAGCACGTCTACATCACCGTCAACATCAACGAGGGTGAGAAGTACACCATCCGCGACGTGAAGCTGACCGGCGACCTGAAGGTGCCGGAAGAGGAAGTGAAGCGCCTGCTGCTGGTACAGAAGGGCCAGGTGTTCTCGCGCAAGGTGATGACCACCACCTCCGACCTAATCACCCGTCGCCTGGGCAACGAGGGCTACACCTTCGCCAACGTCAACGGCGTGCCGGAAGCCCATGACGACGACAAGACCGTCTCGGTGACCTTCGTCGTCGACCCGGGCAAGCGCGCCTACGTCAACCGCATCAACTTCCGCGGCAACACCAAGACCGAAGACGAAGTGCTGCGCCGCGAAATGCGCCAGATGGAAGGCGGTTGGGCCTCCACCTACCTGATCGACCAGTCCAAGGCCCGTCTGGAGCGCCTCGGCTACTTCAAGGAAGTCAACGTCGAGACCCCGGCGGTTCCCGGCACCGACGACCAGGTCGACGTCAACTACAGCGTCGAAGAGCAACCGTCCGGCTCGATCACCGCCAGCGTCGGCTTCGCCCAGAGCGCCGGCCTGATCCTCGGTGGCTCGATCAGCCAGAACAACTTCCTGGGTACCGGCAACAAGGTCAGCATCGGCCTGACCCGCAGCGAATACCAAACCCGCTACAACTTCGGCTTCGTCGACCCCTACTGGACCGTCGACGGCGTCAGCCTCGGCTACAATGCCTTCTACCGGAAGACCGACTACGACGAACTCGACGTCGACGTCGCCAGCTACTCGGTGAACAGCCTGGGCGCCGGCATGAGCATCGGCTACCCGATCAGCGAGACCTCGCGCTTGACCTATGGCCTGAGCGTGCAGCGCGACCAGATCGACACCGGCCGCTACACCGTGGACGAGATCTACGACTTCCTCGACAAGGAAGGCGACAACTTCACCAACTTCAAGGCTTCCATCGGCTGGTCCGAATCGACCCTGAACAAGGGCGTACTGGCCACCCGTGGTCACTCGCAGAGCCTGACCCTGGAAACCACCCTGCCGGGCAGCGACCTGTCGTTCTACAAGATCGACTACCGTGGCCAGGTCTTCGCCCCGCTGACCGACAACTACACCATGCGCTTCCACACCGAGCTGGGCTATGGCGACGGCTACGGATCCACCGAGCGCCTGCCGTTCTACGAGAACTACTACGCCGGCGGCTTCAACTCGGTGCGGGGCTTCAAGGACAGCACGCTGGGGCCTCGTAGTACTCCGAGCCGTGGAGAGGCGGAAGGTGGTCGACCTGGAACCGTCAGGGATCCAGACCAGGATCCCGAAGCCTTCGGTGGTAACATCCTGATCACCGGCGGCGCCGAGCTGCTGTTCCCGCTGCCGTTCGTCAAGGACCAGCGCCAGTTGCGTACCGTGCTGTTCTGGGACGTGGGTAGCACCTTCGATACCGACTGCCCGACCAAGACCACCACCAACTGCGACGGCATCAAGACCGACAACCTCGCCAGTTCCGTGGGCGTCGGCCTGACCTGGATCACCGCGCTGGGCCCGCTGAGCTTCAGCCTGGCGACGCCGATCAAGAAGCCGGACAACGCGGAAACCCAGGTCTTCCAGTTCTCCCTGGGCCAGACCTTCTGATTTGTACGTAGTACCGAGTAACGAAACCATGCTTTGTGCAGGAGTGCATCGTGCGTAAGTTCACCCAGTTCGTCCTGATCACCGCAGCCATCATGGCGGCTCCTTCGGCGTTCGCTGAAATGAAGATCGCGGTGCTCAACTACCAGATGGCGCTGCTCGAGTCCGATGCCGCCAAGCAATACGCCGTGGATGCCGAGAAGAAGTTCGGCCCCCAGCTGAACAAGCTGAAGAACCTCGAGCGCGACGCCAAGGCTCTGCAGGACAAGCTGGTTTCCAACGGCAGCAAGATGTCCCAGGGCGACCGCGAGAAGGCCGAGCTGGACTTCAAGCAGAAGGCCCGTGACTTCCAGTTCCAGTCCAAGGAATTGAACGAGTCGAAGGCCGCCGCCGACCGCGACATGCTGAAGAAACTCAAGCCGAAGCTGGACCAGGCCGTCGAGGAGACCATCAAGAAAGGTGGTTACGACATGGTCATCGAACGTGGCGCCGTGGTCGACGTCAAGCCGCAATACGACATCACCCGCCAGGTGATCGAGCGGATGAACCAGCTGCGTTGATGATGAGTACCTTGTCCTACACCCTGGGCCAGCTGGCCGCGCATGTCGGCGCGGAAGTCCGTGGCGACGCGGACCTGCCGATCCAGGGCCTGGCGACCTTGCAGGAGGCCGGACCGGCTCAGCTGAGCTTCCTGGCCAACCCGCAGTATCGCAAGTACCTGCCCGAAAGCCGTGCCGGCGCCGTCCTGCTGACGGCTGCCGACGCCGACGGGTTCGCCGGTACCGCGCTGGTGGTGGCCAACCCCTACCTGGCCTATGCCAGCCTGTCGCACCTGTTCGATCGCAAACCGAAGGCGGCCGCCGGTATCCATCCTACCGCCATCGTCGCGGCGGACGCCGAGGTCGATCCGAGCGCCAGCGTCGGCGCCTATGCGGTGATCGAGAGTGGCGCCCGCATCGGCGCTGGCGTCAGCATCGGCGCGCACTGCGTGATCGGAGCCCGTAGCGTGATCGGCGAAGGCGGCTGGCTGGCGCCGCGGGTCACGCTCTACCACGACGTCACCATCGGCGCGCGGGTGAGTATCCAGTCGGGCGCGGTGATCGGCGGCGAAGGTTTCGGTTTCGCCAACGAGAAGGGCGTCTGGCAGAAGATCGCCCAGATCGGCGGGGTGACCATCGGTGACGACGTCGAGATCGGCGCGAACACCACCATCGACCGTGGAGCACTGTCCGATACGCTGATCGGCAACGGTGTGAAGCTGGACAACCAGATCATGATCGCGCACAACGTGCAGATCGGCGATCATACCGCCATGGCCGCTTGCGTCGGCATTTCCGGCAGCGCCAAGATCGGCAGGCATTGCATGCTCGCCGGCGGCGTTGGCCTGGTCGGCCATATCGAGATCTGCGACAACGTTTTCGTGACCGGCATGACCATGGTGACCCGCTCGATCACCGAGCCGGGATCGTATTCCTCCGGTACCGCCATGCAACCGGCGGCCGAATGGAAAAAAAGCGCCGCGCGCATTCGTCAACTGGACGACATGGCGCGTCGACTTCAGCAGCTGGAAAAACGCCTGGCTGCCGTGACCTCAAGCGGTGACGCTTCATCTGATGCGTAATTGACGTTTTTTGCGTCACCCTTTTCTGAACAGGCTCCCCCTAACATGATGGACATCAACGAGATTCGCGAATACCTGCCTCATCGCTATCCTTTCCTGCTGGTGGATCGGGTGGTAGAGCTGGACATCGAGGGCAAGCGCATTCGCGCCTACAAGAATGTCAGTATCAATGAGCCGTTCTTCAACGGACATTTCCCCGAGCACCCGATCATGCCGGGCGTGCTGATCATCGAGGCGATGGCCCAGGCGGCCGGTATCCTCGGTTTCAAGATGCTCGACGTGAAGCCCGCCGACGGCACCCTTTACTACTTCGTCGGTTCGGACAAGCTGCGCTTCCGCCAGCCGGTCCTGCCGGGCGACCAACTGCAACTGCACGCCAAGTTCATCAGCGTGAAGCGCAGCATCTGGAAATTCGACTGCCACGCTACCGTCGACGACAAGCCGGTATGCTCGGCTGAAATCATCTGTGCGGAACGCAAACTATGAGTTTGATCGATCCTCGCGCCATCATCGATCCGAGCGCCAGGCTGGCGGCTGACGTCCAGGTGGGCCCGTGGTCCATCGTCGGGGCGGAAGTGGAGATCGGTGAAGGGACGGTGATCGGTCCGCACGTGGTGCTCAAGGGCCCCACGAAGATCGGCAAGCACAACCGCATCTACCAGTTTTCCAGCGTCGGCGAGGATACTCCCGACCTGAAATACAAGGGCGAGCCGACGCGCCTGGTGATCGGTGACCACAACGTGATCCGCGAAGGCGTGACCATCCATCGCGGAACCGTCCAGGATCGCGCGGAAACCACCATTGGCGACCACAATCTGATCATGGCCTATGCGCATATCGGCCATGACAGCGTGATCGGCAACCATTGCATCCTGGTGAACAACACGGCGCTGGCCGGGCATGTCCACGTGGACGACTGGGCGATCCTGTCCGGCTACACCCTGGTGCACCAGTACTGCCGGATCGGCGCGCACAGCTTTTCCGGCATGGGCAGCGCCATCGGCAAGGACGTCCCGGCCTACGTGACGGTCTTCGGCAACCCGGCCGAAGCCCGCAGCATGAACTTCGAAGGCATGCGTCGGCGCGGCTTCAGCAGCGAGGCCATCCATGCCCTGCGGCGTGCCTACAAGGTGGTCTATCGTCAGGGACATACCGTCGAGGAAGCCCTGGCCGAGCTGGCCGAAAGCGCTGCCCAGTTCCCCGAGGTCGCGGTGTTCCGTGATTCCATCCAGAGCGCAACCCGCGGCATCACCCGCTGAGCCATGGCTGACGGATTACGCGTAGCCCTGGTCGCCGGCGAGGCCTCCGGCGACATCCTCGGGGCCGGACTGATGCAGGCGCTGCGGGCGCGGCACCCGGATATCGAGTTCATCGGCGTCGGTGGGCCGCGCATGGAGGCCGAAGGGCTGTCCAGCTATTTTCCCATGGAGCGCCTGTCGGTAATGGGCCTGGTCGAAGTACTGGGCCGGCTGCCGGAGTTGTTGCGACGGCGCAAGCGCCTGATCCGCACGCTCATCGAGGCCCGGCCGGATGTGATGATCGGCATCGACGCTCCCGACTTCACCCTCGGCGTCGAACACAAGCTGCGCCAGGCTGGCCTGCGCACCGTGCATTACGTCAGCCCTTCGGTGTGGGCCTGGCGGCAGAAGCGGGTGCTGAAGATTCGCGAAGCCTGCGACCTGATGCTGGCATTGTTCCCCTTCGAAGCACGTTTCTACGAAGAGCATGGGGTGCCTGTGCGTTTCGTCGGCCACCCCCTGGCCAACACCATTCCCCTGGAGGCGGATCGCGCTGCGGCCCGCGCGCGGCTCGGATTGCCGGCGGACGGACAGGTGCTGGCGCTGATGCCGGGCAGTCGCGGCGGCGAGGTCGGCAAGCTCGGCGCCTTGTTCCTCGACACCGCCCAGCGTCTGCTCGTCGAACGGCCGGGCTTGCGTTTCGTGCTGCCCTGCGCCAGCGCTGCACGGCGCGAACAGATCGAGCAGATGCTCCAGGGCCGCGAGCCTCTGCCGCTGACGCTGCTCGACGGTGCGTCCCATGAAGCGCTTGCCGCCTGCGATGCGGTGCTGATCGCCTCCGGCACCGCGACTCTCGAGGCGCTGCTCTACAAGCGGCCGATGGTGGTGGCTTATCGGGTCGCCGGGTTGACGTACCGGATTCTCAAGCGCTTGGTGAAAAGCCCGTACATCTCCCTGCCGAACCTGTTGGCCGGACGCCTGTTGGTGCCGGAGCTGATCCAGGACGCCGCGACTCCGCAAGCGCTGGCCGCAACCCTCTTGCCGCTGCTGGACGACGGCTCACAGCAGGTGGAATTCTTCGATGCCATCCATCGGGCCTTGCGCCAGGATGCCTCGGCACAGGCGGCGGAAGCCGTCCTGCAACTGGTGGAGCGCCGCTGATGCAACTGGGTCTGGATTTCAATCTGGTGGAGGATCTGGTCGCGGGCGTCGACGAGGTCGGTCGCGGTCCGTTGTGCGGCCCGGTGGTCACCGCCGCGGTGATTCTCGACCCGAGCCGCCCGATCCTCGGCCTGAACGACTCGAAGAAGCTCAGCGAAGCCCGCCGCGAGGCGCTGTTCGAAGAGATCCGCGAGAAGGCCCTGGCCTGGTGCATCGCCCGCGCCGAGGTCGAGGAGATCGACCGGCTGAACATTCTGCATGCCACCATGCTCGCCATGCAGCGCGCGGTCGAAGGCCTCAGCGTGACTCCGCGGCTGGCCCTGATCGACGGCAATCGTTGTCCGAAACTGGCGGTGCCCTGCGCGCCGGTGGTCAAGGGCGACAGCCAGGTGCCGGCGATCGCTGCGGCGTCGATCCTGGCCAAGGTCAGTCGCGACCGGGAAATGGTCGAGCTGGACCGGGTCTATCCGGGCTATGGCATGGCCGGGCACAAGGGATATCCGACCGCGGTCCATCTCGAGGCGCTTTCCCGCCTCGGCCCGACGCCGATCCATCGACGCTCGTTTGCGCCGGTTCGCGAATTGCTGGACGTCTCTGTTCAATAATTGAACGGATGTCGCGTGACTGACCGTATCTGTCGCCTGGTGACAAGCGGCGAGCGACGTCAATAGCGGAAAGTCCTGCCCCTTCCTGCCAAGTGCCATTCACAGCGAAATTTCCTTCGGCTCGCACGTCATTCCGTGTGTGTCCGAAACACGCGGCCTTCTACCCGGGAGGTCGGCTGACAACAATCCGCCACAAGCGGAACAGGGGAGTTATCCATGCAAGAATTCGCCACTCAGGTCGTCGACCTGCTCAACGGCCTTATCTGGGGCAAGATCCTCATCTGGCTGCTGGTCGGTTGCGGCCTGTACTTCACCGTGCGCCTGGGGCTGATCCAGTTCCGCCACTTCGGTCATACCTTCAGCGTGCTCAAGGGCAGCCGCCAGTCGGACGACTCGGGAATCTCCTCGTTCCAGGCGCTCTGCACCTCTCTGGCGGCGCGGGTCGGTACCGGCAACGTCGCCGGCGTGGCGGTAGCGATCACGCTCGGCGGTCCCGGCGCAGTGTTCTGGATGTGGGCGATCGCCCTGGTGGGGATGGCGACCGGCTTCGTCGAGGCGACCCTGGCCCAGTTGTTCAAGATTCGCGACGACAAGGGCCAGTTCCGTGGCGGCCCGGCCTACTACATGGAGAAGGGCCTGGGCGCGCGCTGGATGGGCATCCTGTTCTCGATCTTCCTGATCATCGCCTTCGGTTTCGTCTTCAACTCGGTGCAGGCCAATACCATCACCGGTGCCATGCAGGGCGCCTTCGGCGTGCCGACCTGGATCAGCGGCATCGCCGTGGTGATCCTCACCGCGTTGATCATCTTCGGCGGCCTGCGCTCCATCGCGCGCTTCTCCGAACTGGCGGTACCCTTCATGGCGGTGGCCTACCTGCTGCTGGCGGTGGGCATCATCCTGTTCAACCTCAGCGAACTGCCGGGCGTCCTGGCGATGGTGGTGAAGAGTGCCTTCGGCTGGCACGAGGCCGCCGCCGGCGGCATCGGCGCGGCGATCCTCAACGGCTTCAAGCGCGGCCTGTTCTCCAACGAAGCAGGCATGGGCTCGGCGCCCAACGCCGCCGCCTCGGCCACGCCCTATCCGCCGCACCCGGCGTCCCAGGGCTATGTGCAGATGGCCGGCGTGTTCATCGATACCCTGCTGATCTGCACCGCTTCCGCCGCCATCATCCTGCTGGCCGGACCGCAGGAAGGCGAGGGCATCATGCTGGTGCAGAATGCTCTGACCAGCCAGGTCGGCGACTGGGGCCGCTACTTCCTGGCGGTGATCATCCTGTTCTTCGCCTTCACCTCGATCGTCGCCAACTACTTCTATGCCGAGAACTGCCTGGTATTCCTCGAGCACAACCACCTGGCGGGCCTGTTGATCTTCCGCCTGATCGTGCTGGCGATGGTGATGTTCGGCGCGCTGGCTTCGCTGCCGTTCGTCTGGAACCTCGCCGACGTGTCGATGGGCCTGATGGCGATCACCAATCTGATCGCCATCCTGCTGCTGTCCAACCTCGCGATCAAGCTGGCCAAGGACTATAACGCCCAGCGCAAGGCCGGCAAGCTGCCGACCTTCGACGCCAGCCAGTTCCCTGAAGTCCAGCAGAAGCTCGAACCGGGCATCTGGGACGACCGCCGCGCCTGAGCGCGGGGCGGGCGACGTTTCTCGGCGCAGCCGAGGCGCATCGTCCGCTCTTGAACCTGTAGCTTTGCCACCGGGCCCGGTACAATCCGGGCCTTGTCGTTTTTGCGTTATTTCTGCTCCGGGGCCTTCATGACCGTATCCTTCGTTCACCTGCGTCTGCATACCGAATTCTCCCTGGTCGACGGCCTGGTCCGGGTCAAGCCCCTGGCCAAGGCAGTGGCAGGGCTGGGCATGCCGGCGGTGGCGGTCACCGACCAGAGCAACATGTGCTCGCTGGTGAAGTTCTACAAGACCGCCATGGGCGCCGGCATCAAGCCGATCTGCGGGGCCGACATCTGGCTCGCCAGCCGCGAGGAAGATGGCCCGCTCAGCCGCCTGAGCCTGCTGGCGATGAACGCGAAGGGCTATCGCAACCTCACCGAGCTGATTTCCCGCGGCTGGAGCGAAGGCCAGCGCAATGGCGAGATCATCATCGAGCGCGACTGGGTCAAGGAGGCGGCGGAAGGCCTGATCGCGCTGTCCGCGGCCAAGGAGGGCGAGATCGGCCACGCGCTGCTCGATGGCGAGGAAGCCAAGGCCGAGGCGCTGTTGCGCGAGTGGATGGAGGTGTTCCCCGGGCGCTTCTACGTCGAAGTGCAACGTACCAGCCGGGTCAACGACGAGGAGCACCTCCACGCGGCGGTGGCTTTGGCGTCACGCTGCAACGCGCCGCTGGTGGCGACCAACGACGTGCGCTTCATCAAGCAGGAGGACTTCGAGGCCCACGAGACCCGCGTCTGCATCGGCGAGGGGCGGACTCTCGACGATCCGCGGCGGCCGCGTACCTATTCGGACCAGCAATACCTGAAGTCGCCGGCGGAAATGGCCGAGCTGTTCAGCGACCTGCCGGAAGCGTTGGAAAACACCGTCGAGATCGCCAAGCGCTGCAACATCGAGGTGCAGCTGGGCAAGTACTTCCTGCCGGACTTCCCCACGCCCAATGGCATGGGCATCGACGACTACCTGCGGCACGCCTCCTTCGAAGGTCTCGAGGAGCGCCTGGAGGTGCTGTTGCCGAAGGACACCCCGGACTACGAGGCCAAGCGCCAGGTCTATGTCGATCGCCTGAACTTCGAACTCGATATCATCATCCAGATGGGTTTCCCCGGTTACTTCCTCATCGTGATGGACTTCATCAAGTGGGCGAAGAACAACGGCGTACCGGTAGGCCCCGGGCGGGGCTCGGGCGCCGGCTCGCTGGTGGCCTACGTGCTGAAGATCACCGACCTCGATCCGCTGGCCTATGACCTGCTGTTCGAACGTTTCCTCAACCCGGAACGGATCTCCATGCCCGACTTCGACGTCGACTTCTGCATGGAGGGCCGCGACCGGGTGATCGACTACGTGGCCGACGCCTACGGGCGCAACGCGGTGAGCCAGATCATCACCTTCGGCACCATGGCGGCGAAGGCGGTGGTACGCGACGTGGCGCGGGTCCAGGGCAAGTCCTACGGTCTCGCCGACCGGCTGTCGAAGATGATTCCGTTCGAAGTCGGCATGACCCTGGATAAGGCCTACGAGCAGGAAGAAATGCTCCGCGACTTCCTCAAGAGCGACGAGGAAGCCGCCGAGATCTGGGAGATGGCCCTCAAGCTGGAAGGCATCACTCGCGGTACCGGCAAGCACGCCGGTGGCGTGGTGATCGCGCCGACCAAGCTGACCGACTTCTCGCCGATCGCCTGCGACGAGGAAGGCGGCGGCCTGGTGACCCAGTTCGACAAGGACGACGTGGAGGCGGCCGGCCTGGTGAAGTTCGACTTCCTCGGCCTGCGGACCCTGACCATCATCAAGTGGGCGATGGAGATCATCAACCGCGAGCAGGCCAAGAAGGGCCTGGAGCCGGTGAACATCGACTTCATCCCGCTGGACGACAAGCCGACCTATTCGCTGCTGCAGAAGGCCGAGACCACTGCGGTGTTCCAGCTCGAATCGCGCGGCATGAAGGAGCTGATCAAGAAGCTCAAGCCGGACTGCCTGGAAGACCTCATCGCACTGGTGGCGCTGTTCCGCCCGGGTCCTCTGCAGTCGGGCATGGTGGACGACTTCATCAACCGCAAGCACGGTCGCGCCGAGCTGTCCTATCCGCACCCCGATTACCAGTACGCCGGCCTGGAGCCGGTGCTCAAGCCCACCTACGGCATCATCCTGTACCAGGAACAGGTGATGCAGATCGCCCAGGTCATGGCCGGCTATACCCTCGGTGGCGCGGACATGCTGCGCCGGGCGATGGGCAAGAAGAAGCCCGAGGAAATGGCCAAGCAGCGCGGCGGTTTCATCGAGGGTTGCAAGAACAACGGCATCGATGCCGACCTCGCGGGCAACATCTTCGACCTGGTGGAAAAATTCGCCGGCTACGGCTTCAACAAGTCGCACTCGGCAGCCTACGGCCTGGTCTCCTACCAGACCGCCTGGCTGAAGACCCACTTCCCGGCGCCGTTCATGGCCGCGGTACTCACCGCGGATATGCAGAACACCGACAAGGTGGTGACGCTGATCGAAGAATGCCGGCACATGAAGCTGCGCATCGTGGCGCCGGACGTGAACAACTCCGAGTTCCGCTTCACCGTCGACGACGATGGCCGGATCGTCTATGGCCTGGGCGCGATCAAGGGCGTCGGCGAGGGGCCGGTGGAGGCGATCACCGAGTGCCGCGCCGAAGGCGGGCCGTTCAACACCCTGTTCGACTTCTGCGACCGCGTCGACCTGAAACGCATCAACAAGCGCACCCTGGAAGCGCTGATCCGCGCCGGTGCGCTGGATCGCCTGGGGCCGCACTACCACGACGAGCTAAAGGCCTACCAGGCTACCGTCGACCTCAACCGCGCCGTGCTGCTGGCGGCGATGGAGGAAGCGATCCAGGCCGCCGAGCAGACCGCGCGCAGCCACGACAGCGGGCACATGGACCTGTTCGGCGGAGTCTTCGCCGAGCCGGAGGCGGATGTCTACGCCAACCACCGCAAGGTCAAGGAGCTGACCCTCAAGGAACGCCTGAAGGGCGAGAAGGACACCCTCGGCCTGTACCTGACCGGCCATCCGATCGACGAGTACGAAGGCGAGGTGCGGCGCTTCGCCCGCCAGCGCATCGTCGAGCTGAAGCCGGCGCGCGATACCCAGACGGTGGCCGGGCTGATCGTCAACCTGCGGGTGATGAAGAACAAGAAGGGCGACAAGATGGGCTTCGTCACCCTAGACGACCGCTCCGGACGGATCGAGGCCTCGCTGTTCTCCGAAGCCTTCGCCGCGGCCCAGTCGCTGCTGCAGACCGACGCGCTGGTGGTGGTCGAGGGCGAGGTCAGCCAGGACGACTTCTCCGGCGGACTGCGCCTGCGCGCCAAGCGCGTGATGAGCCTGGAGGAGGCGCGTACCGGCCTGGCGGAGAGCCTGCGGATGAAGCTGCACGCCGACCTGTTGAAGGGCGATCGCCTGCGCTGGCTGGGCGAGCTGTTCAACCGCCATCGCGGTTCCTGCCCGATCACCCTGGACTACACCAGCGCCGACGCCAAGGCCCTGCTGCAGTTCGGCGAGAGCTGGCGGGTGGATCCGGCGGACGATCTGATCCAGGCATTGCGTGACCAGTTCGGGCGCGACAACGTCTTCCTCAATTATCGTTAATCGCGATGGGCGATAACGCCGTTGTTCCGCGCTCTGCGGCGGGAAAACGCGGATCGCCCTTGCTCCCGGCTCGACCCCTGGCGCCCGATCCCGTAAGGTAGGGCGCCAAACGGAAACGGCCCACTAGAATCTGCGCACGACGGAAGCCTATGAACCCGAACTTTCTTGATTTCGAACAGCCGATCGCCGACCTGCAAGCCAAGATCGAAGAGCTGCGCCTGGTGGGCAACGACAATGCGCTGAACATCAGCGACGAAATCTCGCGTCTGCAGGACAAGAGCAAGGCGCTCACCGAAAACATCTTCGGCAATCTGTCCAGTTGGCAGATCGCCCAGCTCGCGCGCCATCCCAAGCGTCCCTATACCCTCGACTACATCGGCTACCTGTTCAGCGATTTCGAGGAACTGCACGGCGACCGGCATTTCGCCGACGACCCGGCGATCGTCGGTGGCGTTGCCCGCCTCGACGGTTCCCCGGTGATGGTCATCGGCCACCAGAAAGGCCGCGAAGTCCGTGAGAAGGTCCGGCGCAACTTCGGCATGCCGCGTCCGGAAGGCTATCGCAAGGCCTGCCGCCTGATGGAAATGGCCGAACGCTTCAAGATGCCGATCCTCACCTTCATCGACACGCCCGGCGCCTACCCGGGCATCGATGCCGAGGAACGCGGCCAGAGCGAGGCGATCGCCTGGAACCTGCGGGTGATGGCGCGACTGAAGACGCCGATCATCGCCACCGTGATCGGCGAGGGCGGTTCCGGCGGCGCGCTGGCCATCGGTGTCTGCGACCAGTTGAACATGCTGCAATACTCCACCTATTCGGTGATCTCGCCGGAAGGCTGCGCCTCCATCCTCTGGAAGACCGCCGAGAAGGCGCCGGAAGCCGCAGAGGCCATGGGCATCACCGCCGAGCGCCTGAAAGGCCTGGGCATCGTCGACAAGGTCATCGACGAACCGCTGGGCGGCGCCCATCGCGATCCGGCGAGCATGGCCGAATCGATCCGTGGCGAACTGCTGACGCAACTGAAGATGCTCCAGGGCCTGGAAATGGGTGAGTTGCTGGAGCGTCGTTACGACCGCCTGATGAGCTACGGCGCGCCGTAAGCCATCCGGCGCACTGGTACGATCGACAAGCCCGGCATTCGCCGGGCTTGTCGCATGAGGAGCGCAAGCATGCCGGCGGTGCCGCTCGAATCCCGTCTGTTACAGGCCCTGGCGCCCTGGCGCGAAGCGGGGGGCTGGTGCGTGGCGTTTTCCGGCGGGCTGGATTCCACGGTGTTGCTGCATCTGCTCGCCCAACTGGCCCGGAGCGAAGCCTTGCCGGCGCTGTCGGCGCTGCATGTCCACCATGGCTTGCAGGCTGCGGCGGACGGTTGGCCGGCGCACTGCCAGGCGGTCTGCCGGTCGCTGGGTATCCCGCTGCGGGTCGAGCGGGTGCAGGTCGCCGTTGGCGGCAGCATCGAGCAGGCGGCGCGCGACGCCCGCTATCGCGCATTCCAGGCGAGCCTGGGCGAGGGACAGGTGCTGCTCACCGCGCAGCACCTCGACGACCAGGCCGAGACCCTGCTGTTCCGCCTGTTGCGTGGAGCGGGCCTGCGCGGCCTGGCGGCGATGCCGGCGAGCCGGCCGCTGGGCGGCGGCCGCCTGTGCCGACCCTTGCTCGGGGTTTCCCGCGCCGAACTGGAAGCCTATGCGCAGGCGCACCGGCTGGACTGGGTGGAGGATCCTTCCAACCAGGATCCGCGCTTCTCGCGCAACTACCTGCGCCGGGAGATCATGCCGCGTCTCGCCTCCCACTGGCCGCAGGCCGTCGCCGGCATGGCGCGCTGCGCGGCGCATCTGCGCGAGGCCGAAGACCTGCTGGCTGAACTGGCCGCCATCGACCTCCGGGCCTGCCGCCAACCCTCGGAACTGGATTGGCCGGACTGGCTGGATCTGCCCCGGATCGCCCTGGAGCCTCTGCGCCGCCTCAGCGCTGCGCGCCAGCGCAACCTGCTGCGGGCCTGGCTGGGGCAGCTGACGCGGTTGCCGGACAGTGACCACTGGGCCGGCTGGGAGTCGTTGCGCGATGCCGGCGACGATGCCGACCCGATCTGGCGCCTGGAGAGCGGCGAGCTGCGTCGCGGCGCGGGGCGGATCTGGTGGTTGCCGGCGGACTGGCGGGCGGCGGCGGGACCGTTCGTCTGGGAGCGTCCCGCTCATCCATTGCTTCTTCCCGGCAATGGTCGGCTGGCGTTGCTCGGCGAGGTTCCGGCGGGGCCGTTGCGCGTCGACTACCGGCGGGGTGGGGAGGTGCTGGCCCTGGCCGGGCGCGGTCGCCGCGACCTCAAGCGATTGCTCAACGAAGCGGGCGTACCGAGCTTCCTGCGCGGTCGTTTGCCGCTGCTCTTCCGAGCCGACGAACTGCTCGCGGTGGCCAACATTCCTGGCCTGGACAGTCCCCGCGAGGGGGGCTGGCGACTGTCCTGGAGCCCGCCGACGAACGACCCGGGTTTGAGCTAGTAAGCCGTTTCCAGTAGACTACGCTCCCGTCTTGTACTGCTCCCGCCGATTCCCTCCGGAATCAGCAGGAGTTTGCTTTGCCCACGGATTTGTCCGTGGCGGGAGCTGGCCTCCCTTCTCCGAATCCCCGGCGGTTGATCCCGCCTAAACGCTGACTTCTAGGGTTTTTCATGACGCGCTACATCTTCGTCACGGGTGGTGTTGTTTCTTCATTGGGGAAAGGCATCGCTTCGGCTTCTCTGGCTGCGATCTTGGAAGCGCGTGGCCTGAAGATCACGATGCTCAAGCTGGACCCTTACATCAACGTGGACCCGGGCACCATGAGCCCGTTCCAGCACGGTGAGGTCTTCGTGACCCAGGACGGCGCCGAGACCGACCTGGACCTGGGCCATTACGAGCGCTTCGTTCGTACCACCATGACCCAGAACAACAACTTCACCACCGGCCGCGTCTACATGGACGTGTTGCGCAAGGAACGCCGCGGCGACTACCTGGGCGCCACCGTGCAGGTGATCCCGCACATCACCGACGAGATCAAGCGGCGCATCATCAAGGGCGCCGGCGATGCCGACGTCGCCCTGGTGGAGATCGGTGGCACCGTCGGCGACATCGAGTCGCAGCCGTTCCTCGAGGCGATCCGCCAACTGCGCGTCGAGATCGGCGCCAAGCGCGCGATGCTGATGCACCTGACCCTGGTCCCGTACATCGCCACCGCCGGCGAGACCAAGACCAAGCCGACCCAGCACTCGGTCAAGGAGCTGCGCTCCATCGGCCTGCAACCGGACGTGCTGGTCTGCCGTTCCGACCACCCGATCGACGTCTCCTCGCGGCGCAAGATCGCGCTCTTCACCAACGTCGAGGAGCGCGCGGTGATCGCCCTGGAAGACGTCGACACCATCTACCGCATCCCGTCGGTGCTGCATGCCCAGGGCCTGGACGACATCGTCGTCGAGCGCTTCGGCCTGGAGTGCGGGCAGGCCGACCTGTCCGAATGGGACCGGGTGGTCGATGCCAAGCTCAACCCCGAGCGTGAAGTCACCATCGCCATGGTCGGCAAGTACATGGAACTGCTGGACGCGTACAAGTCGCTGATCGAGGCGATGACCCACGCCGGCATCCAGAGCCGCACCAAGGTCAACCTGCGCTACATCGACTCCGAAGACATCGAGCAGCAGGGCACCAGCCTGCTGGAAGGCGTCGACGCCATCTTGGTCCCGGGCGGCTTCGGCCTGCGCGGCGTGGAAGGCAAGATCAGCACCGTGCAGTACGCCCGCGAGAACAAGATCCCCTACCTGGGCATCTGCCTGGGCATGCAGGTCGCGGTCATCGAATACGCCCGCAACGTGCTCGGCTGGAGCGACGCCAACTCCACCGAGTTCGACAAGTCCAGCGGCCATCCGGTGGTCGGCCTGATCACCGAGTGGCAGGACGCGACCGGCGCCACCGAGATCCGCACCGAAGCTTCCGACCTGGGCGGCACCATGCGCCTGGGCGCCCAGGAGTGCCAGCTGCAGACCGGCACCCTGGTGCACGACTGCTATGCCAAGGACGTGATCGTCGAGCGCCATCGCCATCGCTACGAAGTGAACAACAACCTGCTGCCGCAACTGGAGCAGGCCGGCCTGAAGATTTCCGGCCGCTCCGGCGACGGCGCCCTGGTGGAAGTGGTCGAGGCCCCGGAGCATCCGTGGTTCGTCGCCTGCCAGTTCCACCCGGAGTTCACCTCCACACCGCGTGATGGCCACCCGCTGTTCAGCGGTTTCGTCAACGCCGCGCTGAAATATTCCGGGAAGGCCTGAGCATGGCACAGAAGATCGTTCGCGTCGGCGATATCCAGATCGGCAACGACCTGCCGTTCGTGCTGTTCGGCGGCATGAACGTGCTGGAGTCGCGCGACCTGGCCATGCAGGTCTGCGAAGAATACGTACGGGTTACCGAGAAACTCGGTATCCCCTATGTGTTCAAGGCCAGCTTCGACAAGGCCAACCGTTCCTCGATCCACTCGTTCCGTGGTCCGGGCCTGGAAGAGGGAATGAAGATCTTCGAAGAGATCAAGAAGACCTTCAAGGTACCGGTCATCACCGATGTCCACGAGCCGTTCCAGGCCCAGCCGGTGGCCGAGGTCTGCGACATCATCCAGCTGCCGGCCTTCCTCTCGCGACAGACCGACCTGGTGGTGGCGATGGCCAGGACCAACGCGGTGATCAATATCAAGAAGGCCCAGTTCCTCGCGCCCCAGGAGATGAAGCACATCCTGACCAAGTGCGAGGAAGCCGGTAACGACCGCCTGATCCTCTGCGAGCGCGGCTCCTCCTTCGGTTACAACAACCTGGTGGTCGACATGCTCGGCTTCGGCATCATGAAGCAGTTCGAGTACCCGGTATTCTTCGACGTCACCCACGCCCTGCAGATGCCTGGCGGTCGCGCGGACTCCGCCGGCGGCCGGCGCGCCCAGGTCACCGACCTGGCCAAGGCCGGGCTCAGCCAGAAGCTCGCCGGGCTGTTCCTCGAGGCCCATCCGGACCCCGAGCACGCCAAGTGCGACGGTCCGTGCGCGCTGCGCCTGAACAAACTCGAAGCCTTCCTGTCCCAGCTCAAGCAACTGGACGAGCTGATCAAGAGCTTTCCTGCAATCGAGACTGCCTAGTCTCCTCAGACCGCCCCGTTCATTCACTTCGGAGTGTTAACAAGAATGGCAAAGATCGTCGACATCAAGGGCCGTGAGGTCCTGGACTCCCGCGGCAACCCTACCGTTGAAGCGGACGTGATCCTGGACAACGGCATCGTCGGCAGCGCCTGCGCGCCTTCCGGTGCTTCCACCGGTTCCCGCGAGGCCCTCGAGCTGCGCGATGGCGACAAGAGCCGTTACCTGGGCAAGGGCGTGCTGAAAGCCGTGGCCAACATCAACGGCCCGATCCGCGACCTGCTGCTGGGCAAGGACGCGGCCGACCAGAAAGCCCTCGACCACGCGATGATCGAGCTGGACGGCACCGAGAACAAGGCCAAGCTGGGCGCCAACGCGATCCTCGCGGTGTCCCTGGCTGCCGCCAAGGCCGCCGCACAGGCCAAGGGCGTACCGCTGTACGCGCACATCGCCGACCTCAACGGCACTCCCGGCCAGTACTCCATGCCGGTGCCGATGATGAACATCATCAACGGCGGCGAGCATGCGGACAACAACGTCGATATCCAGGAATTCATGGTCCAGCCGGTCGGCGCGAAGAACTTCGCCGAGGCGCTGCGCATGGGCGCCGAGATCTTCCATCACCTCAAGGCCGTGCTGAAGGCCCGTGGCCTGAACACCGCCGTCGGTGATGAAGGCGGCTTCGCGCCGAACCTGTCGTCCAACGAAGACGCCCTGGCCGCCATCGCCGAGGCCGTCGAGAAGGCCGGCTACAAGCTGGGCGACGACGTGACCCTGGCCCTGGACTGCGCCTCCAGCGAGTTCTTCAAGGACGGCAAGTACGACCTGGAAGGCGAAGGCAAGGTATTCGACGCCGCCGGTTTCGCCGACTACCTGGCCGGCCTGACCCAGCGCTACCCGATCATCTCCATCGAGGACGGCATGGACGAGTCCGACTGGGCCGGCTGGAAAGGCCTGACCGACAAGATCGGCGCCAAGGTCCAACTGGTCGGCGACGACCTGTTCGTGACCAATACCAAGATCCTCAAGGAAGGCATCGAGAAGGGCATCGGCAATTCGATCCTGATCAAGTTCAACCAGATCGGTTCGCTCACCGAGACCTTGGAAGCCATCCAGATGGCCAAGGCCGCCGGCTATACCGCGGTGATCTCGCACCGCTCCGGCGAAACCGAGGACTCGACCATCGCCGACCTGGCCGTGGGTACCGCCGCCGGTCAGATCAAGACCGGTTCGCTGTGCCGCTCCGACCGCGTGTCCAAGTACAATCAGTTGCTGCGCATCGAAGAGCAACTGGGCGCCAAGGCGCCGTACCGTGGTCGCGCGGAATTCCGCGGCTGAGCCTAGTCTGGTACGGTGAAGGGGTGGCAAGAGCCACCCCTTTTCTTCTCAAGGAGTTCGAGGCTTGAGGTTACGTAGCCCCTACTGGCTGTTCGTGGTGCTGATCCTGGCGCTGGCGGGCCTGCAATATCGCCTGTGGGTCGGCGATGGCAGCCTGGCGCAGGTGCGCGACCTGCAGAAGCAGATCGCCGACCAGCATGGCGAGAACGAGCGCCTGCTGGAGCGCAACCGGATTCTCGAAGCCGAAGTCGCCGAGCTGAAGAAAGGCACCGAGACCGTCGAGGAGCGTGCGCGGCACGAGCTCGGCATGGTCAAGGACGGCGAAACCCTCTACCAGCTCGCCAAGTGAGCTGACGACCCTTCTCCCGATGACGACTTCCGACCTTCCCGCCTTCTGGACGGTGATCCCCGCCGCCGGCGTGGGTTCGCGCATGCGCGCCGACCGCCCGAAGCAATATCTCGATCTTGCCGGTCGCACCGTGATCGAGCGCACCCTCGATTGTTTCCTCGAACACCCGATGCTCAGGGGCCTGGTGGTCTGCCTGGCCGAGGACGATCCCTACTGGCCCGGGCTGGACTGCGCCGCCAGCCGGCATGTGCAGCGCGCCGCCGGGGGCGTCGAGCGCGCCGGCTCGGTGTTGAACGGCTTGCTGCGCCTGCTGGAGTTGGGGGCACAGGCCGACGACTGGGTGCTGGTGCATGACGCCGCGCGGCCGAACCTGACCCGCGGCGACCTCGACCGCCTGCTCGAAGAACTCGCCGAAGATCCGGTCGGCGGGCTGCTGGCGGTGCCGGCGAGGGACACTCTCAAGCGCTCCGACCGCGACGGCCGGGTCAGCGAAACCATCGACCGCTCGGTGGTCTGGCTGGCCTATACGCCGCAGATGTTCCGCCTCGGCGCCCTGCACCGGGCGCTGGCCGATGCGTTGGTGGCCGGCGTGGCGATCACCGACGAGGCTTCGGCGATGGAGTGGGCCGGCTATGCGCCGAAGCTGGTGGAAGGGCGCGCCGACAACCTGAAGATCACCACCCCGGAAGACCTGCTGCGCCTGCAGCGCAGTTTTCCGCACTGAACCCTGGCACAAGAAAGCCGCCCCGAGGGTCGGCTTTCTTGTCGTTGCAGGCTCGCTCGTTCAGCTTTCCAGCGGCACCTCTATGAGGAAGCGGAACAGCGCGCCATGCTGCTCCACCGCCAGGCATTTGTAGCCCTGGCGTTGGGTATCTTCGGGAATCCCGTGGACCGATTGCGAGCAGTCGGTGACCACTTCCAGGCGTTCGCCCGGCTGCATGGTCGCCAGGGTTTCCAGGGTGGCGATGGCGTTGTACGGGCAATGTTCGCCGCGCAGGTCAAGCGACAGGGTCGGTTTGTCGGTCTGGCTCATGGTTCGGTTTCCGCGGTCGGGTGAATCGGGAGGCGTTCAGTTGCACCAGCAGCAGGCACAGGGCCAGGCCGGCGAAGGTCAATAGCAGGCCGTTGCCGGGCCCGAAGCTTTCCAGCAGGTTGAGCTTGGGATAGGGCAGGGCGAGGCGGGTGCCCAACTGGTCCCAAAAGATCGCCACCAGGGTTCCGCCGATGACGTTGCCGATGCCGACCACCCAGAAGTGCACCTGGCCCTCCATCGAGCGGTACATCCAGCCGGTCTCGCAACCGCCGGCGAGGACGATGCCGATGCCGAAGAGAATGCCGCCGATGATCGCATTCGGGCCCATCCAGAAGATCTTCGGCGCGACGCCCAGGCGGATCGCGGCGAAGGTACCGATGCAGGCGGCCGCCATGCCGAGCAGGATGCCGAAGGCGGCGCGGGTCCGGCCGGTGGTCCAGAGGTCCCGTGCGGCGCTGGTGAAGCAGATCTGCGCGCGCTCGATCAGGCCGCCGAACAGCAGGCCGAACAGGCAGGCCATGCCCAGCACCAGCGATACCTCGAAGCGCCAGGCGGCGAACAGCGCGGCGAGCGCCAGCACCGCCAGGCCCAGGCGGGCCTGCAGGCGTGCGCGTCGGGCCAGGCTTTCGGCGCTGGGCAGGGCGCTGGCCGTGGCGCCGACTTTCAGCGGTGTGCGCAGGAACGGCAGCAGGCTGATCTTCACGCCGATCCAGGCGCCGCCGACGGTGGCGAACATGAAGGCCCAGGCGTGCAGGGAAAACATCGGGATACCGGTGAAGAACGCCGCCAGGTTGCAGCCCATCGCCAGGCGCGCGCCGAAGCCGGCGACGATACCGCCGACCAGGCCCTGCAGCAGGCGACGTTTGCTGGTCGGCCAGCGCAGGCTGACGTTGCCGGCCCAGAGGGCGCAGCACAGGGCGCCGAGGAACATGCCGATGATCATCACTCCGTCGATCCGGTCCAGCGGCGTGCCTTGAAGGCCGATCAGCCTGAAGTAGCTCCAGTCCTGTGGCTGGTAGCCGAACCAGGACAGCACGTGGCCGCCCCAGCGGGTGAATTCGCCGGTCACCGCCCAGAAGGTGCCGGTGAGCGCGAAGTAGTAGGCGGAGGCGACGCCGAGGGCGACCAGCGCCGGCAGCGGCGACCAGAACCTCACCAGGTAGCGTTGGCGAAACGCATTGAAGGCAGACATGCGACTTCCTTGAATCGATAGCGGGTGGAACGGGAAACCGCCAAGTCTATCGCAGCGGTGAATCGCCTTACTGCTTCAGCGCAGGTTTTTCTCCCCGGCGAGTCCCGGATGGGATTGCGCCAGGCCTTCCTTGAGATAGTCCACCAGTTGCCTGACTTTCGGCGACAGGTGCCGCTGCTGCGGGTACAGCGCCCATACCGCGGTATTCGGCGGCTGGTGGCCTTCCAGCAGGGAGACCAGGCGGCCGCTGCGCAGATGCTCGATCACATAGTAGTCGGGCAGCTGGCACAGGCCGAAGCCGCGCAGGGCGGCGTCGAGCACCGCCTGGCCGCTGTTGCAGCGCCAGTTGCCCTGGACCCGGTGCTGGGTTTCCCGGCCGTCCTCGAGGAAGCTCCACAGGTCGCTGCTGCCGATCAGGCAGTTGAACTGGCCGAGTTCCGCCGGCGACTGCGGAGTGCCGTGGCGGCGCAGGTATTCCGGGGTGGCGCAGAGGTACATGACGCGTGGTGCCAACCGTGTGGCGACCAATCGCGAATCGCTCAGGCGGCCGAGGCGGATGGCCAGGTCGAAGCCCTCGTGGAGCAGGTCCAACTGGCGGTTGGACAGCTCGATGTCGACCCGCAGTTGCGGATAGTCGGCCATGAAGGCATTCACCAGCGGCACGATGAAACGTTCGCCGTAGGCTACCGCGCAGGTCATGCGCAGCAGGCCCTTGGGCTCCGCGGAGAGGTCGCTGACCGCGCGCAGGGCTTCGTCGCGGGCGTCCTGCAGGCGCTGGCAATGTTGCAGGAAGGTCTGTCCGGCTTCGCTCAGCGATACTCGCCGGGTGCTGCGGTAGAGCAGGCGGGTCTGCAGGCGCTCCTCCAGGCGGGCGACCTGGCGGCTGATGTGCGACGAGGAAACGCCCATGCGTTCGGCTGCCGCGGTGAACTGCCCGGTTTCGGCGACAGCGACGAATTCGTCGAGTCCTTCCCAGCGATTCATCTGGATTGTCCCTGTATGGCAATAATGTTTTGATTATTGCCTGATTATTCCTTGAAACGCGGTTTTCTACACTTTCCGTTTCAGTGGGTCGCTTAGCGGCCCGCCGGCTTCCATCGTTCAGGAGTTCCCAGATGATCAAGTCCCGTGCCGCCGTCGCCTTCGCCCCCAACAAGCCGTTGGAAATCGTCGAGGTGGATGTGGCGCCGCCGCAGAAGGGCGAGGTACTGGTGCGCATCGTCGCCACCGGCGTCTGCCATACCGACGCGTACACCCTGTCCGGCCAGGATTCCGAGGGGGTGTTCCCGTGCATCCTGGGCCACGAAGGTGGCGGCATCGTCGAAGCGGTGGGCGAGGGCGTGACCTCCCTGCAGGTGGGCGACCATGTCATCCCGCTCTACACCGCCGAGTGCGGCAAGTGCAAATTCTGCCTGTCCGGCAAGACCAACCTCTGCCAGGCCGTGCGCGCCACCCAGGGCAAGGGCCTGATGCCCGACGGCACCAGCCGTTTCTCCTACAAGGGCGAGCCGGTCTTCCACTACATGGGCTGCTCGACCTTCTCCGAATACACCGTGCTGCCGGAAATCTCCCTGGCGAAGATTCCCAAGGATGCCCCGCTGGAGAAGGTCTGCCTGCTTGGCTGCGGCGTCACCACCGGGATCGGTGCCGTGCTGAACACCGCCAAGGTGGAAGAGGGCGCTACCGTTGCCATCTTCGGCCTGGGCGGCATCGGCCTGGCAGCGATCATCGGGGCGAAGATGGCCAAGGCCGCGCGCATCATCGCGGTTGACATCAACCCGGGCAAGTTCGATATCGCCAGGGAACTGGGCGCCACCGACTTCATCAATCCGAAGGACTACGACAAGCCGATCCAGGACGTCATCGTCGAACTGACCGATGGCGGCGTCGACTACTCCTTCGAGTGCGTCGGCAACGTGCAGTTGATGCGCGCCGCGCTGGAATGCTGCCACAAGGGCTGGGGCGAGTCGGTGATCATCGGTGTCGCCGGCGCCGGCCAGGAAATCAGCACCCGGCCGTTCCAACTGGTCACCGGCCGCGTCTGGCGCGGTTCGGCGTTCGGCGGGGTGCGCGGGCGCAGCGAGTTGCCGAGCTATGTCGAGAAGGCGCAGAAGGGCGAGATCCCGCTGGATACCTTCATCACCCACACCATGGGGCTGGAGGACATCAACGAGGCCTTCGAGCTGATGCACGAAGGCAAGAGCATCCGCACCGTCATTCATTACTGACAAGCCGTCGCGGCGGGCCCTGCGGCTCGCCACGACCGTTTCACGGAGGTCACGTGAAGGATTCCCTCGAACTGATCGGCAGCCAGAAGACCTTCGGCGGCTGGCACCAGCGTTACCGTCATTTTTCCCGGACCCTGAACTGCGAGATGGTCTTCGCCATCTACCTGCCGCCCCAGGCCGAGCCGGAGGCGGCGCTGCCGGCCCTGTACTGGCTGTCCGGGCTGACCTGTACCGACGAGAACTTCATGCAGAAGGCCGGCGCCCAGCGGGTCGCCGCCGAACTGGGATTGGTACTGGTGGCGCCGGATACCAGCCCGCGCGGCAGCGGTGTCCCCGGCGATCCCGACGGCGCCTGGGACTTCGGCCTGGGCGCAGGCTTCTACCTGAACGCCACGCAGGAGCCCTGGGCCGCGCACTACCGCATGCACGACTACGTGGTGCACGAGTTGCCGGCGCTGATCGAGGCGCATTTCCCGGTGTCCCGGCGGCGCGGCATCAGCGGGCACTCGATGGGTGGGCATGGCGCGCTGGTTTGCGCGCTGCGCAACCCGGGGCGCTACCTGTCGCTGTCGGCCTTCGCGCCGATCTGCCATCCGAGCGATTGTCCCTGGGGCCAGAAGGCGTTCTCCCGCTACCTGGGCGAGGACCCGGCGGCCTGGCGCGAGTGGGATGCCTGTGCGTTGCTCGAGGGTGCGTCCGAACGCTTGCCGATCCTGGTCGACCAGGGCGAGCGCGACGACTTCCTCGCCGTCCAGCTCAAGCCGGAAGCGCTACGCAATGCGGCGGACAAGGCCGGCCACCCGCTGGAGCTGCGTCTGCAACCAGGTTACGACCACAGCTACTACTTCATCGCCAGTTTCATCGAGGATCACCTGCGCCATCATGCCGGGGTTCTCAACGGTTGATCCGCGATACCTGAAGCCTGTCCCGATCCGGGGTAGAATCACGCCCTGATTCCAACCAGGGCGTTTTTTCATGCGAATTGGCCATGGCTACGACGTGCATCGCTTCGGCGAGGGCGACTTCATCACCCTCGGCGGTGTGCGCATTCCCCATAAACATGGGCTGGTCGCCCACTCCGACGGCGACGTGCTGCTGCACGCCTTGTCCGATGCGCTGCTCGGCGCGGCGGCGCTGGGCGACATCGGCAAGCACTTCCCGGACACCGACCCGCGGTTCAAGGGCGCCGACAGTCGCGCGCTGCTGCGACACGTGGTCGCCATCGTCGCCGAGAAGGGCTGGAAGGTCGGCAACGTCGACGCCACCATCGTCGCCCAGGCGCCGAAGATGGCGCCGCACATCGAGACCATGCGCGGGTTGATCGCCGAGGACCTCGGCGTCGCGGTCGACCAGGTCAACGTCAAGGCCACCACTACCGAGCGGCTAGGTTTCACCGGACGCGAAGAGGGCATTGCTGTACATGCGGTCGCTTTGCTGATGGCCCGATGAGCGTTCTCGGCGAACTCGACCTGCTCGGGCCGCGCGCCCATGGGGCAGCCTGCGGCGAGGCGGTGCTCAAGGCCGTGGCCGAGGACTTCCAGGTCGACGAGGTGCTGGACATTCCCCTCAGCGGTGAAGGCGAGCACCTCTGGTTGTGGGTGGAAAAGCGCGGATTGAACACCGAGGAGGCGGCCCGTCGCCTCGGCCGCGCCGCCGGCGTGCAGCAGAAGAACGTCAGCTACGCCGGGTTGAAGGACCGCCAGGCCCTGACCCGGCAATGGTTCAGCCTGCACCTGCCGGGCAAGGCCGATCCCGACCTGGGTGCAGCCGAGGGCGCGGACCTGCGGATTCTTCGCTGCACCCGTCATTCGCGCAAGTTGCAGCGAGGCGCGCATGCCGCCAACGGCTTCACCCTGCGTCTGACCGGGCTGCGGGCGGAGCGTGCCCTTCTCGACGCGCGCTTGGAACGTATCGCCGCGGACGGCGTGCCCAATTATTTCGGCCTGCAACGCTTCGGCCACGGCGGCGGCAACCTGGTCGACGCGCGCAGTTGCGCGGAACAGGACCTGCTGCCGGCGAACCGCAACCTGCGTTCGCGCTTCCTTTCCGCCGGGCGCAGCTACCTGTTCAATCGCCTGCTCGCCGAGCGGGTCGCGGAGGGTAGCTGGAACCGGGCAGCGGTCGGTGACCTGCTGGCCTTCACCGACAGCCGCAGCTTTTTCCTCGCTGGCGAGGAAGAATGCCGCGATGCCCGTCTGGCCGCCCTCGACCTGCACCCCACCGGACCGCTCTGGGGCGAGGGCGATCCGCCGAGCGGCGCCGGCGTCCTCGAACGCGAGCTGGCCCTGGCCGGGCGCGAGCCGGCGCTCTGCCGCTGGCTGGCGAAGGCGGGCATGGCGCACGAACGGCGCATCCTGCGGCTCCCCATCCAGGGGCTGGCGTGGCATTATCCCGAACCTGATGTTCTGCAACTGGAATTCGTCCTGCCGGCCGGTTGTTTCGCCACCGTAGTGGTGCGTGAAATCCTCGACCTGGTACCGACAGGGCAGACGGAAAACCCATGCGCATACTGATTGCCAACGACGACGGGGTGACCGCACCCGGTATCGCCGCGCTTTACGACGCGCTGGCGGATCATGCCGATTGCGTAGTGATCGCCCCCGACCAGGACAAGAGCGGCGCCAGCAGTTCCCTGACGCTGGACCGCCCGCTGCACCCGCAGCGCCTGGACAACGGATTCATCAGCCTCAACGGCACGCCGACCGACTGCGTGCACCTGGGCCTGAACGGCTTGCTGGAGGAATTGCCGGACATGGTGGTCTCGGGTATCAACCTGGGCGCCAACCTCGGCGATGACGTCCTCTATTCCGGTACCGTGGCGGCGGCCATCGAAGGGCGCTTCCTGAAGGGGCCGGCCTTCGCCTTCTCGCTGGTCTCGCGGTTGACGGACAACCTGCCCACCGCCATGCACTTCGCCCGCCTGCTGGTCTCCGCCCACGAGCGCCTGGCCGTGCCGCCGCGTACCGTGCTCAACGTCAATATCCCGAACCTGCCGTTGGATCGCGTACGTGGTATCCAACTGACCCGCCTCGGGCACCGCGCCCGTGCCGCCGCACCGGTGAAGGTGGTCAATCCGCGCGGCAAGGAAGGCTACTGGATCGCCGCGGCCGGCGATGCCGAGGATGGCGGGCCGGGGACGGATTTCCACGCGGTCATGCAAGGCTACGTGTCGATCACTCCGTTGCAGCTGGACCGTACCTTCCACGAAGCCTTCGGCGGCCTCGACGAGTGGCTGGGAGGACTGACGTGATGTCCGAAGACCTGCATCGCCGGGGTATCGGCATGACCTCCCAGCGTACCCGAGAGCGCCTGATCCAGCGCCTGTACGAAGAAGGCCTGTCCAACGCCCACGTGCTCGAGGTGATCCGCCGCACGCCGCGTCATCTGTTCGTCGACGAGGCGCTCTCGCATCGCGCCTACGAAGACACCGCCCTGCCGATCGGCCACAACCAGACCATTTCCCAGCCATTCATGGTGGCGCGGATGACCGAGTTGCTGCTGGCGGCCGGCCCGCTGGACAAGGTCATGGAGATCGGTACCGGGTCCGGCTACCAGACCGCGGTGCTGGCGCAACTGGTCGAGCGGGTCTTCTCCGTCGAGCGGATCCAGGCGTTGCAGGACAAGGCCAAGGAGCGTCTTGCGGAGCTAAACCTGCGTAATGTTGTCTTTCGTTGGGGCGATGGCTGGGAGGGCTGGTCGGCGTTGGCTCCCTACAATGGAATCATCGTCACCGCGGCGGCCACGGAAGTCCCGCAGTCGTTGCTGGACCAGTTGGCCCCGGGGGGCCGTCTGGTGATCCCGGTCGGTGGCGGCGAGGTCCAGCAACTGATGCTGATCGTCCGCACCGAGGACGGGTTCAGTCGCCAGGTACTCGACTCGGTACGTTTCGTCCCGCTGCTCAACGGCCCGATCGCCTGAGCCGGCGGCCGGCGTCGCCGGCCCGATTGAACGAAAGCGAAGAAGATGGATAAGGGGGAAGGATTGAGGCTAGCAGCGACCCTGCGGCAATGGACTCGGCTCTATGGTGGCTGCCACCTGTTGCTCGGGGCCGTCGTCTGTTCCCTTCTCGCCGCCTGTTCGTCGTCGCCTCCCGGCGGGGTCAAGGTCGTCGATCGCAACGGTTCCGCGCCTGCCGCTGCGCGGCGTACGCCGGTCACCAGCGGGCAGTACATCGTGCGCCGCGGCGACACCCTGTATTCCATTGCCTTCCGCTTCGGCTGGGACTGGAAAGCCCTGGCCGCGCGCAATGGCATCGCGCCGCCCTATACCATCCAGGTCGGTCAAGCTATCCAATTTGGTGGGCGGGCATCGGCGCAACCGTCCGTCGCGAAAAACACGCCGGTCGTCGCTGCGCCCGTGGCGACCAAGCCTACCCCGGTTCCACCCGCAGTTAGTACGTCGGTACCTGCCAAGCCCGCACCGGCTCCGGCCTCGACCACGACCCCACCCAGCAGCGGCGCGACTCCCGTCGTCGCGGGGCCTGCGGTGGGGGGGTGGGCATGGCCCGCGAGCGGTACTCTGATCGGCCGTTTTGCCTCAAACGGAAGTTTGAATAAAGGGATTGATATAGCCGGTCAATTGGGCCAGCCTGTCCTGGCTGCGTCTGGTGGGACCGTTGTATACGCCGGTAGTGGTTTGCGGGGCTACGGCGAGTTGGTCATCATCAAACACAACGAGACCTACGTGAGTGCCTACGGTCACAACCGCAGGCTGCTGGTGCGGGAAGGGCAACAGGTCAAGGTAGGGCAATCGATTGCCGAGATGGGCTCCACAGGAACCGATCGGGTGAAGCTGCACTTCGAGATTCGCCGCCAGGGTAAGCCTGTCGATCCACTGCAATATTTGCCACGTCGCTGACCGGGAGTTCGCCCGCCCACATCATGTAGGTGAGCGGGTCCGGGCGTGTCCAGCGGGAAAGGAATCGCCCGGGCTTGAGTCGAACTCATGCAAGGGATAACGACATGGCACTCAAAAAAGAAGGGCCGGAGTTTGACCACGATGATGAAGTGCTCCTCCTGGAGCCCGGCATCATGCTGGACGAGTCGTCTGCCGACGAGCAGCCTTCTCCCCGGGCAACTCCAAAAGCCACCACTTCCTTCTCTTCCAAACAACACAAGCACATCGACTACACGCGCGCGTTGGACGCAACGCAGCTGTATCTCAACGAAATCGGTTTCTCGCCCCTGTTGACGCCCGAAGAGGAAGTCCACTTCGCTCGTCTGGCGCAGAAGGGCGATCCCGCTGGTCGGAAGCGGATGATCGAGAGCAACCTGCGGTTGGTGGTGAAGATCGCCCGGCGCTATGTCAATCGCGGACTGTCCCTGCTCGACCTGATCGAGGAAGGCAACCTAGGCCTGATCCGCGCCGTGGAGAAGTTCGATCCGGAGCGCGGATTCCGGTTCTCGACCTACGCCACCTGGTGGATCCGCCAGACCATCGAACGGGCCATCATGAACCAGACCCGGACCATTCGCTTGCCGATCCATGTGGTCAAGGAGCTCAACGTCTACCTGCGTGCGGCTCGGGAACTGACCCACAAGCTCGACCACGAACCTTCCCCCGAAGAAATCGCCAACCTGCTGGAGAAGCCGGTCGCCGAGGTCAAGCGCATGCTCGGCCTGAACGAACGGGTGACTTCGGTGGACGTCTCTCTTGGTCCGGACTCGGACAAGACCCTGCTGGATACGCTCACCGACGATCGCCCCACCGACCCGTGCGAGCTGCTGCAGGATGACGATCTCAGCGAAAGCATCGACCAGTGGCTGACGGAACTCACCGACAAGCAGCGTGAGGTGGTGATTCGCCGCTTCGGCTTGCGCGGGCACGAAAGCAGCACGCTGGAAGAGGTCGGCCAGGAAATCGGCCTGACCCGCGAGCGGGTTCGTCAGATCCAGGTTGAGGCGCTGAAGCGCCTGCGGGAGATCCTGGAGAAGAATGGCCTGTCGAGTGACGCGCTGTTCCAGTGACGGAAAACCTTAGACCCACTGAAGACCCGGCGTTCGCCGGGTTTTTTGTGTCTGCTCTTGTAAGCATTAACTTACACGGCGTGTGAGCCTAAGTAGATAAATGCCCGGGAGGTTTGCCAAAAACGCTCGGTGAATTTAAGTAACTTATTGAAATTAAAGGAATATATTTTTCTAAAATGGCTGCCGAAGAAGCTTCGCTGGGTTTTCTGGCAGGTTGCGGGAGCACTGGGAATCGCTAATATCACTCCTGCGTACAGGGAACGCGCAACCCCGAAGGATCGGGGAAGGGACGTCGCCAGGGAGGCGATTCATCAGGACGATGACGAGGGACTGAAGAGTGGGCGGGGTAATACCCCGCCCCTTTTTTTGCCTGCCGTTTTACTCGTCGCCAAAGAAAAGGCCCGCTGATTGCGGGCCTTGGCGTATCAGCGCTCCAGATGCTGGAGCTTGCCGGCGACGCCGTCCCATTCCTCGGCGTCGGGCAGGGCATCCTTCTTCTCGGTGATGTTCGGCCAGACTTCCGCCAGCTCGCTGTTCAGCTCGATGAATTCCTGCATGTTCTCCGGCACTTCGTCTTCGGAGAAAATCGCCTGGGCCGGACATTCGGGCTCGCACAGGGCGCAGTCGATGCACTCGTCCGGATGGATGACCAGGAAGTTGGGTCCTTCGTAGAAGCAGTCTACCGGGCAGACTTCCACGCAGTCGGTGTATTTGCACTTGATGCAGTTGTCGGTGACGACGAAGGTCATTTTCTAGTTCTCTCCTCAGGCGGGCGGCTAAGCGCGCGCGATTCTAGCAGCTTGTGCGGTAGTCCGTCAGACCCGCATCTTCCATGCATATAACAGATCGAGAGCTTGCCGCGGGCTGATATCGTCGGGATTGATCCTCGACAATTCATCGATCACCGGGTGCGGCAGGCTGGCGAACAGGTCGCTCTGCATCGGCGAGGCGGGCTTGCCGCTCTGCTGGCTCGGCATCTCGTGCGGCAGGCTGGTGGTTTCCAGGCGCTTGAGGTGTTCGCGGGCGCGCTGGATTACCGGGGCCGGCACGCCGGCCAACTGGGCCACCGCGAGGCCGTAGCTCTGGCTCGCCGGTCCCGGCAGTACATGGTGCAGGAACACGATGCGTTCATTGTGCTCGGTCGCGTTCAGGTGCACGTTGGCTACCGCGGGCTGGCTTTCCGGCAGTACGGTCAGTTCGAAATAGTGGGTGGCGAACAGGGTGAAGGCGCGAGTCCGGGCCAGGTCCTCGGCCGCTGCCCAGGCCAGCGACAGGCCGTCGAAGGTGCTGGTGCCGCGGCCGACCTCATCCATCAGCACCAGGCTCTTGTCGGTGGCGTTGTGCAGGATGTTGGCGGTTTCGCTCATCTCCACCATGAAGGTCGAGCGGCCGCCGGCAAGGTCGTCGGACGAGCCGATGCGGGTGAAGATGCGGTCCACCAGGGACAGCTCGCAGCGTGCAGCCGGAACGAAGCTGCCGATGTGCGCAAGCAGCACGATCAGCGCGGTTTGCCGCATGTAGGTGGATTTACCGCCCATGTTCGGACCGGTAATCACCAGCATCCGGGTGTCGGCATCCAGCGCCAGGTCGTTGGCCACGAACGGTGTCTCCAGCACCTGCTCGACCACCGGATGGCGGCCTTGCTCGATGTGCAGGCAGGTGTGTTCGACGAACCGCGGGCGATTCAGGTCGAGGTTCAGCGCGCGTTCGGCGAGATTCGCCAGCACGTCCAGTTCCGCCAACGCCGAGGCGCTGTCCTGGAGCGGAGCGAGGTGGCCGATCAGGCGTTCCAGCAGCTCTTCGTAGAGCGCCTTCTCGCGGGCCAGGGCGCGGCTCTGGGCCGACAGCGCCTTGTCCTCGAAGGCCTTCAGTTCCGGCGTGATGAAGCGCTCGGCGCCTTTCAGGGTCTGCCGGCGGATGTAGTCGGCCGGCGCCTGTTCGGCCTGTACCCGGGGCAGCTCGATGAAGTAGCCATGGATGCGGTTGTAGCCGACCTTCAGGTTGGGCAGGCCGGTGCGGGCCTTCTCGCGCGCTTCCAGGTCCATCAGGAATTGCCCGGCGTTTTCGCTCAGCGCCTGCAGCTCGTCCAGCTCGGCGTCATAGCCGGTCTTGATCACGCCACCGTCGCGGATCACCGCTGGCGGGTTGTCGATGATCGCCTTGGCCAGCAGTTCGGCGAGTTCGGGATAGGTGCCGATGGTGGTGGCCAGCGCCTGCAGGTGCGGCGCTTCCAGTTCGGTCATGGCGTTCTGCAGGTCCGGCAGCGCCGCCAGCGCGTCGCGCAGGCGCGCCAGGTCGCGAGGGCGGGCGTTGCGCAGGCCGATGCGGGCGAGGATGCGTTCGAGGTCGCCGATTTCCTTGAGCTGCGGTTGCAGGTTCTCGAAGCGGTAGCGTTCCAGCAGGCAGGCGATGGACTCCTGGCGGGCTTCCAGTACCGCGCGG
Organism: Pseudomonas sp. P20; assembly: GCF_016463925.1. Taxonomy (NCBI): domain Bacteria; kingdom Pseudomonadati; phylum Pseudomonadota; class Gammaproteobacteria; order Pseudomonadales; family Pseudomonadaceae; genus Pseudomonas; species Pseudomonas sp. P20. The sequence continues at coordinate 156,644 of NZ_JAEMVM010000009.1, read as the reverse complement.
TCACGCAGCGGACGGTTCAGCCAGCGGCTCATCAGGCGGCTGGCCATGGCGGTCTGGCAGCGGTCGACCACCGATTGCAGGGTGTTCTCGCGGCCACCGCTGAGGTTGATATCCAGCTCCAGGTTGCGGCGGCTGGCACCGTCGAGGATCACCGTGTCATCGAGGCGGTCGTGGCGCAGGCTGCGCAGGTGCGGCAGGGCGGTACGCTGGGTTTCCTTGGCGTAGGCGAGCAGGCAGCCGGCGGCGCCGATGGCCAGGGTCAGGTTCTGGCAGCCGAAGCCTTTCAGGTCCTGGGTGCCGAATTGCTGGCAGAGGCTCTTGTGCGCCGAGTCGCGATCGAAGTCCCATGGCGCGCGGCGACGTACGCCGCGGCGCTTCTCCGCCGGCAGGCCCTGTGGCCAGTCGTCGGGAATCAGCAGCTCGGCCGGGTTGAGGCGCTCCAGTTCGGCCAGCAGGGTTTCCCAGCCTTTTATCTCCTGGACGCTGAAGCGGCCGCTGGTGATGTCCAGCACGGCGAGGCCGAACAGGCGCTCGTCGCCGAGGATTGCCGCCAGCAGGTTGTCGCGGCGTTCGTCGAGCAGCGCCTCGTCGCTCACCGTGCCGGGGGTGATGATCCGCACCACCTGGCGCTCCACCGGCCCCTTGCTGGTGGCCGGGTCGCCGATCTGCTCGCAGATCGCCACCGACTCGCCGAGCTTGACCAGCTTGGCCAGGTAGCCCTCCGCCGAATGGAAGGGAATGCCTGCCATCGGGATCGCCTTGCCACCGGACTGGCCGCGCGCGGTCAGGGTGATGTCGAGCAGCTTGGCGGCCTTCTTCGCGTCCTCGTAGAACAGCTCGTAGAAGTCGCCCATGCGATAGAACATCAATTGGTCGGGGTGCTGATGCTTCAGTTTGAAGTACTGCTGCATCATTGGCGTGTGCTGAGAGAGGTCGGTCATACGGGCCTTCGGAAGCGGGCTTTGGACGGTGCAAAAGAGGGCAATGTTAACCCGATTCACCGGCCTGTGTCGGGTCCGTTCGGAACCGGCGCGGACCCTCAGGTCCGCGCCTGTGCGGGCTGCTTTCAGCGTGCCGCGGTATAGCTGGCGCCGAGCTTCTGCCGACCGTCGGGCAGGTTGATCTGCGCCGGGTCGAGACGCCAGACCCGCGCCGCGGCGATGTCGCCGAGGAGCAGGCTGTAGGTCGGGTCGAACGAAGTGCTGGAGAAGATCAGGTAGTCCTCGTTCACCGGCGCGGCGTCGGAATTGTCGCCCTGGCAGTGGTTGAGCGGCAGGATCGCCGGGGTGCCGGGCGGGCTGTTGGGTACGACCATGGCCAACTGGTCGTTGCCGGCCGGCTGGGTACGCGAGAGGAAGTAGGCGGTGTAGTCGCGTACCACCGGGTAATAGTCGCGACCCCCCGCGGCCGGGGTGGCGAGGGCGCTGACCTGCCCGTTCTCCAGGTTCCTGCGCACCACCCGCAGGCTGTCGCCAGCTCCTGTCGCGTAGACCACGTACTTGCCTGAGGGGGTGAGGAACGGCATCGACTCCTCGGTGCTCCAGCCGTCGCCGGTCACGGCTTTCCAGGCGCTCAGGCCGACGCTGCCATCGCCATTGAAGACCAGGGTGGCGAGGCGGATGTCGCCCTCGTGCTTGAGCACGACCTGGCGGCCGTCGAAGGAGAACTTCGGATCCTCGTTGCGACCGCCGATGGCCGCGGTCAGGTTGCTCGGCGCCTGGGTACCGCCGATGGCCCAGGCGAACACGTGCCAGGCGCCATTCTGGCGGCCCATGAAGGTCAGGTAGCGGCCGTCCGGGGAGAAATGCGCATTCATCGGGTCCTCGATGTTCCAGCCGGGCTGGTTGAGCTGGCGGGTGCTCTTGCTCTTGAAATCGTGCAGGTAGAGGTTCGAGGAGCCGTCCCCGTACTCCATATAGCTGTGGTAGACCAGGCGCCCGCCGAGCGCGGGCAGGCTGCTGGCGGGTTGCAGGGCCAGGTTGGCGGTGCAGGCCGCATGGGCGGGGAGGCTGGCAACGGGGGAGAGGAGCAGGGCGAGGGAGAGCAGAGAGACCTTGAGTGGCGCTATGTTCATGGGGGGCCTTTCCTTGGACGGTGATGGAGCACGCATGTTCGCGCATTCGCTGCCTTCGCGCGGTTGCGCTTGTCCGAAAGCTGCTTCTGAATGGAAAAGCCGATGGTGTAGGGTAGTCCCTTTCCGTTTCTACCCTGGAGAACAGTGATGACCCTGATGGAGTCCGACCTGACCGCACTGGCCGCCCGCCTCGGCGAAAGCCTTCGTTACCTGGGCGAGCAGGTCAGCACGGCGGAATCCTGCACCGGTGGCGGCATCGCCGAGGCGATCACCCGCATCCCGGGGAGTTCGGGCTGGTTCGAGGCTGGCTACGTGACCTACTCGAACCGCCAGAAGACCCTCCAGCTGGAGGTGCCCGAGTCGCTGTTCCCGGCAGTCGGCGCGGTCAGCCGGGAAGTGGTCGAGGCCATGGTGCGCGGCGCCCAGCGGCACAGCGGGGCGCGTTTCGCGGTGGCGGTGAGCGGTGTCGCCGGGCCCGACGGCGGCTCGCCGGAAAAGCCGGTAGGCACGGTCTGGCTGGCCTGGGCCGACGGCGAGCGGCTGGTCAGTGAGCGCTGCCAGTTCAACGGCGACCGCGACGCCGTGCGCCGGCAGACGGTGGCGACCGCGCTGACCGGCCTGCTGCGCATGAGCAACTGCGAGAACCCGGGCTAGCCGCGCCTGCGGGCAACCGTTCGGAACATTCTTCCCGTCGGGGGTAGGCGAGCGACTTGCCCTGTGGAATAATACTGTCTACTTATACAGTTGTTCGTGGCCGTCCGGCCGCCCTGACTTCGCGAGGACTTCAATGGACGAGAACAAGAAGCGCGCCCTGGCCGCGGCCCTGGGACAGATCGAACGCCAATTCGGCAAAGGCGCGGTCATGCGCATGGGCGACCATGAGCGCCAGGCGATCCCGGCCATCTCCACCGGCTCCCTGGGCCTGGACATCGCCCTCGGCATCGGCGGCCTGCCCAAGGGCCGGATCGTCGAGATCTACGGTCCGGAATCCTCGGGCAAGACCACCCTGACCCTCTCGGTGATCGCCGAGGCCCAGAAACAGGGCGCCACCTGTGCCTTCGTCGACGCCGAGCACGCGCTCGATCCCGACTATGCCGGCAAGCTGGGCGTCAACGTCGACGACCTGCTGGTCTCCCAGCCGGACACCGGCGAGCAGGCCCTGGAAATCACCGACATGCTGGTGCGCTCCAACGCGGTCGACGTGATCATCGTCGACTCCGTGGCCGCGCTGGTACCCAAGGCCGAGATCGAAGGCGAGATGGGCGACGCCCACGTCGGCCTGCAGGCACGCCTGATGTCCCAGGCGCTGCGCAAGATCACCGGCAATATCAAGAACGCCAACTGCCTGGTCATCTTCATCAACCAGATCCGCATGAAGATCGGCGTCATGTTCGGCAACCCGGAAACCACCACCGGCGGTAACGCACTGAAGTTCTACGCCTCGGTCCGCCTGGACATCCGTCGTACCGGCGCGGTGAAGGAAGGCGACGAGGTGGTGGGTAGCGAAACCCGCGTCAAGGTGGTGAAGAACAAGGTTTCCCCGCCGTTCCGCCAGGCCGAGTTCCAGATCCTCTACGGCAAGGGCATCTACCGTACCGGCGAGATCATCGACCTGGGCGTGCAACTGGGCCTGGTCGAGAAGTCCGGCGCCTGGTACAGCTACCAGGGCAGCAAGATCGGCCAGGGCAAGGCGAACGCCGCCAAGTACCTGGAAGACAATCCGGAAATCGGTTCGGTACTGGAGAAAACCATTCGCGACCAGTTGCTGGCCAAGAGCGGCCCGGTGAAGGCCGACGCCGAAGAAGTGGCTGACGCCGAAGCCGATTGAGGCCAATGGCGATTGTGCTCGATACGCCCGTCGCCGTGCGGCGGGCGGCCATGGATCTGCTGGCGCGCCGTGAGCACGGGCGCGCCGAGCTTTCCCGCAAGTTGCGCCAGCGTGGCGCGTCTGCCGAGTTGATCGATCCCACCCTCGACCGCCTGGCCGAGGAAGGTCTGCTCGACGAATCCCGCTATCTCGAAAGCTTCATCGCCAGTCGCGCCCGCGGCGGCCATGGGCCGTTGCGCATTCGTGAAGAACTGGCGCAACGCGGCCTGCCGCGCGCCGATATCGAAAGGGCGCTGGGTGCCTGCGAGGTCGACTGGAGCGCGCAATTGCGCGAGGTCTGGCGACGCAAGTTCGCCCGCCTGCCGCAGGACGCCAGGGAAAAGGCCCAGCAGGGCCGCTTCCTGGCGTACCGGGGTTACTCCATGGAGTCGATCAGCCGCCTGTTGAACGGCCGCAGCGACGATTGAGCGCGTGCCGGACCGGCAGCTTCAGTCCCAGTTTTCCGGCAGGTTGATGTAGTCCAGCAATTCCCGCAGACGCCCCTGATCGCGCCCGTTGAACACGAAGGCGAGGCGGGTCAGGTTGCGGAACTCCGGTTCGTCCTGTTCCTGCTCGCTGTAGGCCTGCTGCTGGAAGCCGCCGCTCAGGCAGAGGCTGGCGAACTGTTCGTGCAGGTGCGCCAGCGCGGCTTCGTTCAGGGCGTGGTTCAGGCGAATAACGAACGTGCCTTTCAGCCAGCGGCTGGAGTGGAAGTTGCGGTAGAACTGGGCGATTTCCTTCACCGCGTCTTCGGCCGAATGCACCAGGCGCATCAGGCGCATGTCGGCCGGCAGGATATAGTGATTCTCCAGCAACTGTTCCTGCATGAACTCCAGGGCGTGTTCCCAGTAGCGGCCGCCCGGCTGGTCGAGCAGCACGATCGGCACCAGCGGGCTCTTGCCGGTCTGCACCAGGGTCAGCACTTCCAGCGCCTCGTCGAGGGTGCCGAAGCCGCCGGGGCAGAGCACCAGGGCGTCGGCTTCCTTGACGAAGAACAGCTTGCGCAGGAAGAAGAAGTGGAACGACAGCAGGTTGCCGCTGCCGTCCACCGTATGGTTGGCGTGCTGCTCGAAGGGCAGGGTGATGTTGAAGCCCAGGCTGTTCTCCAGCCCGGCGCCTTCGTGGGCGGCGGCCATGATGCCGCCGCCGGCGCCGGTGATCACCATCAGATCGTAGCGGGCCAGTTCCTCGCCCAGCTTGCGTGCCAGGGCATAGACCGGATGTTCGACCGGCGTGCGCGCCGAGCCGAACACGGTGACCTTGCGTCGCCGCTTGAACTGCTCGAGGACGCTGAAGGCATGCTCCATCTCGCGCAGGGTCTGCAGCATGATCTTGGCGTCCCAGCGGTTGCGGTCGGCCTGGGCCATGCGCGTCACGGTGAAGAGCATCTCGCGGTAGAGCGCGAGATTGGGGCTGTCGCCGGGAGCCGCAAGGGCCGCCAGTTCGTCGACCTTCCGCGCCAGGTCGGTGCCGCTGGTCTGGAAGTGCCGGGAAAGATAGTCATCGGCTTCGTAGGGCATTCGCATACTCCTTCTACAACCACCCTGGACAGGCGGTCATCCGCATACTGCCACGGACTGCGTGACAGTTGCGGACGGCGGCTCAGATCTCGATGCGTTCGCCGGGCTCGGGTATCTCGGCATCCCAGTCGAGGCGCTCGCGGATCGCGCCCCGCAGCGCTTCCATCTTTTCCCGCTCGCCATGTACCAGGTATAGCGCTGGACGGTGGGCGAAGTGACCGACCCAGTCGAGCAGCTGCGATTGCCCGGCGTGGGCGGAGAAGCCGCCGAGGGTATGGATCTGCGCCTTGACCGCGATGCGCTGGTGGAACACGCGAACCGCGCTGGCGCCGTCGACGATGTTGCGGCCCAGGGTGCCGCGCGCCTGGAAGCCGGGGAATACCACATGGCATTCCGGGCGCCAGAGGTTGTGCTTGAAGTGATGGACGATACGGCCGCCGGTGCACATGCCGCTGCCGGCGATGATGACCGCTCCGCTCTTGATCCGGTTGATCGCCATCGACTCGTCGGCGCTGCGGGTGACGCGCAGCACCGGCAGCCATTCCTCCAGGCGGGTGGTGCCGGTGCCGCGAATGTACTCGCGGTCGCGGTCGTCGAACTCGTTGCTGTGGCGCAGGTAGATGCCATTGGCACGGGCGGCCATCGGGCTGTCGAGGAATACCGCCTGTTGCGGCAGGCGGCCCTCCTGGTAGAAGCGGCCGAGGTAGTAGAGCAGGTCCTGGGTGCGGCCGACGGCGAACGACGGGATCAGCACGTTGCCGCCGTCGCGGTGCGCCTGGTCGAGAATCGCCGCCAGTTCCTCCAGGGTGTCGTTGCTGTCACGGTGATCGCGATCGCCATAGGTGGATTCGAGCATCACCACGTCGGCCCGGCTCAGCGGCGAGGGCGCGCGCATCAACGGCGAGCAGGTGTTGCCGAGGTCGCCGGAAAACACCAGGCGGCGCGGTTGCACCTGGTCGTGGAATTGCACTTCGACGATCGACGAGCCGAGGATGTGCCCGGCGTTGTGAAAGGTCACCCGCACGCCACGAGCGACCGCCACGGTGCTGCCGAGGCTGATCGGCCGGCGCAGCTTGAGCGCGCGTTCGGTGTCGGCCTGGGTATACAGCGGCTTGATGCTCGGCTTGCCGATCCGGTTGCGCCAGCGGTTCTCCCACTCGGCGTCCTTTTCCTGGATGTGCGCGGAGTCCAGCAGCATGAGTTCCAGCAGTTCGCAGGTGGCCTCGGTGGCGAAGATCGGGCCCTTGAAGCCCTCGGCCGCCAGGCGCGGCAGCAGGCCGCTGTGGTCCAGGTGGGCGTGGGAGATGACCACCGCGTCGATGCTCGCGGGATCGAAGGGGAAGGGCGCGCGGTTGCCGTTGTCGGCTTCGCGGCGCCCCTGGCGCATGCCGCATTCGAGCAGGACCTTCACGCCATCGAGGGTTTCCAGCAGATAACAGGAGCCAGTGACCTCCTGGGCGGCGCCTAGAAACGTCAGTGATGCCATCGAGCCTCCTCCGTCAGAGCTCTGTCGACACCCCGATACCTTTCGGGGATCGTGGAATGCCATGGAACCTTCGTACAGGGCCAGGGTGAACGAATCGGGGGCGGGGAGCTTGATGCAGGTCAGCGCCCTTTGTCGTGTGCTGCCTAGACTGCAAGGCACCACTAGGGAGGCTACCCACCATGAGTCAGATTCTGCCCAGTCAGGACGAGTTGCTTGCCCATGCGGCGGCCGAGCCGGCGTTTGCCGCGTGGCTGCAAGGCCATGGTCCGCTCCAGCATAGCGCAGAGACCCGCGCCGCCGTGTTCCGCACCGCTCATCAATTGGTCCAAGCCGGGCTGCAACCGGACCTGGCCAGCGTCTACCAGCTGTTCCGCGCCCTCGACCGGCTGACCGCCAGCGCCCTGCGCATCGTCGTGCACATGACCTACGCCCGGCGCATCCGCCTGGACGGCCAGCCGTTGCAGGCCGAGGATTTCAAGACACAGCCCGAGGGCCACACCGGCGGAGCCCTGAACATGGTCCCGGCCTACGCCGGCTATCTGGCACTCAACGTCCTGACCGGCAAGACTCGCGCCTGGCTGATGGGCCAGGGCCATTGCGTGGCCGCCATCGACGCGCTGAACGTCCTCACCGGCAACCTGCACCCGGAGCAGGAGCGCGCCTATGCCGACGGCGAGGAAGGGCTGAACCGCTTGCTGCAGGACTTCTACGGCTACGCCCAGGCCCCCAACGGCGCACCGGCGGCGCCACTGGGCAGCCACGTGAATCCGCATACCGCCGGCGGTATCGCCGAGGGCGGTTACCTCGGCTTCGCCGAATTGCAGTACGCGCACATGCCGCTGCCCGGCGAAACCCTGGTGGCGTTCCTCTCCGATGGTGCCGCCGAGGAACAGCGCGGCAGCGACTGGATTCCGCGCTGGTGGCGAGCCGAGGATTGCGGGGCGGCGCTGCCGGTGATGATCGCCAATGGCCGGCGCATCGAGCAGCGCACCGAGCTGGGCACCCATGAGGGGCTGGAGGGCTTCAAGCTGCATCTGCGCCGCTGCGGCTTCGATCCGATCAGCTTCGATGGGCGCGACCCGGCCGCCTTCGTCTGTACGCTCTGGGAGATGGAGCAGCGCCTGGAGCGGCGCGTGCAGGAGAAGAACAGCGGCATCCTCCGCTACCCGCTGCCGATTCCCTACGGCATCGCCGAGACAGTCAAGGGCTTCGGCTTCTATGGCGCCGGCAGCAACGCCGCGCACAACCTGCCGCTGCCGGGCAATCCGCATAACGACGAACAGGCCCGGCAACTGTTCAACCAGCATGCAAACGAACTCTGGGTCGAGCCTGAGGCTCTCGAATTGGCCCGCCGGCTGTTCGCCGAGCAGCGCGGCGAGCGTCCCCTCGAACGGGACAACCCGCTGGCCCTGCGCCATCCCATCGAACCGATCATCCCGCCGCTGCGCTATCGCGACGACGCCTGCTCGCCGATGGCCGCGCTGGACCGCTTCTATACCGAACTGGTGGAGGCCAACCCCGACCTGCGCGCCCGGGTCGGCAATCCCGACGAATTGGCCAGCAACCGCCTCGGCGGCGTGCTCAAGGCGCTCAAGCATCGGGTCAGCGAGCCGGAGAGCGAACTGGAATCGGTGAGCGGTCGGGTCATCACCGCGCTCAACGAGGAGGCGGTGGTGTCCGCCTGCCTGGCCAACCAGGGCGGACTCAACCTGGTTGCCAGCTACGAGGCGTTCTGCGTGAAGATGCTCGGCGCGGTGCGCCAGACCCTGATCTTCGCCCGCCAGCAGAAGGAAGTCGGGCGTCCGGCCGGCTGGCTGGGCTGGCCGCTGGTCGCTACTTCGCATACCTGGGAGAACGGCAAGAACCAGCAGTCGCACCAGGACACCACCTTCTGCGAGGCCCTGCTTGGCGAGATGAGCGACATGGTCCGGGTGCTCTTCCCGGCCGATCACAACAGCGCCCTGGCGCTGCTACCGACGATCTACCGCAGCCGGGGGCAACTGGCCTGCCTGGTGATCCCCAAGCGCGACCGGCCGATGGTGTTCGACGCCGTCCAGGCCGAGCGCCTGGCCCGCGACGGCGCGATCCTGGTCGAGGAGCGCTGCGGCTCCGATCCGCTGCTGCTGATCGCCAACGGCAGCTACCAGCTCGAACAGATGCGCCGCGCCGCGCAGCGCCTGGCCGAGGCCGGGCAGGCCTACCGGCTGGTCTACCTGCAGGAGCCGGGACGCTTCCGCGCGCCGCGCGATCGCTGGGAGGTCGAGGCGGTGGCCGACGAGGCGCTGGTGGAACGACTGTTCCCGGATAGCCATGAGCGCCGCGTGCTACTCACCCATATGCGCGCGGAAGTGGCGCGCGGTCATCTTTGGCCGATCCTGCCGGATGCCCGGCGCACCTCGGTACTCGGCTATCGCAACCGCGGCGGCACCCTCGACGAGGCGGGCATGCAGTTCGCCAACCGCGCCTGCTGGGGCAACGTGCTGGCGGCTTGCGCCCGCTTGATGGAGGTCCCGCGCACCGCGCTGCTGACCCCGGAGGAAGCGGCGGCGGTGGCCGGCAAGGGCGATCCGGCGTTGTTGCGCTGAGTTCGGCTGCGTATCGGCGGATAACGTCTGTGGCGTTATTCGCCCTGCCGAACGGGGGCGGGTGTCTGGTGAAGGCAGGGTATGGGCAGGGTATCGGCGGATAGCGTCGGCGACGTCATTCGCCTACGGAGCGGGGGGACGAAGCGGCTTGAGCAGCCCGTCCAGCCCGTCGATCTTCAGTTCCAGGGTCAACTGCATCAGCCGCCCGAGTTCACCAGGCGGGAAGCCTTTCTTGTAGAACCACAGCAGGTACTCCTCCGGCAGGTCGACCAGCATCCGTCCCTGGTACTTGCCGAACGGCATCGGCGTCCTGGCGATCTTCAGCAGATGCTGCTTGTCCAGCATGGCGACCGCGCGGCGCGCTTACTTCTTGCCCTGGATGCGGCAGCTGCCGGCATCGAAGCGTTCGGTGGCGACCGGCTGGTTGGTCTTGTACTCGGTGAAGCTGTAGGTGAGGATCGCGCCGCGGGCGAGCAACTGGCGATAGCCGGTGTTGCTGCACACGCTATCGCCGAGCTGGCTGCGCACGCTGTCCGGGTTGGAGCGCATGCGCTCGGCGTGGCTGGCGCGTACGCTGAGGTGATTGATCAACTGGTTGCCTTCGACGGTGTAGCCCTGGTCGAGGATGTCTTCGTTGATGGCGCGGGGAGTGCCTACGCTGCTTTCCTTGGCCACTTTCTCCAGCATCTTGCTCAGTTCGAAATCCTTGAGCGAGGCGGCATGGGCGGCGGTGGGCAGGACGAAACAAAGGGCAAGGGCCATGAAGCGCGACATCGAAGATCTCCTGGGGCAATAAGCGGATTCGACCGATGGAGGGGGCGAATTGTTTCCGTCGGCCCATTCCCGGGACGGACGGTGGCGAATGGGCGCCATGTTACCGCGTTCGGGGCGGGGCACGGAAACGCAAAAGGGCGACCGAGGGTCGCCCTTTCGTCGATAGCGGTGCGGATCAGCGCAGCTTGATCTCTGTCCAGAGCTTGTTCAGGGCGCGTCGCTGGCGCGAGTTCAGGTCCTTCAGCGGCTCCAGCCTGGCCTGGGTGGTGGCGTCCGGGAACAGGGCGGCGAGCGTCTTGATTTCCGGCTTGATGAAGGGCAGGGCGGCGGCGTTGGGCGTGCCGGTACCGATCTGGTTGGTCAGCTCGGAAGCGTTCCGACCGTCGAGCATGAAGTCGATGAAGCGGTAGGCCAGGTCAGGGTTCTTCGAGCCCTTGTGGATCACCATGTTGTCGATGGCCAGCACCGCACCTTGGCGGGGCAGGGCGAAGTCGACCTTGAAGGCGCGGCCGGCAGCCTCCGCGTCGGCCCTGGCCTGGTACATGTCGCTGGAGTAGCCATGGGCGACCCAGATGTTGCCCAGGGTCAGCTCCTTGATATAGCTCGACGAGTTGAACGCGGCCCAGTACGGCTTGGCCGCGAGGATCAGCGCCTGGGCTTCCTTCCAGTGCTGCGGGTCGGTGTCGTTGGCGGAGTGACCGAGGTACTTCAGGGCGGCGCCGAACAGTTCCTGCGGGTCGTCCATCACCGTGACCCTGCCCTTGATCTTCTCCAGGACCGCCGGGTCGAAGATCACCGACCAGTCGGCGGGGTCGATGCCCAGCTTGTCCAGCTCGGTCTTGTTGTAGCCGACCAGGGTGGTGGTGAAGGCGTAGGGCAGGGAATAGCGGTTGCCCTTGTCGAAATCCTTGTCGAGGTAGCCCGCGGCCTCGTTGTTCAGGTTCGCCAGGCGACTCTTGTCCAGCTCCAGCAGGTCGCCCTTGCGGATCAGCGCCTCGACCGCGTTCTGGGTCGGGATGATCACGTCGTAGCCGCTGGCCCCGGCGGCCAGCTTGGCCATCATTTCCTCGGTGCCGGAATAGAACTCCTGCACCAGCTCGCAGCCACATTGCTGCTCGAAGCGTTTCAGCGTGTCCTCGGCGATGTAGTCGTTCCAGTTGAACAGATACAGCTTCTCGGCGGCGGTGGCCTGGGCGGCTCCTGCCATGAGGGTTGCGACGAGCAACAGCTTTTTCATCATGGTTCCTTGTTACGGGGTGGCAGGGCTCCGGAAACCGGAGCAGGGCAAGGCCGCGGGCCTCTCCGGGAGGCACGCGGGTTTCGGCGGATCAATGGCCCTTGATGGCGCTGGGGGAGAGTTTCGAGGCGATCACGATCAGCACCAGGGTGAGCAGCATCAGCAGGGTGGAGACGGCGTTCACTTCGGGCGTCACGGCGATCTTGATCATGGTGTAGATCTGCGTCGGCAGGGTGGCGAAGCCGCCGCCGGCGGTGAAGAAGGTGATCACGAAGTCGTCGATGGACAGGGTGAAGGCCATCAGCGCGCCGGCGACGATGCCCGGCATGATCAGCGGCAGGGTCACCAGGCGGAAGCTCTGCCAGGGCGTGGCACCGAGGTCGCGGGCCGCCTCGGTGAGGCTTTCGTCCATGCCCGACATGCGCGCCTGCACCACCAGGGCGACGAAGCCGACCGAGAAGGTGATGTGCGCGAGGGTCACCGAGAGCATGCCCAGGCTCATGTTCAGGCCGATGAAGAAGATCACCAGCGAGACCCCCATCAGGAGTTCCGGAATGGCGATCGGGGTCAGCACCAGCAGGGGCAGCACGCGCAGCTTGAAGCGATGCAGGGCGACCCCGGCGAGGGTGCCGAGCAGGGTCGCCACGCTGGCCGAAACCAGCGCGATGACCAGCGAGTTGGCGGCGGCCTGGAGCATGTCGCGGTTGCCGAACAGCTTGCGGTACCAGTCCAGGGTGAAGCCCACCCACTCGGCGTTCAGCCGCGAGTCGTTGAAGGAGTACAGCACCACGATCACCAGCGGTACGTAGAGGAACAGGTACACCAGCGCGGTGGCGCTCCAGAGCAGGTAGGGCCTACGCATGGGCGCCTCCCTTGCGGGCGCGCGCGGCGCCCATGCCGAGGGCGACCAGCAGCAGGATGCAGCCGGTCAGGGCGATCGACAGCGCGCTGCCGAACGGCCAGTCGCGGGAGTCGAGGAACTGGCTCTTGATCAGGTTGCCGATCATGATGCCGTCGGTACCGCCGACCAGGTCGGGGATGGCGAACATTCCCAGAACCGGGATGAATACCAGTGCCGCGCCGGCGGCCACGCCCGGCAGCGAGAGCGGGAAGGTCACCCGCCAGAAGCGTTGCCAACGACCGGCGCCGAGGTCCTGGGCGGCGTCCAGCAGGGCCGGGTCGTGTTTCTCCAGGTTGGCGTAGAGCGGCAGGATCATGAACGGCAGGTGCACGTAGACCATGCACAGGATCACCGCGAACGGGGTGAACATCAGGCTGATCGGCTGCGCGCCGAACAGGTCCAGCGCGGCGTTGATCCCGCGGGTCAGGGCACCGGACGGCGAGAGGATGATCATCCAGGCGTAGACGCGTACCAGCAGGTTGCTCCAGAACGGCAGGATCACCAGCAGGATCAGCAGGTTGCGCCACTTCGCCGGGGCCCGGGCGAGGGTGGTCGCCACCGGGTAGGCGAGCAGCAGGCAGGCCAGGGTGGTGACCAGGGCGTAGCCGAAGGATTTGACGAACAGTTGCAGGTACACCCAGCTCTCGGTGAGCCGGGTGTAGTTCTCCACGCTGAGGTCGTAGACGGTCTGCCCGTCCTCGCTGTACATCCAGGGCGCCAGGCCGCCGTAGTCGCCGGGAAAGCGGAACGAGGCGAACAGCATGATCAGCGCCGGAACCAGGAAGAAGAACAGCAGATACGCTTGCGGCGGCCAGACCAGCAGCCACTTGCCGAGGTTCTTTCTCATCGTGTCAGGCCCTGACCAGATGGCCGGCATCGAAGCGCCAGGCGGCTTCCACCGCGTCGCCCACCTCGAAGAACTTGGCTCGGCCGGGCGTGGCGTTGGGCAGCAGGGTTTCCAGGCGCTCGCCGTTCTCCAGTTCGACGATGTACAGGGTCACGTCGCCCAGGTAGAGCAGTTCGGCGACGCGACCGCGGAAGTGCACCTCGTCGCTGTCGGCGGTGACGCTCTGCGCCAGGCGGATCTTCTCCGGCCGCAGGGTCAGCACGCAGGCCTCGCCGGGCTGGGCGTCGAAGGATTTCAGCGCCTGGACCTCGCCCAGGCCCCTGAGGTCGATGCGCACGCGTTCGCCGTCGACCGCCTCGACCGTGGCGTCGAGCAGGTTGCACTGGCCGATGAAGTCGGCGACGAAACGACTGCGCGGGAAGCTGTAGATGGTTTCCGGGGCGTCCAATTGCTCCACCCGGCCCTGGTTCATCACCGCGATGCGGTGCGACAGCGCCAGGGCTTCGCCCTGATCGTGGGTGACATAGACGAAGGTGATGCCGACGTCCTTCTGCAGGTTGATCAGTTCGATCTGCATTTCTTCGCGCAGCTTGGCGTCCAGCGCCGACAGCGGTTCGTCGAGCAGCAGCAGGCGCGGCCGGTTGACCAGCGCGCGGGCGATCGCCACGCGCTGGCGCTGGCCGCCGGAAAGCTGTGTCGGCATGCGCCCGCCCTTGTCCGCCAGGCGTACGTCCTTCAGGGCCTGTTCGACGCGGGCGTCGATCTCGCTCTTCGCCACTCCGGCCATCTTCAGCGGGAAGGCGATGTTCTGCGCTACGCTCATGTGCGGGAACAGCGCGTAGCTCTGGAACACCGTATGCACCGGGCGCTTCTCCGGCTCGACGCCGGCGAGGTCCTGGCCGTTGAGGCGGATCTCGCCGCTGTCCGGCTGGTCGAAGCCGGCGAGCATGCGCAGGAGGGTGGTCTTGCCGCACCCGGAAGGGCCGAGGAGGGTGAAGAATTCGCCGGTGTTGATCGTCAGGCTGACATTGTCGACGGCGGTGAAGTCGCCGAAGCGGCGGGTCACGTTGCGGATCTCGAGCAAGGGGGGCGTCACTCGTCTGGAGAGGCAGTAAGGTCAGCGGGCGGAGCCGGCTGCCCGGTGTCGAAAAAGGGGGCGGATTATAGGGATCGCATCCCGCTCTAACTAGACGTCTGAGGCCCCTGTGAAGAATTTTTTTTCGCGGCCTCGGAAGTTGTCCGACAAAGCAGGAGCCACGCGGGCTCTGATAGAATTTCGCGGTCGCTTTCCAGCCCGTTTCCTCGAGTCTTCGATGTTCCTTCGCCCGTCCTTTCCGTATCGGGAGCCTGCCCGATGAGCCATGCCGTTTCCCGCTTGCGCCAGGAGCGCCTGGCGCGCAGCCTGAAACCCTTCGTCGCGCGCGGTTCGCGCATGCCGCGCTGCGAAGGCTGTCGGCTGCTGCCGAGCTATTGCATGTGCGCCTGGCGGCCGCGGGTCGAGGCGCGCGCCGGCATGTGCCTGGTCATGCACGACATCGAGGCGCTGAAACCGACCAACACCGGCTGGCTGATCGCCGATACCGTGGCCGACACCTTCGCCTTCGGCTGGTCGCGCACCGAGGTCGACCCGCGCCTGCTGGAGTTGCTGGCCGACCCGCAGTGGCAGCCATACCTGGTGTTCCCCGGCGAATATGTGGCGGCGGAGCGGGTGGTGAACGAGGTCGCCCCGCTGGTGGAGGGCAAGCGACCGCTGTTCATCCTGCTCGACGCGACCTGGACCGAGGCGCGCAAGATGTTCCGCAAGAGTCCCTACCTGGAGCCGTTCCCGGTGCTCAGCCTGCTGCCCGAGCAGCTCTCGCGCTATCGCCTGCGTCGCTCGACCCGTGGCGAGCACCTGTGCACCGCCGAAGTGGCGGCGCTGTGCCTGGAGCTGGCTGGCGACGAGGCCGCGGGCGAGGCGCTCGGCGCCTACCTGGAGGTGTTCAGCGAGCGCTACCTGGGCGCCAAGCGGCACATTCCGCTGGACGAGGCCAGCCCGGCGCACCGTGCCCTGGCGCCGTTCCGTGGCTGAGTGTCAGGCCGGGCGCGCTTCGGCGGCGAGCTTGCGCGGCCACAACTGCGCCACCAGCATGCCCGCCAGCATCAGCGCGCAACCGAAATAGCCGCGCAGGTGCAGGGTCTCGGCGAGGAACAGGGCGCCGGCGATGGCGGCGAACACCGCTTCCAGGGACAGGATGATCGCCGCATGGGAAGCGATGGCGTGCTTCTGCGCCACCACCTGCAGGGTGAAGCCGGTGCCGACGCCGAGCAGGCCGCCGTATAGCAGGGCGGGACCGGCCTGGACGATGGCGTCCCAGTGGATTTCCTCGAAGACCAGTGCCAGCAGCAGGCTGACCGCCGCGCAGGTGGCGAACTGCAGGAAGGCCAGGCGGATCGGATCGTAGCGGCTGGCGAACAGGCCTACCAGCAGGACGTGCGCGCCCCAGACCACCGCGCCGGCCAGTTGCAGCCAGTCGCCGGAGGCGACCTGGAAGCCCGGGCCGATGCTCAGCAGGGCCATGCCGAGCACCGCCAGCGACGCCCCCAGCCAGGTGCCCGCGCCGGTGCGCTGGCCGAACAGCAGGCCGAGCAACGGCACGACGATCACGTAGAGCCCGGTGATGAAGCCGGAGTTGGTCACGCTGGTGAACAGCAGGCCGACCTGCTGCAGGTTGATCCCGGTGGTCAGGGCGACGCCGAGGATCACACCGGCGAGCAACTGTCCGCGATTGAAGGGTTGCGCGCCGTCGCGTCGCGAGCGCAGCATCAGCAGTGGCACCAGCACCAGGGCACCGAGGACGAAGCGCAGGCCGGTATAGAGGAACGGCCCGATGGCGTCCATCCCCAGGCGCTGGGCGACGAACGACACCCCCCAGATCATGGCGGTGATCAGCATCAGGACATCGGCACGCAGGGCTTGGCTTCGCATGGCTCGCTCGACGGGGCGGGGAGGGTCCGCCACTCTGCCAGCAAGCCGGGGTGTTTGAAAAGACGAACGCGGTGTACGAGGTATCCCTCATTCGGCTTGACCGGTCCGCCCTCGGTCGGCATCCTGAGCGCCGCCTCGGCTGGGCCGAACAAACTAGGACATGTCATGGCTTCTTACGAGATCCTGATCGCCGACGATCACCCCCTGTTTCGCAGCGCTTTGCACCAGGCCCTCACCCTCGGGCTGGGCCCCGACGTGCGCCTGGTGGAAGCCGCCAGCATCGCCGAACTGGAAGCGCGGCTGAACGAGAAGGCCGATTGGGATCTGGTCCTGCTGGACCTCAACATGCCGGGGGCCTATGGCTTCTCCGGCCTGGTGCTGTTGCGCGGGCAATACCCGCAGGTGCCGGTGGTGATGATCTCGGCACAGGAGGAGGCCGCGGTGGTGCAGCGCTCCCGCGAGTTCGGCGCCAGCGGCTTCATACCCAAGTCCAGTCCGCTGGAAACCCTGCAGCAGGCGGTGCGCGCGGTGCTCGACGGGGACACCTGGTGGCCGCCGCAGGATGCCGCCGCCGAAGCCCTCAGCGAGGAGGCCAAGGCCGCCAGCGCCGGGCTCGCCAGCCTCACCCCGCAACAGTTCAGGGTACTCACCATGGTCTGCGAAGGGTTGCTGAACAAGCAGATCGCCTACGACCTGAACGTTTCCGAGGCGACGGTGAAGGCCCACGTCACGGCGATCTTCCGCAAGCTCAACGTGCGCACCCGGACCCAGGCCGCGCTGCTGCTGCAACAAATGGAGACGGTTCCCGCTTCTCATTGAGAGACGGCTTAACGCTTTTTTGACCAGCCGGCGGCTAGACTGCCTGCCTTCCGAATCGATGAGAACCCGACGTGTCGCCTTCCCCCTTCAAAGGCCAGACCGGCCTCAAGCGTATCCTCAACGCCACCGGCTATTCCCTCGCAGGTTTCCTCGCCGCCTTCCGCGGTGAAGCCGCCTTCCGCCAACTGGTGCTGCTCAACGTGGTGCTGATCCCGGTGGCCTTCCTCCTCGACGTCAGTCGCGGCGAACGCGCGCTGATGATCGCGGTGTGCCTGCTGGCGCTGATCGTCGAGCTGCTCAACTCGGCGATCGAGGCCACCGTCGACCGCGTCTCGCTGGAACGCCACCCTCTGTCGAAGAATGCCAAGGACATGGGCAGCGCCGCGCAGTTCGTGGCCCTCACCGTGATCACCGTGACCTGGGCGACCATCCTGCTGGGCTGATCTACGCGGACATGAAAAAGCCGGAGGCAGCGATGCCTCCGGCTTTTTCTTGCGTGCGAGGGGCGGCGGCTCAGGCCGCCGCGTCGAAGCTGTCGGCCCGCGCCATGTTCCACATGCGCTCGTAGAACTCGCCCTCGATCTTGCCGGAAAGCAGTTCGCCCGGCTTGAGGAAGTAGTGCAGCTGCGAGAACAGGCGGATCTCGGTGTCGGTGATGCGTCGCACCAGGTGCTTGGCTTCGAGCTGCGAGGGATGTTCCAGGCCCGCCGCGGCGAGCATCTCGGCCAGGCCCTTGAGGGTGTTGCGATGGAAGTTGCGCACCCGCTCGGCCTTGTCCGGCACCACCAGCGCGCGCTGGCGCAGCGGGTCCTGGGTGGCGACGCCGGTCGGGCACTTGTTGGTATGGCAGCTCTGCGACTGGATGCAGCCGATGGCGAACATGAAGCCGCGCGCCGAGTTGGCCCAATCCGCGCCGGTGGCCAGGACGCTGGCGATATCGAAGGCGCTGACGATCTTGCCGCTGGCGCCGACCTTGATCTTGTCGCGCAGGTTGAGGCCGACCAGGGTGTTGTGGACGAACAGCAGGCCTTCGCGCAGCGGCACGCCGATATGGTCGGTGAACTCCAGCGGCGCCGCGCCGGTGCCGCCTTCCTTGCCGTCGACGACGATGAAGTCGGGGAGGATGCCGGTCTCCAGCATGGCCTTGGCGATGCCCATGAACTCCCATGGATGGCCCAGGCAGAACTTGAAGCCGACCGGCTTGCCGCCGGACAGTTCGCGCAGCTGGGCGATGAACTGCATCAGCTCGATCGGCGTGGAGAAGGCGCTGTGGCGCGACGGCGAAACGCAATCCTCACCCATCGGCACGCCACGGGTGGCGGCGATCTCGGGGGTGACCTTGTGCTTGGGCAGGATACCGCCGTGTCCCGGCTTGGCGCCCTGGCTGAGCTTGATCTCGATCATCTTCACCTGCGGGTCGAGGGCCTGGGCGGCGAAGCGCTCAGGGTCGAACTTGCCATCGCGGGTGCGGCACCCGAAGTAGCCGCTGCCCAGTTCCCAGACCAGGTCGCCGCCGTTCTCGCGGTGATAGGGACTGATGCTGCCCTCGCCGGTGTCGTGGTAGAAGTTGCCCATCTGCGCGCCACGGTTCAGCGAGCGAATGGCGTTGGCGCTGAGGGCGCCGAAACTCATCGCCGAGACGTTGAACAGCGAAGCGGAGTACGGCTTGCTGCATTGTGGCCCGCCGATGTCGACGCGGAACTCGCAGGGATCGCTGAGCGGCGCCGGACGCATCGAGTGGCTGATGAATTCGTAGCCGGCGGTGTACACGTCGATCAGGGTGCCGAAGGGCTTCTCCGAGCTTTCGTTCTTCGCCCGCGAGTAGACCAGCGAGCGCTGGGCGCGGGAGAAGGGCAGGGCGTCGCCGTCGGCTTCCAGCAGGTACTGGCGGATCTCCGGGCGGATGCCTTCCACCAGATAGCGGATGTTGCCCAGGATCGGATAGTTGCGGCGCACCGCGTGGGGCGTCTGGATCAGGTCGAACAGGCCGAGCAGGCTCAGGGCCACGCCCAGTAGGGTGAACGGCCAGAGCCATTCGGTGCTGCCGAGGAACGGCAGGCTGACCAAGGTGAACAGGGCGATACAGGCGAAAAACGCATAGCGACTGAGTAGCGACAGATTCATCATGTCTCCAATCTTCAGGCTTCGGTTCAAAATGGTAGTCACCTTCTTCGAGGCGTCTACGACGGGTTCCCCCCGCGCTAACCAAGCGCTGATTATGGGAAACAAACGGGGATAGAAAGCAAGCTAATAATTGTGTCTGGATGGTCGAGCAGCCGAATGGTCGCCGGGAACTCTTTCCGGAGTTGCGAATTATTCTTATCGGAGTAATATGTAACTATATAACATTATGTAGGAGGCATCCCCATGAAACCCGGCATCCATCCCGAATACCGTCCCGTCCTGTTCCATGACACCTCGGCCGACGTGTACTTCCTGATCGGCTCCACCGCGGAGACCGACAAGACCCATACCCATACCGACGGCAAGACCTATCCCTACGTGACGCTGGACGTTTCCAGCGCCTCGCACCCGGTCTACACCGGCGAACAGCGCAAGACCAAGAGCGAAGGCCGCGTGGCCGGGTTCAACAAGCGTTTCGCCGGCTTCGTCGGCGGCAAGGGGGCCTGATGAAAGTCCTCGCCTCGCTGAAACAGGCCAAGCTGCGCCATCGCGATTGCCAGGTGGTGAAGCGCCGTGGCCGGCTCTACGTGATCTGCAAGTCGAATCCGCGCTTCAAGTGCGTGCAGGGCCGGCCGAAGCCGAAGATCAAGCGCCGCTGAGCGGCGACGGGACGGTCGCCCGTCCCGTCAGCCCTGGGCCTGGAGGAACAGGCCGAACAGCTCGGACTGCGACTTGATGCCGAGCTTGCCGTACATGTGCTTGCGGTGGACCTTCACGGTTTCCGCCGAGATCGCCAGCTTGCGGGCGATCTCCTTGCTCGAGCAGCCGCTGAGCATCAGCCTGCCGACCTCCAGTTCGCGCGCCGTCAGCGGCGTGCCCATCTGCTCCGCGACCTTCTCCAGCGAACCCTGCCAGCCCGGCTCCGGCGCCGCGGGGCTGTTCAACACTTCGTCCTCGAAGGCCAGGCGCTGGCGCATCAGCCCGGCCACCCAGGGCCGCACCAGGCCGAGCACGGCGAGTTGCTCGGGGGTGAAGCGGCGCCGCGAGCCGAGCGACAGGCAGAGGGTGCGTTCGCCGGAGAGCTGGACGTTGATCTGGATTTCATCGGCCACCACGTTGAGGCGGAAGTAACGCTGGTAGTAATCGGTCTGCTCGAAGCATTCCGGTGCCACGTCGGCCAGACGGAACAGGCCGCTGCACGGGTTCTCGCGGCTGGCGATGTAGAACGGGTCGAGCAGGTAGAGGCCTCGCAGGTAGTCCTGGAACAGCGGATCCGGCCCGCCGTCGGCGCCCGGGCATTCGGCGAACACCTGTGGCCGGCCCTGGCTGAACAGCAGGGCCACCCAGCTGTCGAACGGAACGTACTGTTCGAGCAGGCGTACCAGGCGAATCCAGAAGTCCGGCGCATCCAGCGCCTCGACCAGTTGCCCGACGGAGCGGTGCCAGGCGATGTCCTGCAAGGTGAAACTCATCTTCTACCCCTGTTGGGTTAACCCTCGGACGTAATTATCGGCGCGGGGAACGCCAAGCATACTGTGCCGACCCCTGCATACGAACAGCGCGCGTGCCGAACAGCGCCGAGAACAACAAGGAATTCCGATGAAAGTCGAACTCGTCCAGATCGCCGGTCGCGATGGCGACACCGCGCACAACCTGGAGCGCGCCCTGGCGGCCATCGCCGACTGTGCGGCGGACACCGAACTGGTGGTGTTCCCGGAAACCCACCTGACCGGCTTCCCCAGCGAAGACAACATCGCCGCCCTCGCCGAGCCGCTCGACGGCCCGACGGTCAGCTCGGTGCAGCGCGTCGCCCGTGAACGTAACGTTTCGGTGGCGATCGGCATCGCCGAGGCGGACGCCGGCCGCTATTACAACACCACCCTGCTGATCGCTCCCGACGGCATCGCCCTGAAATACCGCAAGACCCACCTGTGGGCCTCCGACCGCGGCATCTTCACGCCTGGCGACCGCTACGCCACCGCCCTGTGGAACGGCATCCGGGTCGGCCTGCTGGTGTGCTTCGACATCGAGTTCCCGGAAAGCGCGCGGGCCCTCGGCCAACTGGGTGCGGAACTGATCATCGTGACCAATGGCAACATGGACCCCTATGGCCCGACCCATCGCACTGCGATCATGGCCCGCGCCATGGAAAACCAGGCCTACGCGGTGATGGTCAACCGCGTCGGGCATGGCGACGGCGGGCTGGTCTTCGCCGGCGGCAGCGCGGTGGTCGATCCCTACGGCCAGTTGCTCTGCGAGGCCGGGCGCGAAGAATGCCGGCAGATCGTCGAACTGGACCTCGGCCGGTTGCAGGATGCGCGTCGGGACTACCGTTACCTCGAAGAGCGTCGCCTGGTCCTGCCCGGCGAGCGCCGCGAGCGCCCGGACGGCCTGCGCGAGCTGCTGATTCCCTGATTCACCGCGGCGCGACAGGAGCGTCGCGTCGTCCTCCGTCCGCCAGCGAGCGGGCGAGGATCGGCCCGGAAAGCCGTAGCACAACGATGGGCGCCCGAGCGTCCGCCGGTCTCCCGGGTGAGGGGAGGCCCCTGCGCCCCGCGGCCCGGCCGGCTGCGGGCCACTGCCATAACAAACGATAATTCCGGAGTAAGCAGTAATGGCCAGACTCAAGCGCACCCTGTCGCTGGGTTCCGTGGTGCTGTTCGGCATCGCCTACATGACCCCGATCATCGTCCTCGGGACTTTCGGCATCCTCGCCGAGACCACCCAGGGACACGTCCCCGCCGCCTACATCGCCGCTTCCCTGGCGATGCTCTTCACCGCCCTCAGCTACGGGCGCATGGCCGCGGCCTTCCCGGTGGCCGGCTCGGCCTATACCTACGTGCGCAAGGCCATCGATTCCCGGCTCGGCTTCATCGCCGGCTGGGCGGTGCTGCTCGACT
The DNA here is from genome assembly GCF_016463925.1 of Pseudomonas sp. P20. Classification (NCBI taxonomy): domain Bacteria; kingdom Pseudomonadati; phylum Pseudomonadota; class Gammaproteobacteria; order Pseudomonadales; family Pseudomonadaceae; genus Pseudomonas; species Pseudomonas sp. P20. The sequence continues at coordinate 134,542 of NZ_JAEMVM010000009.1, read as the reverse complement.
ACCTGTTCCTGCCGATGGCGATCTGGCTGATCGGTGCCGCCTACCTGCACTCGGCCTTTCCCGCGGTACCCAACGCGGTCTGGGTGCTGGCGTTCATCGGCGTGACCACGACGATCAACATCGTCGGCCTGCGCCTGGCGAAGAACGTCAATGGCCTGCTGATGCTGGTGCAGTTCCTGGTCCTCGGCGCCTTCGTCGCGCTCTGCGTGCACTACGTGCTGGGCGACCCGGGCAAGCCGTTATGGTCGCTGCAACCGTTGCTCGGTGGCGACCTGCAGGTACCGCTGGTGATGAGCGGTGCGGCGATCGCCTGCTACTCGTTCCTCGGTTTCGACGCGGTCAGCACCCTGACCGAGGAAACCCGCGACCCGCGGCGCAACATCCCGCGGGCGATCCTGCTGATCACCCTGCTGGGCGGGTTGATCTTCATCGTCACCTCGTACTTCGTGCAACTGGCGCACCCGTCGTTCGCCTTCGACAGCGCGGACTCGGCGGCCTACGAGATCGCCCGCAACATCGGTGGCGACCTGTTCGTGACCTTCTTCTTGGTCGGCCTGATCGTCGGCCAGTTCACCTCCGGCCTCTCGGCCCAGGCCAGCGCCTCGCGCCTGCTCTTCGCCATGGGCCGCGACGGCGTCCTTCCGCGGCCGTTCTTCGGGCGTCTCGGCAAGCGCTTCGAGACGCCGGTGAACAGCATCGTCCTGTGCGGCGTGGTGGCCCTGCTGGCGCTGCAGATGGACGTGACCACCTCCACCTCGTTCATCAACTTCGGCGCCTTCCTCGCCTTCAGCCTGGTCAACCTGTCGGTGGTCTTCCACTACTACCTTGGCGCCGAGCGCCGCGGCCCACGGGAAACCCTGTTGTTCCTGGTATTCCCTGGCATCGGCCTGGTCGCCGACCTGTGGCTGATGGCCAGCCTCGACCATCTGGCGATCATCCTCGGCCTCTGCTGGCTGGCGCTGGGCGCGGTGTACCTGGCGGCGATCACCCACGGTTTCCGCGAGCAGCCGCCGGAGATGCGTTTCGAGGAGGGCTGAGAAAGAATCGACGCCCGTTTCGCGGCGGCAAGGCGCAGGCTCCTGGCCTAGAGTGGCTATCCATCGCCTCCCTGGTTCCGGAGCCGGCCATGTCCGACGCAGCGTTGTTCCTTCCCCTTCCCGATGACGACACCCTGTATGCCGCGCTGTTGGCGCGCGACCCCGCCTACGATGGCTTCGCCTTCGTCGGGGTGAAGAGCACTGGGGTGTTCTGCCGCCTGACCTGCCCGGCGCGCAAGCCGAAGCGCGAGAACACCCTGTTCTTCGATTCGATCAAGGGCTGCGTCGAGGCCGGCTTCCGACCCTGCCTGCGTTGCCGGCCGCTGGAGCGGCTCGGCACGCAGGGGCCGCTGGTCAGCGACCTGCTCCAGCGCCTCGGTCGGCAACCGCAGCGGCGCTGGTTCGAAGACGACCTGGCGGCGCTGGGCTATGACCCGTCCACCGTGCGCCGTGCCTTCAAGCGCGAGTTCGGCGTGACCTTTCTGGAAATGGCTCGCCTGCGCCGTCTTGGCCAGGTCGCCGAGCGGCTGTCCTCGGGCGCGCGGGTGATCGACGCGCAACTGGATGCCAGCTTCGACTCCGACAGCGGCTTCCGTAGCGCCTTCGCGCGGCTGCTGGGCGAGCCGCCGTCGCAGTTGCGCGGGCGCGAGCTGCTCAAGGCGGACTGGCTGCAGACCCCGCTCGGCGCCATGCTCGCGGTGGCCGATGCGCAGGCCCTGCACCTGCTGGAATTCTTCGACCGCCCGGCGTTGAGCGGGGAGCTGAAACGCCTGCAGAAGAGCAGCGGATCGAGCATCGGTTTCGGCCGTTTCGCCTCCATCGACAGGATCGAGGCGGAGCTCGCCGACTACTTCGGCGGTACTCCAGTGCGCTTCCAGACCCCCTTGGCGCTGAACGCCTCGGCCTTCACCCGCACGGTCTGGCAGGCGCTGCGCGAGGTACCGTGCGGCAGCACGCAGAGCTACGCCGGGCTGGCCAGGTCCATCGGCTCGCCGTCGTCGGTGCGCGCCGTGGCCCGCGCCAACGGAGCCAACCAGATCGCCATCGTGATTCCCTGCCACCGCGTCATCGGTTCGGACGGTTCCCTGACCGGCTATGGCGGTGGCCTGTGGCGCAAGCGCTGGTTGCTGGAGCACGAGCGGCGCATGGGCGCTGCCGGCTAGCCGGGATCGCCGCCCAGAAGCCGGGCGGGGGCGCGCAACACCGGTTCCCGCTCGACCGCTGCGGGCCGCTGCAAGTCCTCGGCGTCGGCGCGCTCGGCGGTCGACAGGTCGCTGGCGTGGAACCCGGTGATCCGCAACAGGGCCAGGGTACAGGCCAGCGAGACCAGCGCGTAGCAGGCCGAGGCCAGGGCCACGCCGACGATGCTGCCGGTACTGTTGAGAATCCACTGGGCCAGTACCGGCGTACCGCCGCCGACCAGCAGCGAGCAGAGCTGGTAGGCCAGCGACAGGCCGGTGTAGCGCACCCGCGCCGGGAAGGCTCGGGCGAGGATACCGCCCACCGCGCCGTAGAACATCGCGTGCGGCACCGTGGCCAGGCACATGCCGACCGCGGCGATCCAGTAGACCTTGGTTTCCACGGCGAAGAACATCGCCGGCATCAGGATGAACTCCGGCAGCACCATCAGGCATGCCGCCTTGCGCATGTCGATGCGCGAAGTGAGCAGCGCCCCCAGCGGCTGGCTGAGGAACTGCACCACCAGCGCGACCACGATGATGCTGAGGAAGGTGCCCTGGCTGTAGCCGAGGGTCTTGGTCGCCCAGGAGAGGGCGAAGGTGCTCTTGAAGTAGGTGACGTGGATGATCGGCAGCACGCCGGCGCCGAGCAGGACGATCTTCCAGTGCTTGCCCAGCACCTCGGCGAGCGGCAGCTTCACCGTGCGCTTCTGCGCCAGCACGCGCTTCATGTCTTCCGACTCCTCCAGCTTCAGGCGGATCACCATGCCGACGATGACCAGCACTGCGGAGAGCAGGAACGGCGCGCGCCAGCCCCAGAGAATGAAGTCCGAGGCGGGCAGGGCGCTGAGGGCGAAGAACACCAGGGTCGCCAGCAGGTTGCCGGTGGGCGAGCCCTGCTGGGCGAAGGCGGCGTACAGGATGCCCTTGCCCTTGGGCGCGCTTTCGCTGGCGATCAGGATCGCGCCGCCCCACTCGCCGCCGACCGCGATGCCCTGGACGATACGCAGCGCCACCAGGGAGATCGGCGCCCAGATGCCGATCTGCGTATAGACCGGCAACAGGCCGATGCAGGTCGTGGCGATGCCCATCATGATCAGGGTGATCACCAGGGTGGTCTTGCGGCCGATGCGGTCGCCGAGATGGCCGAAGATGATCCCGCCCAGCGGGCGAGCGATGAAGCCCGACCAGAGGGTGACGAAGGACAGCAGGGTGGCCAGGCCCGGATCCATGTCGGCGGGGAAGAATACCTTGCCGAACACCAGGGCGGCGGCCAGGCCGTAGATGTAGAAGTCGTACCACTCGATGGTGGTGCCGATGAAGGAGGCGATACCGGCCCTGCGGGCCTTCTTGTGCAGGTCGGCGTCTTCGGGAGAGGGCGTGCGCGGCATGGGTCGAGTCCTGTTTATTGTTGTTCTCGCCGACACGCCGCGCCCTACCGCCCTTCGCTGAAAGGCGGGGCGGAAACGCTGGTTTCCGTGGAGGGAAAGCGTGCGTCGGTGTTGACCCGGGTGCCTCGGAGTCTAGGTGGCACCCCCGCAAATCAATAGTCTTTTAATCTTATGGCTCGATAAGGGATTCCATATCGACGTTTTCCGTCAGCCCTCGCTCAGGCGTCGTCCAGGCCGCTCTTCAGCGTCGCCAGGAACGCCTGCGCCGCCCGGGAAGGTTCGCTGGCCGGAAGGATCGCGTGGATCTCCGAACGCGCGCCGGCCGGCTCGATTTCCAGGTAGCGCACCTCGTTCCGCCAGGCCAGGCAGAGGGTCTCCGGGATCAGCGCGACGCCCATGCCGAGACCGACCATGGCGGCGACGGTCTGCCACAGGCGCGCCTCGTGGCGGATGCGCGGGCTGAAGCCGGCGTCCACGCAGCGGGCGATGATCAGGTCGTGGTAGTGCGGGGAGACATGGCGCGGGAAGAGGATGAAGTCTTCGTCGCGCAGTTCGGCGAGGTCCAGACGCGCCTGGCCAGCCAGGCGGTGCCCGGCGGGCAGGCAGCAGAGGAACGGGTCGCTGATCAAGGGTTCGGAGACGATTTCCGCCGGCAGCCTGCCCCAGTGCACGAAGCCCAGGTCGATCTGCCCGCGCTGCAATGCCTGGGCCTGCTCCGCGCTGTTCATTTCGCCGAGCACCACCTCCATGTTCGGGTGCTCCCGTTCGAAGCGGGACATGGCCCTGGGCAGGCCGCGGTAGAGCATGGAGTTGACGAAGCCGACGCGCAGTTGGCCGACGTCGCCCTCGGCGGATAGCTGGGTCAGGCGTTTCACCTTCTCTGCCTGCAGCAGCAGGTTGCGCGCTTCCACCAGCAGGACCTGGCCGGCGCCGGTGAGCTTCACCGACTTGTTGTTGCGCAGCAGCAATTGGGTTCCGAGCTGTTCCTCCAGCTTCTTGATGTCGAAGCTCAGCGCCGGCTGGGAGATGAACAGGCGAGCCGCGGCGCGACCGAAATGCAGTTCCTCGGCGACCGCGATGAAGTAGCGAAGCTGTCTGAGATCCATGGCAGGCACCTGGTTCTACGATCTGTTTTTCTTATCGTCGATGATTTTTTTTGTATTGGATGCTTATCGAAGCACTCGCCTAGTCTCGGCGCAAGACAAGCAGGAGCCGCGCCATGACCGCCATGCCCGAAGTACTTCGCGAAGATACGCTGAACATCCCCGACAGCCGTGGGCTGAATCTCTACACCTGCGATCCGGCCCTGGAGCGGCTGCTGGAGGTATACCTGCCGCCGGCGTTGCTCGCCGAATGGCGGCCGCTCCTCGAACGGCTCGGCGCCCGTGCCGGCGGCGAGCTGGACGTGCTGGCGCTGGTGGCGGACAAGAACCCGCCGGTGCTGGCGCCGCGCACCCGCCGCGGCGAGGATTTGCAGAGCATTCGCAAGCATCCGGACTACGTCGCCCTCGAACAGGTGGCCTATGCCGAACTTGGCCTGGCTTCCATGAGCCATCGCCCGGACGGCCCGCCGCCGCTGGTGAAGTATGCGCTCACCCACCTGTTCGTACAGGCCGAGTTCGGCCTTTGCTGCCCGGTCAGCATGACCGACTCGCTGACCCGCACCCTGCGCAGGTTCGGCGCGCCAGAACTGGTCGAGCGCTACCTGCCGTCCCTCGCCTCGCGGGATTTCGACGAGCTGTTCCAGGGCGCCATGTTCATGACCGAGCAGGCCGCCGGCTCCGACGTGGCGCGGACCCGTACCGTGGCGCGGGAGCAGGGCGGCGAGTGGAAGCTCTACGGCGACAAGTGGTTCTGCTCCAACCCGGACGCCGACCTGGCGATGGTCCTGGCCCGCCCCGAAGGCGCGCCGGAAGGAATGAAGGGCGTGACCCTGTTCCTGTTGCCGAAGGTCCGCGAGGACGGCACGCGCAACGCCTATCGCATCGTCCGCCTGAAGGACAAGCTGGGCAGCCGCTCCATGGCCAGCGGCGAAGTCCGCCTGGAAGGCGCCAGCGCCTACCTGATCGGCGAGATCGGCCGCGGCTTCCAGCAGATGGCCGACATGGTCAACATGTCGCGCCTGTCCAACGGCGTGCGCGCCGCCGGGCTGATGCGCCGGGCGCTGAGCGAGGCGCTGTTCGTCGCCCGCCATCGGCGCGCCTTCGGCAAGCACCTGATCGACATGCCGCTGATGCAGAAGCAGTTGCTGAAGATGATGCTGCCCACCGAACAGGCGCGCTCGATGTTCATGCAGATCGCCACGCTGCTGCCGCGCGCCGATGGCGGCGAGGTCGAGGCGCAGAAATGCGTGCGGATCCTCACCCCGCTGATCAAGTTCCGCGCCTGCCGCGATGCGCGACGGGTCACCGGCGACGCCATGGAGGTGCGCGGCGGGGTCGGCTACATCGAGGAGTGGAGCGACCCGCGGCTGGTGCGCGACGCCCACCTGGGGTCGATCTGGGAGGGCACCAGCAACATCGTGGCGCTGGACGTCGCCCGTGCGGTGAGCCGCGAACAGGCGCTCGAACCCTTGCAGCGCCACCTGCGCCGGCTGCTGGATGACAGCGACCTGCCAGGGGACGCCCGCGACCTCTTCGACGAACTGCTGGTGCGAGTGGTCGCGACCATGGCCGACGTCGCCGAGCGCCGCCAGGATGAACAGGTGCGCCAGGCCGGCAGCGCCCTCTACCACCTGTGCACGGCGATCTTCATGGCCTGGGAAGCCAGCCGCCAGGCACCCGACCAGCGCCGCCTGGCCCTGGCCTTCCTGGTCGCCCGGCACAAGCTGCTGCCGCGCGACCCGCTGTACCTGGAGGGCTGGACCGACCAGGCCGAACTGCTGGCCAGGCTGGTCGGCGAGGTGCCGCTGAGCCAGGCCGAAGCCATGCAATTGCTGCCGGCCTGACTGCCCGCATTCCCGCTCACAACAACCAGAGAGTCGCCATGACCAATCAGACGGGCGCCCTGCGTGGCCTGAAAATCATCGATCTCAGCCGGGTCCTCGGCGGACCCTACTGCTCCCAGGCGCTGGCCGACCACGGCGCCGAGGTGATCAAGCTGGAACCCCTCGGCGGCGACGAGACCCGTGGCTGGGGGCCGCCCTTCGAGGGCGACACGGCGTCCTACTTCAAGGGCGTGAACCGCAACAAGAAGGGCATCGCCGTCGACCTGGCGACGGCGGAGGGCATCGAGCTGCTGCTGCGCTTGCTGGAGGACGCCGACGTACTGCTGGAGAACTTCAAGCCCGGCACCCTGGCGCGCTGGGGGATCGGCTACGAGGAGGTGCTTCGCCAGCGCTTCCCGCGGCTGGTCCACTGCGCGGTATCGGGCTTCGGCGCCGACGGCCCGCTCGGCGGCCTGCCCGGCTACGACGCGGCGATCCAGGCGATGGCCGGACTGATGAGCGTGAACGGCGAGGCCGGCGGCGAGGCGTTGCGCATCGGCCTGCCGATCGTCGACATGGTCACCGGGCTGAACGCCATGGCCGGCATCCTCCTCGCCCTCCACGAGCGCCAGGTCAGCGGGCGCGGGCAGTCGGTGGACATCGCCTTGTACGACTGCGGTATCTCCCTGCTGCACCCGCACCTGCCGAACTACTTCGCTTCCGGACGTACGCCCCGGCGTAGCGGCAACGCCCACCCGAACATCGCGCCCTACGACAGCTACCGCACCGGTACCGAGCCGATCTTCCTCGCCGTCGGCAACGACCGCCAGTTCGCCCGCCTGTGCGAGTACCTGGGAGCGGATGAACTGCCGGGGGACCCGCGCTTCGCCGACAACGGCAAGCGCTCGGTCAACCGCGAGGCGCTGAAGCGCGCCCTGGAGGACTACCTGGCGGCCCACGACGGCCGTGAGCTGGCCGAGCGGCTGATCCGTCTCGGCGTGCCCTGCGGAGCCATCGCCACGGTGGAGCGGGTGGTGGAGCACCCGCACACCCGCCATCGCGGGATGGTCGTCGAACTCGAGGGCTATCGCGGCATCGCCTCGCCGGTGAAGCTTTCGCGCACCCCGGCCAGCTACCGCGCCGCGCCGCCGGTGCTGGGCGGAGACACCCGGGAAGTCCTGGCGGAACTGGGATTGAGCGCCGAGGCGATCGACGCGCTGGTCCGGCGCGGCATCGTCCGCGCCTGAAACCCCTCACGGCACGGCCTGCACCGTGCAACTCAATCCCCGGGCAATTGGAGATGGCCATGGATTCCTCCCCTGGGGCGGTGCGCCCCGAACTCGTGCTGCTGGAGCGGCCGGAGCAGGGCGTGGCCCTGTTGCGACTGAACCGCCCGGCAGTGCTCAACGCCCTGAACATGCGCCTGCGCGAGGCTCTGGCGGAGCACGTACGGCGCCTCGACGAGTGCGCCGATACCCGGGTCATCGTCCTCACCGGAAATGGCACGGCGTTCGCCGCCGGCGCCGATCTCAACGAACTGGCGGAGGCGTCCGTGCTGGAGATCCAGCAGCGCGGGGTGGAGCGCTACTGGCAGGCGCTCGCCGCCTGCCGCAAGCCGCTGATCGCCGCCGTGGAGGGCCATGCCCTGGGCGGAGGCTGCGAGTTGGCGATGCACTGCGACCTGATCGTCGCCGGTGCCTCGGCGCGCTTCGCCCAGCCGGAAGTTCGTGTCGGCGTGATGCCCGGCGCCGGCGGCACCCAGCGCCTGGTGCGAGCGGTGGGCAAGTTCCAGGCGCTGCGCATGCTGTTTACCGGTTGCACGGTACGGGCGCCGGAGGCCCTGGCCATAGGGTTGGTCAGCGAGGTGGCGGCGGATGGCCAGGCATTGGAACGCGCCCTCGAACTGGCTCGCCAGATCGCCGGCCTGCCGCCGCTGGCGCTGGCGCAGATCAAGGAAGTGGTCCTGGCCGGCGCCGACCTGCCGCTGGACCAGGCCCTGGCGCTGGAGCGCAAGGCCTTCCAGTTGCTGTTCGACAGCCACGACCAGAAGGAGGGCATGCGTGCCTTCCTGGAAAAACGCACAGCGGAGTACCTGGGAAAATGAGCGAGCCACCGATCGTTCTCATCGGTATCGTCGGTACCGGTGCCATGGGCCAGGGCATCGCCCAGCTCGCTGCCTGTGCCGGGCTGTCGGTGCTGCTCTACGACAGCCGCCAGGGGGCGGCGCTGCAAGCGCGCGAGCAGATCGCCACGGTCCTTGCCCGGCAGGTGGAGCGGGGCCGGCTGGAGGCGGAGGCTGTCGAGCGCGCGATGGGCAATCTGCGGGTGGTCGAGGACTTGCGGGTCCTACGCGGCTGCCAGTTGGTGATCGAGGCGATCGTCGAGAACCTGGAGGCCAAGCAGGCGTTGTTCCGCCAATTGGAAGAGGTGGTCGGCGACGAAGCGATCCTCGCCAGCAATACCTCCTCGCTGTCGGTTACCGCGATCGCCTCGGCCTGTCGCGATCCCGGCCGGGTCGCCGGTCTGCACTTCTTCAATCCGGTGCCGCTGATGCGTCTGGTGGAGGTGATCGAGGGTCTCGCCACCCGCACCGGCATCGCCGAGCGACTGTGCGCCCTGGTGGCGACCTTCGGCCACCAGGCGGTGCGTGCCACGGACAGCCCCGGCTTCATCGTCAACCATGCCGGACGGGCCTTCGGCACCGAGGCGCTGCGTATCCTCGGCGAGGGCGTGGCGCCGGTGGCGGCGATCGACGAAGTCCTGCGCGAGGGCGCCGGCTTCCGCATGGGCCCGTTCGAGCTGTTCGACCTGGTCGGGTTGGACGTCAGCCTGCCGGTGATGGAGTCGATCTACCGGCAGTACTACGAGGAGCCGCGTTATCGTCCGCATCCCTTGCTGCGCCAGATGCTCGCCGCCGGCCGCCTGGGGCGCAAGAGCGGCCAGGGCTTCTACCGCTACGACGGCGCTGGGCAGGTGCCCGTCGCCGCCCCGGCGGTTGCGCCAGGCGCGGCGTTGCCGCCGGTGTGGCTGGGCGTCGACGACGAACATGACCGCGCGCCATTGCTGATGTTGCTACAACGTCTGGGCGCCGAGGTGGAGAGCGGCGAGCGTCCTTCCGGGGCGGCGTTGTGCCTGCTTGCGCCACTGGGCGCCGACGTCAGCGCCGCAGCGCGGCGGTTCGCCGTCGATCCGACGCGCAGCCTGGCCATCGACGTGCTGTCGGACCTGGAGCGACACCGCTGCCTGATGGCCTGCCCGGCGACCCGAGCGGAGCTGCAGCAGGCGGCTCGCACCCTGTTCGCACGGGACGGCGTGGGCGTCACGCTGATTCGCGACAGCGCCGGGTTCATCGTCCAGCGCACCCTCGCCTCGATCGTCAATCTCGCCTGCGACATCGCCCAGCAGGGTATCGCTTCGGTGGAGCACATCGACCTGGCGGTGCGCCTCGGTCTCGGCTATCCGCTGGGGCCGCTGGAGTGGGGCGACCGACTGGGCGCCGGGCGCGTGCTGCGCATCCTCGAACGCCTGCATGCGCTCAGCGGCGACCCGCGCTATCGCCCCAGCCCCTGGCTGCGCCGGCGCGCCCAACTGGGCCTTTCCCTGCGCCAGCCGGACAGCCCGTTGGCCTCCTGATCCCTTCGCGGAGAAACACACCATGCTCGATGCCTATATCTACGCCGGCCTGCGTACGCCTTTCGGCCGGCATGCCGGTGCACTCTCGACGGTGCGTCCGGACGACCTGGCCGGCCTGCTGCTGGCGCGTCTCGCGGAAACCTCCGGGTTCGCCGTCGACGACCTGGAGGATGTGATCCTCGGTTGCACCAACCAGGCCGGCGAAGACAGCCGCAACCTGGCGCGCAACGCGCTGCTCGCAGCCGGCCTGCCGGCGCGGCTGCCTGGGCAGACGGTCAACCGCTTGTGTGCCAGCGGACTGTCGGCGGTGATCGACGCGGCGCGCGCGATCAGTTGCGGCGAGGGCCGGCTGTACCTGGCCGGCGGCGCCGAAAGCATGTCCCGGGCGCCGTTCGTCATGGCCAAGGCGGAGAGCGCCTTCAGCCGCACGCTGGAGGTCTTCGACAGCACCATCGGCGCGCGCTTCGCCAACCCCAGGCTGGTCGAGCGCTATGGCAACGACAGCATGCCGGAGACCGGCGACAACGTGGCCCGCGCCTTCGGCATCGCCCGCGAAGACGCCGACCGTTTCGCCGCTTCTTCCCAGGCGCGCTACCAGGCTGCGCTGGAGGAGGGCTTTTTCCTCGGCGAGATACTCCCGGTGGAGGTGCGTGCCGGACGCAAGGGCGAGACGCGGCTGGTGGAGCGCGACGAGCATCCGCGGCCGCAGGCCGACCTGGCGGCCCTGGCGCGCTTGCCGGCGTTGTTCGCCGGCGGGGTAGTGACCGCCGGCAATGCCTCGGGGATCAACGACGGGGCGGCGGTAGTGCTGCTGGGCGACCGCGCGATCGGCGAGCGCGAGGGCATCCGGCCGCTGGCGCGGATCCTCGCCAGCGCCAGCGTCGGCGTGGAGCCCCGGTTGATGGGCATCGGCCCGCAGCAGGCGATCCTCCGCGCGCTGCAACGCGCCGGCATCGACCTGGACGAGGTCGGCCTGATCGAGATCAACGAAGCCTTCGCGCCGCAGGTCCTGGCCTGCCTGAAGTTGCTCGGCCTGGACTACGAGGACCCGCGGGTCAATCCCCATGGCGGCGCCATTGCCCTCGGCCATCCGCTCGGCGCCTCCGGTGCGCGCCTGGTGCTCACCGCCGCCCGCGGGCTGCAACGCATCGAGCGGCGCTACGCGGTGGTCAGCCTGTGCGTCGGGCTCGGCCAGGGCGTGGCGATGGTGATCGAGCGCTGCCGATGAGACACCGTTCCCCCTAGAAAAAGAGGCGCCCAGGCGCCCGTCCGGAGTGCGTATGAACAACAACAAGAAATGCGCGTTTTTCCTGCTGCCGATCCTTGCCGGCGATAGCGTTCCCGCCCTGGCCGAGGGCTTCCTCGAAGACTCGCGGGCCAGCCTGGCCTTGCGCAACTTCTACATGAACCGCGACTTCCGCGATGGCGCGGGGCGTGCGAAAAGCGAGGAGTGGGCCCAGGGCTTTCTCTTCGACTACCGCTCGGGCTATACCGAGGGCACCCTCGGCGTGGGTCTCGACCTGCTGGGCAAGCTCGGCGTCCGACTCGATTCCGGCGCGGGGCGTAGCGGCACCGGCCTGCTTCCGCTTCGCGACGATGGCAGCGCGGCGGGCGACTACGCGCGGCTGGACGCGACCGCCAAGCTGCGCCTGTCGCGCAGCGAACTGAAGATCGGCGGCCTGGTGCCGAAGCTACCGACCATCCAGCCCAACTACGGGCGGCTATTCCCCCAGGTGTTCCAGGGCGCGCTGCTGACTTCCGGCGAACTGAGCGGACTGAGCCTGAACCTGGGACGGCTGACCGAGGTCAGCCAGCGCAACGAGGCGGGCACCAGCGACCTGGCGCTGTTCAACCGCAACCGGCGTTTCGCCGGCGCGGCGCAGGCGGACCGTTTCGACCTGGCCGGCCTGGACTACCGTATCGCCCCGGACTGGACCGGCAGCTACCACTATGGCGAACTGGAGCAGGTCTACGCCCAGCATTTCCTCGGTCTCAAGGGGCGCATCGGCGTCGCTGCGGATAGCCTGGAGAGCGACTTGCGCCTGGCGCTCAGCCGGGATACCGGCGGCGCTCGCGGCGGGCGCATCGACAACCGTTCCTTCAGCGGGTCGCTCACCTACCGCCTGCGCAACGGCCAGGCCTTCGGCCTGGGCTACCAGCGGATGAGCGGCGACCACGGTTTCCCCTACCTGGAGGGGACCGATCCGTACCTGGTCAATTTCGGCCAGTACAACGACTTCGCCGAGGCTGGCGAATCCTCCTGGCAACTGCGCTACGACTGCGACTTCGCGCCGCTCGGGGTGCCCGGCCTGAGCCTGATGACGCGCTATTTCAGCGGCCACGGCGCGAAACCGAAGGGCGCCGACGGCAGTCGCGAGTGGGAACGCGACAGCGACCTGCGCTACGTGTTGCAGGGCGGTCCGCTGAAGGGACTGGGGCTGGTCTGGCGCAACGCAACCTACCGTTCGGCCTTCAGCCGCGACATCGACGAGAACCGCCTGTACCTGACCTATGAGCTGTCGCTGTTCTGAGCCGCTCAGCCCTTGGCGGCGCTGACCCCTTCGAGGGTGGCGAAGGAGGTGTCCTTGGCGGTGAGCAGGAAGTCGCGCATGAATGGCGCATCGAACATGTCCGTGCGGATGGCGGCGAAGAGCGTGCAGTACAGGCCCTTTTCACCGAGGCGCCGGGCCGTCACGTAGCCGCGCGAGCTGTACTCGTGCAGGGCCCAGTTCGGCAGGCAGCAGACGCCGCGACCGGAGGCCACCAGCTGCATCATCATCACGGTCAGCTCGGCTATGCGCACCTGCGCCGGCTCCACGTCGGCGGGGTCGAGGAAGCGGGTGAAGACGTCGAGACGATCGCGTTCCACCGGATAGGTGATCAGGGTTTCCCGCTCCAGGTCCTCCGGGACGACGTACGGTCGACCAGCCAGGGCATGCTGGTTGGCCACCGCCAGCAGCGCTTCGTAGGTGAACAGTGGCACGTAGGTGATGCCGGGCAACTCGATCGGGTCGGCGGTCACCACCAGGTCGAGGTCGCCGCGGGCCAGGGCCGGCAGCGGCGCGAAGGAGAAGCCCGAGGCCAGATCCAGTTCGACTTCCGGCCAGGCGTCGCGGAACTGGTCGATGGTCGGCATCAGCCACTGGAAGCAACTGTGGCATTCGATGGCCATGTGCAGGCGTCCGGCGGTACCGCCGGCGAGCCGCGCCAGGTCGCGCTCGGCGGTGCGCAGCTGGGGCAGCAGCGAGTCGGCCAGTTGCAGCAGGCGCAGCCCGGCGCTGGTGAAGCGTACCGGCTTGGTCTTGCGCACGAACAACTGCATGCCCAGGCGCTCTTCCAGTTCCTTGAACTGGTGCGACAGCGCCGACTGGGTAAGGTGCAGGCGCTCGGCGGCTTCCACCAGGCTGTCGGCTTCGCGCAGCGCGTGCAGGGTCTTGAGGTGGCGAAGTTCGAGCATGGCGGCCTCTGTATGAGCAAAACTTGATAGCGGTGCGGATTCGTTGAGTTTGTCTCATACGCCAGGGGCTGTCGACAAGCGATGGCCTCGATCCCGCAGAGCGCGCAATCGTGGAGCGACGGGGAGAATAGCCCGGCACACGGGACGGCGGCCCGGAGCAGCGGCGCAACGCCGCAGAGCCACAACGCCACGACCGCCTGGCGGCATTCATCAAACTGTCACGCTACTGTGGCAGCGCGCTGGACGAAATTTAATCAGAATCGCGCTCCACTGGGATTTTGCGTTCTGGGTTTTCTTCATGCGTGCTTTCATCTTCCTGGCCGCCTTGTTGTGCAGCCTCTCCTCCTTTGCGGCGGCGCGTTGCGACGCACGCGTACCTACCGAGACGGTCGAACTGGGCGACGTGCGCCTGGCCTACCAGAGCATCGGCCGCGACAGCGATCCGGCCCTGCTGCTGGTGATGGGCCTGGGCGGGCAACTGATCCACTGGCCGGACGAGGTGGTCAGCGCCCTGTGCGAGCAAGGCTTCCGGGTGATCCGCTACGACAACCGCGACGTCGGCCTGTCGGCCTGGAACGTGCCGGTGCCCAGTTCGCGGCTGACCTACGAAGTGGTGCGTTATCGCCTCGGCCTGCCGGTCAGCGCGCCCTATACCCTCACCGACATGGCCGGCGATGCCCTGCATCTGCTCGACGCGCTGGATATCCCCCAGGCCCATGTGCTCGGCGCCAGCATGGGCGGGATGATCGCCCAGCACATCGCCGACATGGCGCCGCAGCGCCTGCTCAGCCTGACCCTGGTGATGACCAGCTCCGGCGCCGAAGGCCTGCCGGCGCCCAGCGAGTCGCTGCTGCGCCTGCTGGCGCGGCGCGAGGCGGCCAGCCGCGAGCAGGCGGTTGAGCAGCAGGCCGACCTGCTGGCGGCGCTGGGCAGCCCGGAAGTGCGCGACGATCGCCAGCAGCTCCTGTTGCAGGCCGCACGTTCCTACGACCGCGCGTTCAACCCGGAAGGCGTGCAGCGGCAATTGCTGGCGATCCTCGCCGAACCCAGCCGGGTGCCGCTGCTGAACCGTCTGCAGGTGCCGACCCTGGTGATCCATGGCACCGCCGATCCGCTGCTGCCGGTGATGCACGGCGTGCACGTGGCGGCGCATATCCGTGGCTCGGAGCTGAAGCTGATCCCCGGTCTCGCCCATCGCTTCCAGGAAGCCTTCAAGGAGCCGTTGCTGGCGGCGGTGGTGCCTTACCTGAAGGCCCATCGGCAGGCCAGCGTCGTCCAGCTCTGAAGCCGCGCTCGCGGTCTCAGGCGTGCAGGCGTACCCAGAGGCCCACCAGCACGCTTGCCGCCACCAGCCAGGCCAGCGCCGCCAGGGCCAGCGAGGTCTCCAGGCGGAAGCGCTCGACCAGCAGGTAGAGCGCGGCGAGATAGACGAAGTAGGGGATGATCGACCACATGCCGAAGACGATGGTGGTCTTCAGGTCGTCCAGCGAACGGCCCTTGCCGACGATGTAGTGGGCAATCAGGGCGAAGGTGGGAAACAGCGGCACCAGGCCGGCGATGTAGTAGTTGCGGGTCTTCGACAGGACGGCGAGGAGCACGACCACGGCGGCGCCGATCAGCGCCTTGAACATCAGGTCCACGGGATTCTCGACTGCGGCGGCGCCACCGGCTTGGTGGCGTCGCGCATTATGCCCGGATCGTCCCGTACCCTTCCATAACGAACGAGGCCCGCAAAAGCGGGCCTCGACGTTTCTGGCTGGCGATCAGGCCGCATGCACCCGCGGGCGATGCGGATGCTCGCTCTGCAGGTACTGGCCGAGGCGCACCTGCTGGCTCGGCGAGAGGAACAGGCCGAGCTTGCTGCGGCGCCAGAGGATGTCCTCGGCGTCCTGGGCCCACTCGTGCTTGCACAGGTAGTCCACTTCGCGGGCATACAGGCCGCCGCCCAGGTGCTCGCCGAGATCGGCTTCGCCATTGACCCCGTCCAGCAGGCGCCATACCCGGGTGCCGTAGGTGCGCGCCCAGCGCAGCGCCAGTTCGCGGTCGAGCCAGGCGTAGCGGTTGGCCAGTTGCTCGGTGAGCGCCTCGACGCTCTGCATCTGCTCGCCGCCCGGCAGCGGTGCCTTGGCGGTCCAGGCCGGGCCGAGATTGGCGAAGAACGGCTGGAGCTGCGTCAGCGCCGATTCGGCCAGCTTGCGGTAGGTGGTCAGCTTGCCGCCGAACACCGAGAGCAGCGGCGGCTCGCCGTTGCCGGCGGAGAGCGACAGGGTGTAGTCGCGGGTGATCGCCGAAGGCTCGTCGGACTCGTCGTCGCACAGCGGACGCACGCCGGCGAAGCTGTGCAGGATGTCGGCGGCCGCGAGTTGCTGCTTGAAATGGGCGTTCACCACTTGCAGCAGGTAGGCGGTTTCCTCTTCGCTGATCGCCACCTTGGCCGGGTCGCCCTGGTACTCGCGATCGGTGGTGCCGATCATGGTGAAACGGTCCAGATAGGGGATGGCGAAGACGATGCGGCGGTCTTCGTTCTGCAGGATGTAGGCGTGCTCGCCTTCGTACAGCTTCGGCACGATGATGTGGCTGCCCTGGATCAGGCGGATACCGTAGGGCGACTTCTGTTTCAGGTCGTCCTGGATGAAGCGCGCCACCCAGGGGCCGGCGGCGTTCACCAGGGCGCGGGCGCGGATCGAATACAGGCTGCCGTCGCTGCGCTCCAGGTGCAGGTGCCAGAGTCCCTTGCTGCGACGGGCGCTGACGCAGCGGGTGCGGGTATGGACGTGGGCGCCGTGCTCGCGGGCGGAGATCGCGTTGAGCACCACCAGGCGCGCATCGTCCACCGCGCAGTCGGAGTACTCGAAGCCACGGCGGATCTCGGCCTTCAGCGGGCTGCTGCCGGTGAAGCGCAGGCCGCGCGAGGCGGGCAGCTTCTCGCGCTTGCCGAGGTGATCGTAGAGGAACAGGCCGGCGCGGATCATCCAGGCCGGGCGCAGGTGCGGACGGTGCGGCAGGACGAAGCGCAGCGGCTTGACGATGTGCGGCGCCTTGGCCAGCAGGACCTCGCGCTCGGCCAGGGCTTCGCGGACCAGGCGGAATTCGTAGTGTTCGAGGTAGCGCAGGCCGCCGTGGATCAGCTTGCTGCTGGCCGAGGAAGTGTGCTGGGCCAGGTCGTGCTGTTCGCAAAGGAACACGGACAGGCCGCGCCCGGCTGCGTCGGCGGCGATCCCTACACCGTTGATGCCACCGCCGACCACGGCGACATCGTAGACTTCGGCGAGTGGAGCGGAGGGGGTGTGCGCTTGACTCATGTGAAAGGCCCTGAAGTCGAAAGTGAACGTAGTTTTGTTCGAATTCGAAAATAGCTTAGTCGATTGCGCAGTTATTGACCAGCCCGATTCACCAGGCTTTTTCAATTTCGAAGGGTTGCCCGGGCGCTACCGGTTTGCCCGTCCGCGCGGGAACAGCCCCTCTTCCGCATGCGGGAAAGCGGCCGCCGAGGATCGCGGCGCATGGACGGGGGCGGCAGGTGGTTTTTCTGAAACGAACATTCACGGCGCCGAACGGCGCCGTGGCAGGGGAAATGCCTCAGACCAGGTCCAGGTGAACCTTGTGCTGTGCCATCAGGCGGGCGATGGCGGCGGGCGGCGGGCTGTCGCTGATGACCCGGTTGACCAGCGAGATCGGTCCCAGGCGGACCACCGCGTTGCGCCCGAACTTGCTCGAGTCGGCGGCCAGGAACACTTGCCGCGCGTTGTCGATGATCGCCTGGGATACGCGCACTTCCTGGTAGTCGAAGTCGAGCAGGCTGCCATCCTCGTCGATGCCGCTGATGCCGACCAGGGCGAAGTCGACGCGGAACTGCTGGATGAAGTCCACCGCGGCCTGGCCGACGATGCCGCCGTCGCTGCGTACGGTGCCGCCGGCGACCAGCACTTCGAAGTCTTCCTTGGCGCTGAGGGTGGCGGCCACGTGCAGGTTGTTGGTGATGATCTTCAGATTGCGGTGGTTGAGCAGGGCGCGGGCGATGGCCTCGGTGGTGGTGCCGATGTTGATGAACAGCGAGGCGTTGTCCGGCACCAGGCTGGCCACGGCTTCGGCGATGCGCTGCTTCTCGTCGCGCATCTGGTCGGCGCGCATGGTGTAGGCGGTGTTCTCGATGCTCGAATCGTAGGCCGCACCGCCGTGGTAGCGGCGCAGCAGTCCCTGTTCGGCGAGCTGGTTGATGTCGCGGCGGATGGTCTGCGGGGTGACCGCGAACATCTGCGCCATCTCCTCGATGCTCAGGTAACCGCGCTCGCGGACCTCCTCGATGATGCTTTGCTGTCGGGGGGGCAGGTTCATGGGTTGTTCTCGTGCTGCCGGGCCGGGACCCTGGAAAGTCGCCAAGAATGCCGCACGCGGGGGGCCGTTGTCAGCCGTGCATGAGTCGTAGAGGGCGCCGCGGCGGCACCCGGCCGCCGCGCGCAAACGTTACCCAGGGCATGCCAGAGCGGCGCCGGGGAACACGCCATTCGCCGCATCGCGGCGGACGAATGGCGCCAGCTCGTCACAGTTCGCCGTCGTCCCAGCCGCGAGTGCGCTCCACTGCTTTCTTCCAGCCGGCATAGAGCTTTTCGCGCCGGGGCTCGTCGCACTCCGGCTCGAACACCCGCTCGATCACCGCCTTGCTCTTCAGCTCGTCGAGGCTGCTCCAGAAGCCGCAAGCCAGGCCGGCCAGGTAGGCGGCGCCGAGGGCGGTGGTCTCGCGCATCACCGGACGTTCCACGCGGGTGCCGAGGATGTCGGCCTGGAACTGCATGAGGAAGTTGTTGGCCACCGCCCCGCCGTCGACGCGCAGGGCGCGCAGGCGTTCGCCGGCATCGCGCTGCATGGCGTCGAGCACGTCGCGGGTCTGGTAGGCGATGGATTCCAGGGTAGCGCGGATCAGGTGGTCGGCCTTGACTCCACGGGTCAGGCCGAACACCGCGCCGCGCGCATAGGGGTCCCAATAGGGCGCGCCGAGTCCGGTGAAGGCCGGTACCAGGTAGACGCCGTTGCTGTCCTTGACCTTGGTGGCGAAGTATTCGGAATCGAAGGAGTCGTTGATCACCTTCAGTTCGTCGCGCAACCACTGCACCGTGGAGCCGCCGTTGAACACCGCGCCCTCCAGGGCGTAGCCGACCTCGCCGCGCGGACCGCAGGCGATGGTGGTGAGCAGGCCATGGGTGGACTTCACCGCCTTGTCGCCGGTGTGCATCAGCAGGAAGCAGCCGGTGCCGTAGGTGTTCTTCGCCTGGCCCGGTTCCACGCACATCTGGCCGAATAGGGCGGCCTGCTGGTCGCCGGCGATCCCGGCGATCGGCAGCTCGCCGCCGCCGACCCCGCCGATCCGGGCGTTGCCGTAGACCTCCGAAGAGTTGCGCACCTCGGGTAGCATCGAGCGGGGAATGTCGAGCACCTCGAGCATCCGTGCGTCCCAGTCGAGGCTGTGGATATTGAACAGCATGGTCCGCGAGGCATTGGTGTAGTCGGTGACGTGGACCTTGCCTTCGGTGAGCTTCCAGATCAGCCAGGTGTCGATGGTGCCG
Source organism: Pseudomonas sp. P20 (assembly GCF_016463925.1). Taxonomy (NCBI): domain Bacteria; kingdom Pseudomonadati; phylum Pseudomonadota; class Gammaproteobacteria; order Pseudomonadales; family Pseudomonadaceae; genus Pseudomonas; species Pseudomonas sp. P20. Next base: position 115,359 of record NZ_JAEMVM010000009.1, on the reverse strand, counting down.
AACAACAGGTCGCCGTTGCGCGCGCGTTCGCGGGCGCCTTCGACGTTGTCGAGGATCCACTTCAGCTTGGTCCCGGAGAAGTACGGATCGGTGACCAGCCCGGTGGTTTCGCGGATGTAGTCTTCCAGCCCGTCGCGCTTGAGCTGCGCGCAGATCGCCGCGCTGCGCCGGCACTGCCAGACGATGGCGTTGTGGATCGGCCGACCGCTGTGACGGTCCCAGACCACCGTGGTCTCGCGCTGGTTGGTGATACCGATGGCGGCCACTTGGTCGTGCTCGATGCTGGCCTGGGCGAGGGCCTCGACCAGGGTCGAACTCTGCGTGGCCCAGATTTCCATCGGGTCGTGCTCGACCCAGCCGGCCTGCGGATAGAACTGGGCGAACTCGCGCTGGGCCTGGCTGACCACGTTGGCATCGCGGTCGAAGACGATGGCGCGGGAACTGGTGGTGCCCTGGTCCAGGGCGACGACGTATTTCTTGTTGTGCTTGTCGGTCATGGCTGTGGCCTTGTGGCTATGGCAGGAAAGAGCGGGCGGTCAGGAAGCGCGAACCTTCTCCGGCTCGGCTTCGGCGGGCGCCGCGGCGCTCGGCAGATGGCGCGCGATCAGTACACGATAGCCGCCGGCGCCGAGGCAGGCACCGAGGATCGGGGCGAAGATCGGCACCAGGAAATAGGGAATCTCGCGGCCGCCGGTGAAGGCGATGGGCCCCCAGCCGGCCAGGTAGGTCATCAGCTTGGGGCCGAAGTCGCGCGCCGGGTTCATCGCGAAACCGGTCAGCGGGCCCATGGCGCTACCGATCACGGCGATCAGCAGGCCGATCAGCAGCGGCGCCAACGGACCGCGCGGCAGGCCGTTACCGTCGTCGGTAAGGGCCATGATCACCGCCATGAGGATGGCCGTGATCACCACTTCGACGAGGAACGCCTGGCCGACCGACAGCGCCGGGTGCGGATAGGTGGAGAACACCGAGGCCAGGGCCAGGCTGTCCTGGCTGCCGCGGACGATGTTCTGCGCCTGTTCGAACTCGATGAACAGGCTGCTGTAGAGGGTGTAGACCAGCGCTGCGGCGCAGAACGCACCGGCCACCTGGGCGGTGATGTAGAACGGCAGCTTGCGCCCCTCGAAGCCGGCGAACAGCCACAGCGCGATGCTCACCGCCGGGTTCAGGTGGGCGCCGGAGACGCCGGCGCTGAGGTAGATCGCCATGCTCACGCCGACCCCCCAGATGATGCTGATTTCCCACAGGCCGAAGCTGGCGCCGGCGACCTTCAGGGCCGCGACGCAACCGGTGCCGAAGAAGATGAGGAGGGCGGTGCCGAGGAACTCGGCCAGGCATTGGCCGAACAGGGACGGGGTCGGGGCGGCGGTGGTCATGGGGCCTCTCTTGTCTGTTCTTGTAATTATGGCGGGCAGCCGTGAAAATTGTTCAGTTTCGAAAAAATATATTCACAAAGGAATGCTGTCAAAGCGCGAAGATGAACGTTTGTCCGAAAAACGACCCTCCGGTTTCGTTTTCGCGGCCAATCGAATATCGCTACCGAGGCACGCGGGCCGCGGCATCGGCGCCCGTGCAGCAGGGGCGGCGATGGCTTAAGGTAGGCGCCGGTTTTCAGCCAACGTTCTTCTCCGGGAGTGACCATGACCCCTGCCATCGACCTGCTGAAAAAGGCCCGCGCCGCGCACAAGGTGCTCAGCTACAGCCACGACCCCAAGGCACCTTCCTATGGCCTGGAGGCCGCGGAAAAGCTCGGCCTGGACCCGCAGCGGGTGTTCAAGACGCTGCTCGCCGCCACGGAGAAGGGCGAGTTGCTGGTGGCGGTGGTGCCGGTGATCGGCAGTCTCGACCTGAAGGCCCTGGCCCATGCGGCGGGGGCGAAGAAGGCCGACATGGCCGATCCGCAGGCGGCGCAGCGGGCTACCGGCTACCTGGTGGGCGGGATCAGCCCGCTGGGGCAGAAGAAGCGCCTGCGTACCTTCATCGATGAAAGCGCGCGGCAGTACCCGAGCATCCATGTCAGCGCAGGACGGCGCGGGCTGGAAGTGGAGCTGGCGGCCGAGGTGCTGGCCCAGCTGACCCAGGGTTCGTTCGCCGCCATCGGCCGTGAATGAGCCGCTAATCCCGCCGGCCTAGCGGTCGGCATTCGTCTTACTTTTCAATCTGTCAGGTTTTCCATGTCCCACTATCTCCTCGCCATCGACCAGGGCACCACCAGCTCCCGCGCCATCGTGTTCAGTGCCCAGGGCTTGCCGGTGGAGAGCTGCCAGCAGGAATTCAAGCAGTACTTCCCGAAGGACGGCTGGGTGGAGCACGACGGCGAGGAAATCTGGCTGACCACCCTCCAGGTCTGTCGCGACGCGCTCGCCCGCAAGGGCTTGCGCGCGGCCGACATCGCCGCCATCGGCATCACCAACCAGCGCGAGACCACGCTGGTCTGGGACGCCGCCAGCGGCGACCTGATCCACCCGGCCATCGTCTGGCAGGATCGTCGTACCGCCGACTACTGTGCCGAACTCAAGGCCGCCGGCCACGAGGCGAACGTCAGCGCGCGCACCGGGCTGCTGATCGATCCGTATTTCTCCGCCACCAAGCTGCGCTGGATCCTCGACAACGTGCCCGGCGCCCGCCAGCGCGCCGAACGCGGCGAGCTGCGCTTTGGCACCGTCGACTGCTTCCTGCTCTGGCGCCTGACCGGCGGCCGCTCCCATCGCACCGACGCGACCAACGCTTCGCGCACCCTGCTGTTCAACATCCACAGCCAGGACTGGGACGAGGAATTGCTGGCGCTGTTCGAGATCCCGCGCAGCCTGCTGCCGGAGGTACTCGACTGCGCGGCGGAGTTCGGCGTCAGCGAGCCGTCGCTGCTTGGCGCGGCGATCCCGGTGCTGGGCATGGCCGGCGACCAGCAGGCCGCGCTGATCGGCCAGGCCTGCTTCCAGCCGGGCATGGTGAAGAGCACCTACGGCACCGGCTGCTTCATGATCCAGAACACCGGCGAGCAGCCGGTGACCTCGAAGAACCGCCTGCTCACCACGGTCGGCTACCGTCTGGACGGCAAGGTCAGCTACGCGGTGGAGGGCAGCATCTTCGTCGCCGGCGCCGCGGTGCAATGGCTGCGCGACGGCATCAAGCTGATCGACCACGCCCACGAGAGCGAAGCCCTGGCGATCCAGGCCGGCGACTCCAACGGCGTCTACCTGGTGCCGGCCTTTACCGGCCTCGGCGCGCCCTACTGGGACCCGAAGGCGCGCGGCGCGATCTTCGGCCTGACCCGTGACACCGGAATCAAGGAGATCGTCACCGCCGGTCTGCAATCGGTCTGCTACCAGACCCGCGACCTGCTCGAAGCGATGCGCCAGGACGGCACGCCGCCCAGCGCGCTGCGGGTGGACGGCGGGATGGTGGTGAACAACTGGGTGATGCAATTCCTCACCGACATCCTTGGTGTCACCGTGGAGCGCCCGGAAGTCACCGAGACCACCGCCCTCGGCGTGGCCTACATGGCCGGGCTGAAGGCCGGCTTCTATCGCGACCTGGACGACATCGCCAGCCACTGGCACCTGCAGCGCCGCTTCGCCGCGCACATGGCCGAGGAGCGCCGCGGCGAACTCTACGCCGGCTGGCAGAACGCGGTGCGACGGGTGCGCAGCGAGGCCTGAGCGGCGTTTCGCGGAAAAAGGCGGCGTTTTTGCCGGCGGCTTCACAACGCCGGCAGGTCGCCGCAAACGCCCGCTCGGGCAATGGGTCGAAGGCAGGGCGAAGTCCCACTGTTACGATCGGAAAAGATCGCACTGTATCGCCCATCCCGGAGCCTGCGGCGGCATGCTGTGGCGATCGTTCCCAGGAGGTCTGCCATGCAGCTCGAGTTCCACCAGGTCGACGCGTTTTCTTCCCGCCCGTTCAGTGGCAATCCCGCCGTGGTCTGTCGCCTCGATGCCTGGCTGGCGGACGAGCTGATGCAGATGATCGCGACCGAGCACAACCTCTCCGAGACCGCCTTCGTCGTTCGCGAAGGAGAGGCCTGGCGGATCCGCTGGTTCACCCCGAGCGTCGAGGTGGCGCTCTGCGGCCACGCCACACTGGCTGCGGCCCACGTACTGTTCGAGGTCTACGACGAGCCGGGCGAGCGCCTGGAATTCATCTCGCGCTCCGGTGCGCTGCGGGTCAACCGCGAGGACGAGCGGCTGGTCCTGGATTTCCCCGCGCAGTATCCGAGCGAGGTCGGTAGCACCGTCGAGCTGGAGCAGGCCCTGGGCCTGCCGCCGGTGGACGTGCTGGGCTCCACCGACAAGCTGCTGGTGCTGCTCGAGTCCGAAGAGGCGGTGCGCGCCTGTCGCCCCGACTTCGCGGCCCTGGCGCGGCTGCCCTGGCGTGGAGTGATCGTCACCGCGCGGGGCCTGCAGAAGGATTTCGTCTCGCGCTTCTTCGCCCCGGCGATGGGCGTCGATGAAGACCCGGTCACCGGCTCCGCGCATTGCAGCCTGATTCCCTACTGGGCCCAGCGCTTGAACAAACTGTCGCTGACCGCCCAGCAGTGCTCGGCGCGCGGCGGCGAGCTGTGGTGCCGGTTGGAGGGCGAGCGGGTGAGTATCGCCGGGCATGCGGTGCTGGTGGCGAGCGGAAGGATTCGATTGAGCTGAGGGGCGCTTCAGGAGGGGGATGACCTCGTGCATGCCAGACTTCCACATACCGAAGCCCTGATCCGTAGAGTGAATGACCGCTTGCGGTTATCCGCCCTACGGATCGGGTTCCTGGCATGCACGAAGGGAGGTTTGCCCTCCAAGTGGTGGGGCGGCAAACCCGCCCCGTCAGGAGGCCGAGCGGAATCGTTGCGGAGGGGGACGAGTGGCAGGATGCCGGGGCGAGTCTTTAGGTTCCTTTTGGACGCTTGCAAAAGGAACTCGCCTGGGAAGGCGAAACAAGAGGTCAAGGCAGGCACAGAAAACAGCTTGACCACCAAACATGACGCCCGCTCAAGCGCTAAGCAACAGCGCCCCCCCTCACTGCCGTGTAGCTAAGAAATCGCGAGCGATATAGTCACGTAGGGCGAATACCGCCACAGGCGGTATCCGCCGATGCCCCGGACAGCCGGCGGATAACCGCAAGCGGTTATTCGCCCTACGGATCGGGCTCCTGGCTTGCCCTCCGAGTGGTGGGCGAGTCTTTTGGACGCTTGCAGAAGGAACTCGCCTGGAAAGGCGAAACAAGAGGCCAAGGCAAGCACGACGCCCGCTCAAGCGCTAAGCAACAGCTTCCCCCCTTAGTGCCGTGCAGGCAGCGACGGGAGCTGGGGGCCAGTCACGCATTCACGGCCCGCCAGGCAGTCCCCGTGCACCCGGTGCCGAAACGCCACCTTCGTGCCCTGCGTCATGGCCAATGCTCCACGGCAAGTCGCTACCCCTCAGTACCCATCCGCCACCGGTGCCAGGTAGAGCCCGCCCGCACCGAGGGTAATGCGCAGGTTGCGGATCTCTCCGGCGCGCAGGGTCAGGGTCTGTCCGGCGAGGATGGTCATGCCGTTCCGGCAGGCGTCGCCAGGACCGTTCGGCGCAAGACGCACGTCCACCGCGCCGGGTTGCAGGTTCAGGGCCAGGCTGGCGCCCGGTTGCAGGTTGCCGACCAGTTCGTCGTGGACGTACAGGCCGATATCGCAGGCAGTGCCGGACTCGACCCGCTCGCGGGAAACGTTCAGCACCGCATAGCCGATCGGCGCCGGGTCGGGTTGCGCCCAGCCGCCGCTGGCCGGTTGCGGGTCCGCGGCGAGCGCCGGGAGGGCGCAGGCCAGGGCAGCGGTATGGAGCAGCGGGCGAAGGATGGGGAACATGGCGGGCCTCGGCGGCGGGGGCGTAGGGAAAAGCTTGGCCGAAGCCGGGGCCCGGGACAAGTCGGGACGGGCATCCGCGTGCCCGTCCGTCGCTGGGGTCAGGCGCCGCGTTGCGGCAGCATGGCGCGCAGTACGTCGTCCTTCTGCACGCGGTGGTGCCAGATGGCCGCGGCGGCGTGGCCGAGGATCAGCGCGAAAAGCAGGTACTGGACGGTGACGTGGGTGCCGCCGGCGAACGCCTTGAAGGCTTCCGGCAGGTCGAACGGGCCGATCTGCACCAGCCAGAACAGGTCCAGCGGACGCTTGCCGGCGAGCATGCCGGAGAGCGGCATGACGATCAGCACCGCGTACAGCAGGAAATGCCCGGCCTTGGCGGCCGCGCGCTGCCAGTCCGGGTTCCCCTCCAGGGTATCCGGGACACCCTGGACGCGGCGCAGCGCCAGGCGTGTCAGGGTCAGCAGGAGTACCGCCACGCCCAGCGACTTGTGCAGGGTGAAGACGTTGCCCTTGCCGCCGAGCAGGCCGGCGAAGAAGTCGGCGCCGTAGGGCAGGGCGATGATCAGCAGGACCGCGACGGCGCTGAGCCAGTGCAGGGCGATCTGTGACGGGGAATAGCGGCGGATGGACATGGTTCTACCTCGTGAAGAACAAGGTGAACATGTTAACCATGTGCTTTGTAGGGTTTAAGCCTCTTTACTCCGCCTTTACCCGTTCTTGACGCTTTGTCGGTTACCGGATATTTCGAGGATTGACCTTGACACCATGTCAAGGTCGAAAATCGCCCCATCGATGACCAACAGGAGGCAATACCATGCAAGTCTTCAAGGTTCAGGGCATGACCTGCGGCCACTGCGTACGGGCGATCACCCATGCGGTGCAGGCGAAGGATTCGGCGGCGGACGTCCAGGTGGATCTTGGCGCCGGCGAAGTCCGGGTCGCCAGCCGGCTCGACAGCACCCAGGTACTCGAGGCGATCCGCGAGGAGGGCTACGGCGCCGAGCTGGCCTGACCCCAGTCGCGCACCAGGCCACGGAACATCGGCTCCAGCAGGTGTTCCGCGTCCGTATCCGGATCGAACAGGCGCGGGTCGCGCAACCAGTCGTTGAACAGGCCCAGGATCAGCGCGTGCAAGGCGCGCGAGGCGATCCTCGGGGTCATGCCCGGATGCAGCCGCACACGGCATTCGTCGCGGGCGAACAACTGCTCGCAGAGTTCGATGAACATCTGCACGAAGGCGTTGTTGCGTTCCTGCGCCTCGCGCAGTTCCTCGGTGAATTCGCAACGTTGCATCAGGATGGTCAGGATGCGGCGCTTCTTCTCCTGCGTCAGCAACGATTGCACGGCCTCCAGGCAGAGGTCGTAGAGCGAGCGCAGCGGGTCGCTGCCATCGCAGCCGGACAGGCGCTCGGTGAGTTGCTCCGGCGGCAGGCGTACCTGGTTGAGCATCTCGTTGAACAGGTGGGCCTTGTTCTGGAAGTGCCAGTAGACGGCGCCACGGGTCACCCCAGCGGCCCTGGTGATCTGTTCCAGGCTGGTATGGGACACGCCCTTTTCCAGGAACAGTTCCTCGGCGGCCAGGAGGATGGCCGTACGGGTTTTTTCAGAATCTTCCTTTGTGCGTCGCATGCTGTGCTGGGTAGTCGAATCGGTCTCGGCAACGGGGCGGGGAGTGTACCGATTTTAGCCGCGCTCGGGCGGACTCGAAGTATTTCGACACCACCTTTGTCTAATGCTGCTCATTCATGAGTCGTGGATTCCGCGGTTCCACGGTCTCCGGCCATGATCGGCGGGCGTCTTCGGTGTTATGCTGCGCGCTGCTTTTTCGGCGACTCCCCGGCTGTCCGTAGCATCTTCCCGCCAGTACCGGCCTTCAGGCCTGGAGCCGCCCGCCCTCACAGACGATTCAATGATAGGCGTCGTCGTCCCGCTTGCCGGGAGCCGCGCAGGGAAGTGCCTTGCCTGCCACCGACGCGCCCCGTGCCGAGCGATCCATGAACCTGCGCATCCTGCTGATACTGGGAGCCCTGAGCGCCTTCGGGCCACTGGCCATCGATTTCTACCTGCCGAGCTTCCCGACCCTGGCCAAGGCCTTCGCCACCGACGTCGAGCACGTCCAGCTGAGCCTGGCCGCCTACTTCGCCGGCCTGTCCATCGGCCAGTTGCTCTACGGCCCGGTGGCCGACCGCTATGGCCGGCGCCTGCCGCTGCTGGTGGGGGTGAGTATCTTCACCCTGGCCTCGGCCGCCTGCGCCCTGGCGCCGAGCCTGGAGTGGCTGATCGCCGCGCGCTTCGTCCAGGCCCTCGGCGGCTGCGCCGGGATGGTCATCTCGCGGGCAGTGGTGCGTGACCTGTGCGATCCGATCGGCGCCGCCAAGGCGTTTTCCCAGTTGATGCTGGTGATGGGCCTGGCGCCGATCCTCGCCCCCGTGGCCGGCGGCCTGCTGCTGGACTGGCAGGGCTGGCAATCGATCTTCGTCTGCCTGACCCTGTTCGCCGCCCTGGCCGGCCTCGGCGTGGCGTTGTGGCTGCCGGAAACCATCCCGGCCGACGGCGAGCGACCGCCGCTGTCCGGCGCGCTGGGGCAGTACCGGCGGCTGTTCGCCGACCGCCTGTTTCTCGCCTATGGCCTTTCCGGCGGGGTGGCGATGGCCGGGATGTTCGCCTACATCGCCGGTTCGCCCTACGTGTTCATCCAGCTCTACGGGATTCCCGCCGAGCACTATGGCTGGCTGTTCGGCAGCAATGCCGCGGGCTTCATCGTCATGGCACAGGTCAACGCGCGGCTGCTGCGCTATCGCGGGCCGGCGTTCTGGCTGCGGCGGATCATCTGGGGCTACCTGGCGTGCGGCCTGGCCCTGCTGGGCATCGCTTCGCTGCAACCGGCCACGCTGTGGCCGCTGCTGGTTCCGCTGTTCGGATGCGTGGCCAGCCTCGGCTGCATCATTCCCAACGCTTCCGCCTGCGCCATGGCCGGACAGGGACAGCACGCCGGCAGCGCCTCGGCGCTGATGGGCAGCCTGCAGTTCAGCGTGGCGGCGGGCGCTTCGGCGCTGGTCGGCGTGCTCCACGACGGCACGGCGATCCCCATGACTCTGGTGATCGCCGTCTGCGGCGCGGTCGCGGCCCTGCTCGCCTGGCAGACCGGGCGCCTGGAGCGCCAGGCCTCCTGAGCGCGGATCAGGCCGTTCGCTGTTTCAGTTCGGGCAGCACATGGGGCGCGCGCAGGCGCGCCTCGAGGCGGTCGACGAAACGCCGGGCCTCGCTTTCGCTACGGAAATTGACGGCCTGCTGGTCGAGGCAGACTTGCCAGCATTGGCCTTTCGGGGTTTGCGACGGGCGGACGAGGATGTTCATGGCGATTCATCCATCGGGGCTGGAAAGGGAGCTTCAGTCTAGTCCTGTCGGCCCGGAAAACACTGACCGGGATCAGTTTGCCGACAACTGGTCGCCGCTTCGTTTACAGCCCCGCCGCAGAGCGCTTCAGGCTCCTCCCTCGCCCTGCCTTACCCGCTGCCGGTAGGCGCTCGGCGACAAACCCATGACCTTGCTGAACAGGCGCGAGAAGTAGTAGCTGTCGTCGTAGCCGACCGCCTGGCCGACCCGGGCCACGCTCTGGTCGCTGCTGTCCAGCAACTGGCAGGCGTACTCGATCTTCAGGTGCAGGAAGTGCTGGATAGGCGTACGGCCGGTGATCGCCTTGTAGCGACTGACGAAATGGAACTTCGACAGGTTGCAGAAGGCCGCCAGGCGTTCCAGTTCGAGGCGCGCATGCAGGTGTTCGCGCATGTAGGCGTGCAGCCCGTCGAGGTCCAGGCTGCCCTCGCGCAGCGGGCGCAGCAGCGGTAGCTGGCAGAGCAGGCTGCGCAGGCGGCTGGCGGCGAGCAGAAAGTGCTGGAAGCGGTAGCCGCTGTGGCGCACCTCCAGCAGTTGCTCGAAGCCGCCGAGCAGGGCGTGTTGCAGGCCCCAATGGCGCAGCGGGGTGTCGCGGTAGCCGGCGCTGTATTGCAGCCAGGTGGCGCTGTCGCCGCGCAGGTGGGTCCAAAAGATGGTCCAGGGTTGGCGGTCGTCGGCGGCGTAGTCGTGGGCCATGCCCGGCGGCAGCCAGAGCAGGTCGCCGCTGCCGACCCGGTATTCGCGCCAGGCGTCGCCCTCGCGCACGCGCAGCAGGCCCTGGCCTTCGCTGCAATAGATCAGCAGGTGCTCGTCATGGCGCTCGCGGCTCATGCGGTGGTCGCGGGCGCGCCGGTAGTGGCCCAGGGAGGTGGGGTAGAGGTCGCGGCTGAGCGGGTGGACCGCCAGTTTCTCCAGCAGCGCCGCCGGGATCGGCAAGCGCAGGCTGTCGGCCGGCAGGGGCCAGTCGGAGGTGTGCGACATGTCGGTAGCCGGCTCCGCAATATAGTCCATGAACAACACAATTTAGTCGATCTCGCGACCTTCCGCCCAGTGATAGCTTCTTGGCCAAAGCGAGGTCCGAATCGACCTCGTACCAGTCCGCCACAACAATAAAAGCCGGCCTGGCCGGTGCAGGAGGGTTCATGTCAGTCCCAGTCCGCCACCTCATCGCGGGAGCCTTCGTCGAAGGTCTCGGCGCCCAGCGCATCCCGGTCAGCAATCCCCTCGACAACAGCACCCTGGCGGAGATCGCCTGCGCCAGCGCGGAGCAGGTCGAGCAGGCGGTGGCCAGTGCCCGCGAAACCTTCGCCAGCTGGAAGGAAACCCCGGTTTCCGAGCGCGCGCGGGTGATGCTGCGTTACCAGGCGTTGCTCAAGGAACACCACGACGAACTGGCGAAGATCGTCTCCAGCGAGCTGGGCAAGACTTTCGAGGACGCCAAGGGCGACGTCTGGCGCGGTATCGAGGTGGTCGAGCACGCCTGCAACGTGCCCTCGCTGCTGATGGGCGAGACGGTGGAGAACGTCGCCCGCAACATCGACACCTACAGCATCACCCAGCCGCTGGGCGTGTGCGTTGGCATCACCCCGTTCAACTTCCCGGCGATGATCCCGCTGTGGATGTTCCCGCTGGCCATCGCCTGCGGCAACGCCTTCATCCTCAAGCCTTCCGAGCAGGTGCCGCTGACCAGCGTGCGGCTCGCCGAGCTGTTCCTCGAGGCCGGTGCGCCGAAGGGCGTGCTGCAGGTGGTGCATGGCGGCAAGGAACAGGTCGACCAGTTGCTCAAGCACCCGCAGGTGAAGGCGGTGTCCTTCGTCGGCTCGGTCGCCGTCGGCCAGTACGTCTACCACACCGGCACCGCGCACAATAAGCGCGTGCAGAGCTTCGCCGGGGCGAAGAACCACATGGTGATCATGCCCGACGCGGACAAGGCACAGGTCATCAGCAACCTGGTCGGTGCCTCGGTGGGCGCGGCCGGGCAGCGCTGCATGGCGATCTCGGTGGCGGTGCTGGTGGGGGCCGCCCGCGAGTGGATTCCGGAAATCCGCGACGCGCTGGCCAAGGTCCGCCCCGGCCCATGGGACGACAGCGGCGCCAGCTACGGCCCGGTGATCAACCCGCAGGCCAAGGCGCGCATCGAGCGCCTGATCGGCCAGGGCGTGGAGGAGGGCGCGCAACTGCTGCTGGATGGCCGCGGCTACAAGGTCGAGGGATACCCGGACGGCAACTGGGTCGGCCCGACGCTGTTCGCCGGGGTGCGCCCGGACATGGCGATCTACCGCGAAGAGGTGTTCGGCCCGGTGCTCTGCCTGGCCGAGGTCGACAGCCTGGAGCAGGCGATCCGCCTGATCAACGAAAGCCCCTACGGCAACGGCACCTCGATCTTCACCAGCTCCGGCGCCGCGGCGCGGACCTTCCAGCACCACATCGAGGTCGGCCAGGTGGGCATCAACATCCCGATTCCGGTACCGCTGCCGTTCTTCTCCTTCACCGGTTGGAAGGGCTCGTTCTACGGCGACCTGCACGCCTACGGCAAGCAGGGCGTGCGCTTCTACACCGAGACCAAGACCGTGACCGCGCGCTGGTTCGACAGCGACAGCGTGGCCGGGACCAACTTCTCGATCCAGATGCGCTGAAAGGGAGACGGACCGATGACCGACATCGCATTCCTCGGCCTGGGCAACATGGGTGGGCCGATGGCCGCCAACCTGCTCAAGGCTGGCCACCGGGTGAATGTCTTCGACTTGCAGCCCAAGGCCGTGCTGAGCCTGGTCGAGCAGGGCGCGCAGGGCGCCGATAGCGCCTTGCAGTGCTGCGAAGGCGCCGAAGTGGTGATCAGCATGCTGCCGGCCGGGCAGCACGTGGAAAGCCTGTATCTCGGCGCCGACGGCCTGCTCGCGCGGGTCGCCGGCAAGCCCCTGCTGATCGACTGCTCGACCATCGCCCCGGAGACCGCGCGCAAGGTCGCCGAGGCCGCCGCGGCGAAGGGCCTGACCCTGCTCGACGCGCCGGTTTCCGGCGGCGTCGGCGGCGCCCGCGCCGGCACCCTGAGCTTCATCGTCGGCGGCCCCGCCGAAGGCTTCGCGCGGGCCCGGCCGATCCTCGAGAACATGGGCCGGAACATCTTCCACGCCGGCGATCACGGCGCCGGCCAGGTGGCGAAGATCTGCAACAACATGCTCCTCGGCATCCTCATGGCCGGCACCGCCGAGGCCCTGGCGCTGGGGGTGAAGAACGGCCTCGACCCGGCGGTGCTGTCCGAGGTGATGAAGCAGAGTTCCGGTGGCAACTGGGCGCTGAACCTCTACAACCCCTGGCCCGGGGTGATGCCGCAGGCGCCGGCGAGCAACGGCTATGCCGGCGGTTTCCAGGTGCGCCTGATGAACAAGGACCTCGGCCTGGCGCTGGCCAACGCCCAGGCGGTGCAGGCCTCGACGCCGCTCGGCGCGCTGGCGCGCAACCTGTTCAGCCTGCACGCCCAGGCCGATGCCGAGCACGAGGGGCTGGACTTCTCCAGCATCCAGAAGCTCTACCGCGGCAAGGACTGACCTCTACGACCAAAGGTTGATGGCGGGTGCCCGGCGCCCGCCCATACTCCAAGGCTCACTCACTGCTTCATCCCTAATAAGAACAATCAGAGGGCTGGAACATGACGTACCTGCAGCAGCACGCCCGCTCGATCGCCGAGCCGGCCGCGTTCTGGGCCGAACAGGCCCGTTCCCTGGCCTGGTACCAGGCGCCCGCGAACATCCTCGAAAGCCTGCCCGACGGCACCCATCGCTGGTTCGCCGATGGCCGTCTGAACAGCGCCTACCTGGCCCTCGACCGGCAGATCGAGGAGGGGCGCGGCGAACAGACCGCGCTGATCTACGACTCGCCGGTGACCGGTACCCAGGACCGCTACAGCTACCTGCGGCTGCGCGACGAAGTGGCGCGCCTGGCCGGCGCCCTGCGGGCCCTCGGGGTCGGCAAGGGCGACCGGGTGATCATCTACATGCCGATGGTGCCGCAGGCGGCCATGGCGATGCTCGCCTGCGCGCGCCTGGGCGCGGTGCATTCGGTGGTGTTCGGTGGCTTCGCTCCCTACGAGCTGGCCCTGCGCATCGACGACGCCACGCCGAAGCTGGTGCTCACCGCTTCCTGCGGGCTGGAGTTCGATCGGGTGATCGAATACAAGCCGCTGGTGGACAAGGCCCTCGAACTGGCGATCCACCAGCCTGCCCACGTCATGGTCTGGCAACGCCCGCAGGCGCCCGCGCGCCTGCACCCGGGCCGCGACCTGGACTGGCAGGACTGCCTCGCCGCCGCCGAGCTGGCCGATCCGCTGCCGGTGGCCAGCGGCGATCCGCTGTACATCATGTACACCTCGGGCACCACCGGTAAGCCCAAGGGTATCGTCCGCGACAACGGTGGCCACGCGGTCGCGGTGCGCTACGCGGTCCGCACTATCTACGGCATGCAGGCCGGCGACGTCTGGTGGGGGATCTCCGACGTCGGCTGGGTGGTCGGCCACTCGCTGATCGTCTACGGCCCGCTGATGTGCGGCTGTACCACGGTGTTCTACGAAGGCAAGCCGGTGCGCACGCCGGACGCCGGCGCCTACTGGCGGGTGATCGAAGAGCACAGGGTGAACAGCCTGTTCTGCGCGCCGACGGCGATCCGCGCGATCCGCAAGGAAGACCCGCATGGCGAACGGGTGAAGCGCTACGACCTGGGTTCGCTGCGCCACCTGTTCCTGGCCGGCGAGAAGCTCGACAGCAGCACCCAGCACTGGCTGGAGGAGCACACCGGGCGGCCGGTCCACGACCATTGGTGGCAGACCGAGACCGGCTGGCCGGTGACCGCGCCCTGCATCGGGATCGCCGGCCACGACCTGCGGGCCGGCTCGACCAACCGCGCGGTGCCCGGCTACCACGTGCAGGTGCTGGACGACGAAGGCCGGCCGCTGGGTGCGAACCGCCAGGGCGCGATCGTCATCGCCCTGCCGTTGCCGCCGGGCTGCGCGCAGACCCTCTGGGGCGACCACCCGCGCTACCTGCAGGCCTACCTGGGCAACTATCCCGGCTACTACCACACCGGCGACGGCGGTTATCTCGACGAGGACGGCTTCGTCTACATCATGGGGCGCACCGACGACGTGATAAACGTTTCCGGGCATCGCCTCTCCACCGGCGAGATGGAGGAACGCGTGGCGCAGCACCAGGCGGTTGCCGAGTGCGCGGTGATCGGCGTGCGGGACGAACTCAAGGGCCACGTGCCGCTGGGCCTGGTGGTGCTCAAGGACGATGCCGGGATCGCCGCCGAGCAACTGCAGCGCGAGCTGGTGGCGCTGGTCCGCGAACAGATCGGCGCGCTGGCCTGCTTCCAGCGGGTGGTGGTGGTCAAGCGGCTGCCGAAGACCCGCTCCGGGAAGATCCTCCGCGCGGTGCTGCGCAAGATCGCCGATGGCGAGGACTACGCGGCGCCATCGACCATCGACGACCCGACGATCCTTGGCGAGATCGAGGCTGCGCTGAGGGTGCGCAAGGCGGGATAGCAAAGGCCAGGGGCACGGCGGTAGGGTGGAAAACGCCGCGCCCCGTGGTCCTGCCGTTCAGAACCCTTCGAGAACGATCTTGCCCTTGGCCCGGCCGCTCTCCAGCAGCGCGTGGGCGCGGCGCAGGTTGGCCGCGTCGATGCGGCCGAAATGCTCGCCGACGGTGGTCTTCAACACGCCTTCGTCGATCAGCCCGGCGACCCGCTCCAGCAGCCGGTGCTGCTCGATCATGTCGTCGGTCTGGAACATCGAGCGGGTGTACATGAACTCCCAGTGCAGCGACAGGCTCTTCTGCTTCAGCTTGCCGATGTCCAGCGACGCCGGGTCGTCGATCAGCGCCAGGCGGCCTTGCGGGCGCAGCGCGGCGACGATCTGTTCGAGGTGCTGGTCGGTGTGGGTCAGGCTGGCGACGTGGCTGACCTCGGCGACACCGATCCGCTTCAGCTCTTCGGCCAGCGGCTTGCCGTGGTCGATCACATGGTGCGCGCCGAGGTCGCGGACCCAGGCCTGGGTCTCTGCGCGCGAAGCGGTGCCGATCACGTTCAGGCCGGTCAGTTGCCGGGCCAGTTGGACCAGGATCGAACCGACCCCGCCGGCGGCACCGACCACCAGCAGGCTCTGGCCCTGGTCGGCCTTGCCTTCGGCGATCTGCAAGCGCTCGAAGAGCAGTTCCCAGGCAGTGATGGTGGTCAGCGGCAGGGCCGCGGCCTGGGCGAAGTCGAGGCTTTTCGGCAGGTGCCCGGCAATGCGCTCGTCGACCCGATGCAGCTCGCTGTTGCTACCGGGGCGGGTGATGTCCCCGGCGTACCAGACCCGATCGCCAGGACGGAACAGGCTGACCTCGCTGCCGACCGCGCGCACCACGCCCGCCGCGTCCCAGCCCAGCACCTTGGCCTGGCCGGCTTCCGGCTGGGCGCGCTGGCGGACCTTGGTATCCACCGGGTTGACCGAGATGGCGCGGACCTCCACCAGCAGGTCGCGCGGGCCCGGCGTGGGCTCGGGCAGTTCGAGGTCGAGCAGGGCGTCGGGATGGTCGATGGGCAGGGATTGGTAGTAACCGACAGCTTTCATGGGAACTCCGGGAAACGGGCCTCAGGCGAGGCGATAGAGTTGGTCGATCTTCACGTTCTGCAGCAGGGCTTCGTTGCCGCGGCTGAAGCGCAGGAAGTGTTCGGTGTTCTGGTGCCGCTCCAGGGCGGCGTCGTCGCGCCACTGCTCGATCATGTAGAACAGGTGGGAGTCGTGGCGGTCCTGGTGCAGGTCGTACTGCAGGCAACCAGCCTCGGCGCGCGACGGGGCGACCAGGGCGCGCAATTCGCGTTCCAGGGCCTCGGCGTGGCCGGGGGCGGCGGTGATGGTGGCGATCAGGGTGAGGGGTGTGCTCATGGTGGGTTCCTTCGATGGGGCGGAGTCAGGATGGGCTATTTCAAATCGCTGAAAAACAGGCTATCAGGGAAGACTCTTTCAAAGGAATCTTGAAAATGCTGCGTTACGACGACCTCCAGGTGTTCGTCCACACCAGCGACAGCGGCTCGTTGTCCGCCGCCGCGCGCCAGTTGGAGATTTCCCCGGCGGTGGCCAGCGCGGCGCTGAAGCGCCTGGAAAGCGAGCTGGAGGTACGCCTGTTCGCCCGCTCCACCCGCAGCCTGCGCCTGACTCCCGAGGGCGACGCGTTCCTCCTGCATGCCCGCGCCTCGTTGCGCAGCCTGGAGGAGGGGCGCCGGTTGCTGCAGGGCGGCAAGGACCAGATCGCCGGGGTACTGCAGCTTTCCGCGCCCTCCGACTTCGGCCGCAACCTGCTGCTGCCATGGCTCGACGAGTTCCAGGCGCGCTATCCGCAACTGAGCCTGCGCCTGCTGCTCGGCGACCGGGTGACCGATCTCTACCGGCAACCGGTGGACGTGGCGATCCGCTACGGCGCACCGGCCGACTCCAGCCTGGTCGCCCTGCCGCTGGCGCCGGACAACCGGCGAGTGCTCTGCGCCGCGCCGGGCTACCTGGCGGAGCGCGGCGAGCCGCGCCAGCCGGACGACCTGCGCGAGCACAATTGCCTGCTCTACCAACTCGGCGGCCGGGTACACGACCGCTGGGCGTTCCAGCGGGGCCGCCGCAGCCTGACCCTGACGGTCGCCGGCGACCGGGTCTGCGACGACGCCGACGTGGTGCGGCGCTGGGCCCTGGCCGGCAAGGGGCTGGTCTACAAGTCCTGGCTGGACGTGGCCGAGGACGTGCGCGCCGGGCGCCTGCGCCTGCTGCTGCCGGAGTGGCAGGGCGAAGCGACGCCGATGAACCTCTTGTGTACCCACCGCGCCCAGTTGACCCGTCCGGTGACCCTCTTGCGCGCGTTCGTGCGCGAGCGTTGCGACGCATTGCTGGCGGAGGCTCCATGGACGAGGAACTGAACCGGGCGGCGAGCCTGGCCATCGAGCTGGCGGACGTGGACAGCGCCGCGCGCTTGCACGAGGGGAAACCGCAGAATTCGGAAAAATCCTACGCTAAGGTTTCTGTGAGCCTGAGAATATGCTCTTCAATGAGTCAGCCTGGGGCGCAAGCCGAAACCGCCGAAAACTCTGCAAGCCAATTAAATGGACTCGTCAGGGCTAGAGTCAGTAGCGTCCAGAAAAATAAGGAAAGTCTCTCAAAAAACAAGCCCCGTCGGAACGGGGCTTGTTGGTGGCTAATTAGCCAGCCTTGAAGCCAGGGAGGCCGTTGGCGGCACGCCACTCTTTGACTTCTTTCACTATGCCTTCGGGCGTTTCAAAGCCAGGTTTCGGATGGAAAATTACCCCACTCTTTCGTGGGTGAGAAGTAACTTCCTCGAAGTGCTTGACCAGTTTGTCCATTCTCTTTTCTAGCTCACTACCCTTTAGTCCTGATTTGTTCTTGAAGAACTCTTCAATGATCTCCAGGAACTCACTTTCAGTATAATCGGCAAGGTTATTTTTAATATCCATTATTATTTCTCCTTACGTTTAAATTTCAGTTCTTTATGAATTTCGCTGTGGCGTTTCGGAGTGACGATAACAAGATTTTCTGTATTGTAAAGAGCGCCGCCGCTTTCCAGAGGGACTACATGGTGAATCTCAAACTTTTCTTTGCTACCCAGATGCTCCTCTGGCACAGCATAAGGAGCAAGGCCCTGACTGACAAAGTACCTATTACTGGGGGAGAGGTTTTCGAGAACTGATGGGTCTTTGCTAACGGCCATCCAAAACTGCTCCCGAAAGTCTCGCCAACTCTTGAATTCCTTGCCGCGCAACTGATCGGCGATTTGGCTCGGAATCGGTACTCCGTTACCCTGTGAGGCGCCGGCCAGCCAGTTCCCAGTGACCGGCTGGCCATTACCGGTAGCAACGCCGGGCTCATCCCGCGGATCCCGATAAACAATATAGAGTGGCGGAATACCGCTGTCTTCCGGGTAGACGTAGATCCCGTCGTTGAACTCCCGTTGTTCGAGTTCTGGATAGGACTCGATCTGCGGTTCCTTCGGAATCAGCAGTGTGCCGGGCATGATCAGCGGGCCATGGGGCACTGCGGGTGTCGAAGACGACGGATCGATCTGGCCAGGTGGAGTATCCGGGGTGACTAGGATGGTGCCGCCGCCAGGGCCGGTAGTCGTGTATTTGTAGGTCCCCGAGGCGGAGTCCAGAGTCAGCGCCCTGACGGGGACCGCCGCACTACCCGGCTCGGTGGGTACGGCGATGATTTGAATCGACCCATCGACATTGAGGGTTTTCAGCCGGTAAGGTAGGTCCACCGTTCCTTTGGCGGCGGCAATGGCTTGCCAGTCAACCGCCAGGGGCGGAGACAGTTCCGCAACCGGAATGGCAAAGGAGGCCTGCCGTTCACCATTGTTCAGTTTCGGCCAGAAGGAACTGACCGCCATAGTGGCGATGACAGCGGCTACCTGACCCAACATTGCACCAGGGGGCTTGCGAGCCACCGAAAGCAAATCCACTGCGGTCTTGAGAGTCCTGGAAACGCTGGCGGCACCACCCCCTGCCGGGGCCAGAGGTTTGGGCGCTACCGGTACGCCGACGCCTGGAAAACTAGGGAAGGTGGGGAAGTCGGGAAAAGTAGGAACCAACGCGCCAAGATCCCTCCTTGGCTGGTCGGGAATTTTCGGGTCACGCCGGTCAGGGATTGAAACACTGCTGACATCGACCGGGCGCGCCGTGATGCCTCCTTGTCCAGTACCCGTATCAACATCCCGACCGGAACCGCCCGTTGCTCCAGTTTCTCCTCCAGAGGTCACACGGGTTCCGGTATGGGTGAGTGCGTCATCGACCCGAGAGCCGGCATCGACTGCGGGAGGTGTAGTGACGGTGGGGTTGCTGATTATGTCCTGTTCTTCCAGACGCTTGTAGATTTCCTCGATGCGCTTGGCCTCACTTTCCGATACGACAATGGCCTGAAGCCGCGCATTGATTTCGTCTTGACGCTTTTTCTCCGCCTCTGCGACTCGCTTGGCCTCTGCTTCGGCCAAGCGTTGCAGTTCGGCTTGTTGCTGAGCCTCGGCCTGGCGACGAGCCTCTTCGGCCTGCCGTCGGGCTTCAGCTTGACGTTGCTCTTGCGCTAAGCGCTCCGCTTCCGTCTGCCGGGCGGCCTCTGCGGCGCGCTGTGCGTCCTCCAGCCGCTGAAGCCGGGTCAGTTCGGCGACCTTGCCATCCAGGGCGGAGGAGCGGCTATTGAGGACGCTGATTTCCGCTTCGATCAAGCGGATCTTTTGTGCGGCTGAATAAGACTTCGACCAGTTGTCGAAACTAAAATCTTTATCTTCGCGGCGGCCGTAGATTTCATTCATTACATTGACATAATTGACCGTGAGAGGGTCATAGCCAAAGAATGCATTTGCAATGGTTCGTGCGTCAGCCAGTTCCTTCTGTTTGGACGCAAGCAGTTCCACCGCCGCGGCCTTTTCAGCAGTGGCCATCTGCAAGGGTGTCGCCCCGGTAGGATTTAATTTTTCCTTTTTCTGGCTAGCAAGATACGCCAGTTCGCCATCGACAATCGATCCCACATTGGCCAAGGCAGTGTTCGTGGATTTTTTGATCTCTTCCTGTACACCACGAATCATGATCGCAGCGGGGACTTGAGACCTTTCATATTGGTATCGCTTGATAAGATCCTTGATTTTCGCCCCTTCAGGAAGATCAAATTTATTTATGCCGGGACGGGCGATATAGGTAAGGTATGGGATAGGGGTGGGTGGCGGAGGTGTGTAGAAAGAGTACTGACCAGTAGCGGTTGCTACTGTGGTCATGCTTCCAAGGTCAAAAACGTCGCTCATGATATTTTCCTTAAGAATCCCCGTAAAGAGAACTTGCTTTTACTACCTGCCTGGTAGGCAATTGGGATTCTTCGGGTTTGCTGCGGAGCATTAAAGATAGTGACCATGAATAAGCTTTAATGCACGAGCGATACACGAAAATAAACTACAATATCTCCTCTTGCTGTCGCAGTAGCCGTGTATTCGCTTTCATCGTTACCGAGTTAGCTTGGCGCTGCCGCATCCTAAGTTCTCGCGATGTCAAATTGGGCTACGCCCTAACTGGGCGTCAGAGCGGCTGGGCAATGTCAGGGTAGGGTTTATCCATGCATTTTCTGACGCCTCGCCTGCTACCTCTAGGGCCTCACTGGCAGGCTGCACGCTTAGCGTACGATCTTGTCTTTGCTAGCTATCGTCCCCCACGAGCGCCTGTGCGAGGCCCTGGCGCTGCAGCAATGGTAAGGGCGCAACTGGGATGTTTAACTCCTGCGCGACGCTTGATCAGTCCCAGCCGAACAGCTCGGCGGCGTTGCGGCTGCTGCTCGCCGCCAGTTCCTCGGCGTCGACCCCGCGCAGCTCGGCGAGGGCGCGGCAGATGTCCGGCAGGTGCTCCGGACTGTTGCGCTGGCCGGGATGCATCGATGGCGCCATGTCCGGCGCATCGGTTTCCAGCACGATGGCCTCGGCCGGCAGCTCCGCCGCCACCTTGCGCAGGCGGTTGGCCTGCGGCCAGGTCGGCGCGCCGCCGAGGCCGAGGCGGAAGCCGAGCTTGAGGTACTCGCGGGCTTCCTCGCGGCTGCCGGCGAAGGCATGGATGATGCCACGGCGCTCCAGGCGGATGCGCTTGAGGGTGGCGATGGTCGCCGCGTGGGCGCGGCGCACGTGGATCAGCGCCGGCAGGCGGAATTCCGCGGCCAGCCGCAGTTGGGCCTCGAACAGCGCCTGCTGGGCGTCGCGGTCGAGGTGTTCCAGGTAGTAGTCCAGGCCGATCTCGCCGACCGCGCAGAGCTTCGTCTCGCCGCGCAGGCGTTGCAGCCACTGGCGCAGGTCGTCCAGGTGCTGCGGGCGGTGCCGCGCCAGGTAGACGGGGTGCAGGCCGAGCGCCGCGTACAGGCCATCCTCGGCCTGCGCCAGGTCCCAGACCCGTTGCCAGTTCTCGCGGTAGACGCCGAGCACCACCTGGCGCTCGACCCCCAGCGCGCGGCTGCGTTGCAGCAGCGCGGCGCGGTCGGCGTCGAAGTCCGGGAAGTCGAGGTGGTTGTGGGTGTCGACCAGGCGCATGGCGGCCGGCTCAGTCGCGCAGCTTGAGTTGCCGGGGGACGGCGTGCAGGCCCGGCCGGTAGTCGTTCTCCTCGACCGCGCGGAGCGCCAGTTCGAGGGCGTTGGCGGCGATCAGCGCGTGCTGCTGGTAGATCGAGTTGACCTTCAGCGGCACGAAGTCGAGCAACTGGGTGTCGCCGAAGGTCGCCACCCGCAAGCCTTCGGGCCAACCGTCGGCGCGCGCCTGGAACACATCGAAGACGCCTTCGAGGAGTACATAGGCAGTGGTCACCAGGGCGTCGGGCAGGTAGCCCAGGCGCTCGAGCAATTGCTCCATCAGGCGGCGTCCGCACTCGCGGCTGAACACCTCGGCATGCTCGACGATGACCTCGCCGCGGAAGTCCTTCAGCGCCTGGCGGAAGCCGGCGGCGCGGTCGTGGCTGATGATCAGGTCCGCCCGCGCGCCGAGCAGGGCGATATGGCGCGGCGCCGGTTGCAACAGGGTTTCGGTGAGGCGGCGCGCGGCGTCCTGGTCGTCGCTGATCACCGAGGCGAAGCGCTGCGGGTCGAGCTGGCGGTCGATGGCCACCACCGGCAGGCCTTCGGCGACCAGCCGGGCATGGGTATCATCCCCGGCCGGCAGGCAACTGGCGACGATCAGCGCGTCGCAGCGGCGCGCGCGGAACAGGTTGACCACCTGGCGCTCGGTCTCCGGCTCGTCGTCGGAGCAGGCGATCAGCAACTGGTAGCCGCGCGCCCGGGCGCCTTGTTCGAGTTGCTTGGCGAGGCGGGCGTAGCTGGGGTTTTCCAGGTCCGGGAGGATGAAGCCGAGGGTGCGGGTCTGCCCGCGGCGCAGGCCGGCGGCCTGCTGGTCCGGCTGGTAGCCGTGTTCCTCGACCACGGCAAGCACGCGCTCGACGGTGGCGGCGCTGATGCGCCGCTGGGCGGCCTTGCCATTGATGACGTAGCTGGCGGTGGTCACCGAGACCCCGGCCAGGCGGGCGATATCACTGAGTTTCAAACCGATCTCTACTGGAGGCGACGACAAGTTGGGCTTCAAGGATCAATCATTATCGGGTAACGTGCCAATTTAATTAAGTGAATCGATTCAGCAAAAGATTCCGGCGAAGCCGGCGCCCCCTGCCCCAGGCTGCCTCGCGCAGCCCGAACGCGGCGCCGCCTACGCTATGGCAGGTCAATGACAACAAGCGGATCACCGCCCCAGGCTGTACGGAAGGCTCCCGCGAGCCGCTTTCCGCTACCGCCGGCACATTCCGCGCCCGCGCCTCGGCGCGGCGGGACGATCCGGACGTGAGACGGGGAGCCGTTCGCTCCTGAGGAGGTTTCCATGCTCGAACTCGATACCCGGCAGATCCGCATGGGCCAGCGCGCCGCGGACAAGGCCGAAGCCCTGCGCCTGCTCGGCGCGGCGCTGGTCGCCGACGGCCTGGCCGCGCCCGGCTATGCCGAGGGCCTGAAGGCGCGCGAGGCACAAGGCTCCACCTACCTCGGCCAGGGCATCGCCATACCCCATGGGACCCCGGATACCCGCGAGCTGGTCTTCAGCACCGGTGTGCGCCTGCTGCAATTCCCCGAGGGAGTGGACTGGGGCGATGGCCAGCAGGTCTACCTGGCCATCGGCATCGCGGCGAAGTCCGACGAACACCTGCAGCTCCTGCAATTGCTCACCCGCGCCCTCGGCGAGGCCGACCTGGGACCGGCCCTGAGCGCGGCCGCCAGCGCCGAGGAAGTCCTCGGCCTGTTGCAGGGCGCGCCGCAGGAACTGGCGCTGGACGCACAACTGGTCGGCCTCGGCCAGAACGCCGAGGACCTCGACGAACTGGCCTGGCTCGGCGCGCGCCTGTTGAAGAAGGCCGGCTGCGTGGAGAACGGCTTCGCCGCCGTGCTCCAGCAGACCGAACCGTTGCCGCTGGGCGACGGGCTGTGCTGGTTGCACAGCGAACAATTGGTGAAGCGCCCCGGGCTGGCCTTCGTCACTCCGGCGCAACCGTTGCAGCACCAGGGGCAACTGGTCACCGGGCTGTTCTGCCTGGCCAGCCTGGGCGAAGCGCACCAGGCGCTGCTCGAACGCCTGTGCGACCTGTTGCTGGAAGGGCGTGGCGCCGAGCTGGTGCGCGCCACCAGCAGCCGCAGCGTACTCGCGGCGCTCGGTGGCGAGCTGCCGCCGGACTGGCCCAGCGCGCGAGCGGTCCTGGCCAACCCGCATGGCCTGCATGCCCGCCCGGCGCAGGCGCTGGCGCAGCTGGCCAAGGGTTTCGCCGGCGAGATCCGGGTACGCCTGGCCGACAGCGAGGCGGCCCCCGTCTCGGCGAAGAGCCTGAGCAAGCTGCTCGCCCTCGGCGCGCGACGCGGCCAGACGCTGGAGTTCAGCGCCGAGCCGGCGATCGCCGAGGACGCGCTGCCAGCCTTGCTGGCCGCGGTGCGCGAGGGGCTCGGCGAGGAGGTCGAAGCGCTGGCGGAGGAGGCCTTGCCCGATGCCGTCGGCGAGGCGGAAGAGGATGCCCGGCCGGCGCCGCTGCGCGCCGGCGAGCGCCTGCAGGCGATCGCCGCGTCGCCGGGCATCGCCAGTGGTCCGGCGCATGTCCAGGTGGCGCAGCGCTTCGAGTTCCAGCCGCGTGGCGAGTCGCCGGCCCATGAACGCGAGCGCCTGCTGCGGGCCAAGCGGGCGGTGGACGAGGAGATCGTCGGCCTGGTCGAACGCAGCACGGTGAAGGCGATCCGCGAGATTTTCGTCACCCACCGGGAGATGCTCGACGATCCGGAACTGGCCGAGCAGGTGCAACTGCGCCTGAATCGCGGCGAAAGCGCCGAAGCGGCCTGGAGTCGGGTGGTGGAAGACAGCGCGGCGCAACAGGAGGCGCTGCACGACGCGCTGCTCGCCGAGCGCGCCGCCGACCTCCGCGACCTCGGCCGGCGGGTGCTGGCCAGGCTCTGCGGGGTGGAGGCGCCGCGCGAGCCGGAGCAGCCGTACATCCTGGTGATGGACGAGGTCGGCCCCTCCGATGTCGCCCGCCTCGACGCCCAGCGGGTCGCCGGCATCCTCACGGCGCGCGGCGGCGCCACTTCGCACAGCGCGATCATCGCCCGCGCCCTCGGCATTCCGGCATTGGTCGGCGCCGGCGCGGCGGTGCTCGGCCTGGAGCCTGGCACGGCACTGCTGCTGGATGGCGAGCACGGCTGGCTGCAGGTGGCGCCGAGCACCGAACAGTTGCAGCAGGCCGCCGCCGAGCGCGACGCCCGCCAGCAGCGCCAGGCCCGCGCCGACGCGCAGCGGCTGGAGCCTGCGCGGACCCGCGATGGCCACGCGGTGGAAGTCTGCGCCAACCTTGGCGACACCGCCGGCGCCGCGCGCGCGGTGGAGCTGGGCGCCGAGGGCGTTGGCCTGCTGCGCACCGAGTTCGTCTTCATGAACAACGCCCGCGCGCCGGACCTGGCGACCCAGGAAGCGGAATACCGTCGGGTGCTCGACGCCCTCGACGGACGTCCGCTGGTGGCGCGGACCCTGGATGTCGGCGGGGACAAGCCGCTGCCGTACTGGCCGATTCCCCACGAAGAGAATCCCTATCTGGGCCTGCGCGGTATCCGCTTGACCCTGCAGCGACCGCAGATACTCGAGACCCAGTTGCGCGCGCTGTTCCGCGCCGCCGGGGAGCGGCCGCTGCGGGTG
The DNA here is from genome assembly GCF_016463925.1 of Pseudomonas sp. P20. Taxonomy (NCBI): domain Bacteria; kingdom Pseudomonadati; phylum Pseudomonadota; class Gammaproteobacteria; order Pseudomonadales; family Pseudomonadaceae; genus Pseudomonas; species Pseudomonas sp. P20. The sequence continues at coordinate 90,389 of NZ_JAEMVM010000009.1, read as the reverse complement.
ATGTTCCCGATGGTCGGCAGCCTCGACGAATGGCGCCAGGCGCGTGACCTGGCGCTGCGCCTGCGCGAGGAAATCCCGCTGGCCGACCTGCAACTGGGGATCATGGTCGAGGTGCCCTCGGCGGCGTTGCTCGCGCCGGTGCTGGCCCGCGAGGTGGACTTCTTCAGCGTCGGCACCAACGACCTGACCCAGTACACCCTGGCTATCGATCGCGGCCACCCGAGTCTTTCGGCCCAGGCCGACGGCCTGCATCCGGCGGTGCTGCAACTGATCGACATGACCGTCCGCGCCGCCCATGCCGAGGGCAAGTGGGTCGGCGTCTGCGGCGAACTGGCGGCCGACCCGCTGGCGTTGCCGCTGCTGGTCGGCCTGGGAGTGGACGAGCTGAGCGTCTCGGCGCGCAGCATCGCCCTGGTCAAGGCCGGCGTGCGCGAACTGCAGCTGGTCGCTGCGCGCGGCCTGGCCCGCAAAGCCCTGGGCCTGGCGAGCGCCGCCGAGGTCCGGGCCCTGGTGGAAGCGGAGGTGCAGTAATGGCGCGGATCCTGACGATTACCCTGAACCCGGCGCTGGACCTCACCGTGCGCCTGCGCCAGCTGGAACTGGGGGCGGTTAACCGCAGCGAGGCGGTGCTGACCCAGGCCGCCGGCAAGGGTCTGAACGTCGCCCAGGTGCTTGCCGACCTCGGCCATCGGTTGACGGTCAGCGGCTTCCTCGGCGAAGACAACCAGCCGCCGTTCACCGCCATGTTCCAGCGTCGTGGCTTCGCCGATGCGTTCGTCCGGGTGCCGGGCGAAACCCGCAGCAACATCAAGCTGGCCGAGCGCGGCGGGCGCGTCAGCGACCTCAACGGGCCGGGCCCGGAGGCCGACGAGCGAGCCCAGGCGGCGTTGCTCGAACGCCTCGACCGGCTTGCCGGGGAGCACGAGCTGGCGGTGGTCGCCGGCAGCCTGCCGCGCGGGGTCGAGCCGGAATGGCTGGGCGAACTGCTGCGGCGCTTGCGGCGCCTCGGCCTGAAGGTCGCCTTCGACAGCAGTGGCGCGGCCCTGCGCGAAGGTGTGAAGGCTGCGCCGTGGATGATCAAGCCGAACGTCGAGGAACTGGCCGATCTCTGCTCGGCGCCGATGGATGACCTGGTCGCACAGCGCCAGGCGGCCGAACGTCTGCGCCATGATGGGGTAGGCCAGGTGGTGATTTCCCAGGGCGCCGCGGGGGTCAACTGGTTCGCCGCCGAGGGTGCCTGGCAGGCGCGGCCGCCGGCGGTGGAAGTGGCCAGCACGGTGGGCGCCGGCGATTCCCTGCTGGCCGGCATGCTGCACGGGCTGGCCAGCGGCTGGCCGGCCGAGCGGGTGCTGCGTCAGGCCACCGCCATCGCCAGCCTGGCGGTAACCCAGTTCGAGTTCGGCATCGGCGATCCGCAGCGCCTGGCGCGGATCGAAGCGGGCGTCGTGGTGCAGCCATTGGTCGAGGAGGCCTGAGATGAAACTAGCGATCGTCACCGCCTGCCCTGGCGGACAGGTCACCAGCGTGCTCGCCGCGCGCCTGCTGCGGGGCGCCGCCGAGCGCCTGGGCTGGGAAACCTGCGTCGAGGCGAATGCCGGGTCGAGGCCCGAGGGCGAACTGAGCGCCGAACAGATCGCCGAAGCCGACTGGGTCCTGCTGGTCGGCGTCGAGCCGCTGGCGGCGGCGCGTTTCGTCGGCAAGCCGGTGTATCGCGCGCGTCCCGCCGAGGCGCTGGCCGATCCGCGCGCCTTCCTCCAGCGGGCCGCCGCCCTGGCGAGCGTGGAGGTCGCCGGGGACGAGGCCGGCCTGGTTGCGCCGGAGGCCGGAGCGGCACCGCGGATCGTCGCGGTGACCGCCTGTCCGACCGGCGTGGCGCACACCTTCATGGCCGCCGAGGCGTTGCAGCTCGCGGCGGGGCAACTGGGCTTCGCGTTGCAGGTCGAGACCCAGGGCTCGGTCGGCGCGCGCAACCCGCTCGACCCGGCGGACATCGCCGCCGCCGACGTGGTCCTGCTGGCCGCCGACATCGACGTGGACACGGCCCGTTTCGCCGGCAAGAAGATCTACCGTTGCGGCACCGGCGTGGCCCTCAAGCAGGCCCGCGCGACGCTCGAGCGGGCGCTGGCGGAAGGGCAGGTCGAGAGCGCGGGCGCAGCCAGCGCGGTGGTCGCCAGGGACGAGAAGCGCGGGGTGTACAAGCACCTGCTGACCGGGGTGTCGTTCATGTTGCCGATGGTGGTCGCGGGCGGCCTGCTGATCGCCCTGTCGCTGGCCTTCGGCATCGATGCCTACAAGCAGCCGGGCAGCCTGGCGGCGGTGCTGAGGACGGTCGGCGACACGGCTTTCGTCCTGATGGTGCCGATGCTCGCCGGCTACATCGCCTATTCCATCGCCGACCGCCCGGGCCTGGCGCCGGGCATGCTCGGCGGCCTGCTCGCCGGGACCCTCGGCGCCGGGTTCATCGGCGGGATAGTCGCCGGCTTCATCGCCGGCTATGCGGCGCGGGCCATCAGCCACGGGCTGAGGCTGCCGGCGAGCCTGGAAGCGCTGAAGCCGATCCTGGTCATCCCGTTGCTGGCCAGCCTGGTCACCGGCCTGCTGATGCTCTACGTGGTCGGCAAGCCGGTGGCCGGGATGCTCGCGGCACTGACCGGGTTCCTCGACGGCATGGGTACCTCCAATGCCATCCTCCTCGGCCTGCTGCTCGGCGGGATGATGTGCGTCGACCTCGGCGGACCGGTCAACAAGGCCGCCTACGCCTTTTCCGTCGGCCTGCTCTCGTCGCACAGCTACGCGCCGATGGCAGCGGTGATGGCGGCGGGCATGGTGCCGCCGATCGGCATGGGCCTGGCGACCCTGCTGGCGCGGCGCAAGTTCGCCGAGAGCGAGCGGCAGGCCGGCAAGGCAGCCTCGGTGCTGGGGCTGTGCTTCATCTCCGAAGGCGCCATCCCGTTCGCCGCCAAGGACCCGTTGCGGGTGATCCCGGCGAGCATCGCCGGCGGCGCGCTGACCGGCGCCCTGTCGATGTATTTCGGCTGCAAGTTGCAGGCGCCTCACGGCGGGTTGTTCGTGATGCTGGTGCCCAACGCGATCAACCACGCCCTGGCGTACCTGCTGGCGATCGTCGCCGGCAGCCTGCTTACCGGGCTGCTCTACGCCGTGCTCAAGCGCGGCGCCGAGCCGGGACTGGCGTTGGGGACCTCGTCCTCGCGGGAGCCGGCGGCTGGCGGATAGCCGCGAGGCGGTCATGCGCCCTACGCCACCTGAGCGACGTGGCAGGGGGTAGGGCGAATAACGCCGCAGGCGTTATCCGCCGAGACTCCGGAGAACCGGCGGATAACCGCAAGCGGTTATTCGCCCCAGCGGTCGATCCGACCTGGGGCGGCCTCAGGCCTGGCGCAACAGGCGCACGCCATCTTCCTGTGCGAGGCTGGCCTCGTTGATCGGCAACGAGCAGGACTGCCCGCGTCCCATCGGGTAGTAGTGGAAGCCGTGGCGGGCCATGCGCTCGGGGTCGTAGAGGTTGCGCCCGTCGAAGATCACCGGGGCCTTCAGGCGCTCCTTGAGCAGCTCGAAATCCGGTGCCTTGAATTGCTGCCACTCGGTGCAGATGACCAGCGCATCGGCGCCTCCCAGGGTCGCCTCGGGGGTGCCCATCAGGCTCAGGCGTTCGTCGTGGCCATAGAGCCGCTGGGTTTCCTGCATGGCTTCGGGATCGTAGGCGCGCACCTGCGCGCCGTGGCGCCAGAGCGCTTCCATCAGTTCGCGGCTGGGCGCGTCGCGCATGTCGTCGGTGTTCGGCTTGAAGGCCAGGCCCCAGAGGGCGAAGGTCTTGCCGCGCAGGTCGCCGTCGTAGAACACCCGGATGCGTTCGAACAGCTTGTGCTTCTGCCGCCGGTTGATCGCTTCCACTGCCTGCAACAGGTCGCTGGAGCAATGCGCCTGCTCGGCGCTGTGGATCAGCGCGCGCATGTCCTTGGGGAAGCAGGAGCCGCCGTAGCCGCAGCCGGGGTAGATGAAGTGGTAGCCGATCCGCGGGTCGGCGCCGATGCCCTGGCGCACCGCCTCGATGTCGGCACCGAGGTGTTCGGCCAGTTCGGCGATCTGGTTGATGAAGCTGATCTTGGTCGCCAGCATGCCGTTCGCCGCGTACTTGGTCAGTTCGGCGCTGCGCAGGCCCATGAACAGCATGCGGTCGTGGTTGCGGTTGAACGGCTCGTAGAGTTCGCGCATCACCTGGCGCACCTCTTCGTTGTCGCAGCCGACCACGATGCGGTCCGGGCGCCGGCAGTCGGCGACGGCGGAGCCTTCCTTGAGGAATTCCGGGTTGGAGACGATCTCGAATTCCAGCTCGCGTCCGTCGGCTTCCAGGCGCCGCTCGATGTGCGCGCGCAGGCGGTCGCCGGTGCCTACCGGGACGGTCGATTTCTCCACCACGATGACGGGCTTGCGGCGGTGCTCGGCGATGGCATCGGCCACCGCGAAGACCGCGCCGAGATCGGCCGCGCCGTCCTCGCCAGGCGGGGTGCCGACCGCAATGAACTGCACCCGGCCGTGTTCCACGGCCAGGCGCGCATCGCTGCTGAAACGCAGGCGGCCGCTGTCCAGGCCTTCGCGCAGCAAGGCGTCGAGCCCGGGTTCGTAGATGCTGGCGAGGCCCTGCGCGAGGCGTTCGACCTTGTTCCGGTCGATGTCCATGCACAGTACATCGTGGCCCACTTCGGCGAGGACGGCGGCCTGCACCAGTCCTACATAGCCACTGCCGAATACGCTGATCTTCATGGTGCTTTCCTCGACGGATGATGCGCGGGCGCGGCAGCGGTGCGGCGGGCGTTGACGGTCAACACGCCGAGCACCACCAGGCCTACGCCCAGGGTCTTGCTGGTACTGAAGGTTTCATCGAACGCCGGCAGGCTCGCCGCCAGCAGGTAGACCAGCGCGTAGCTGGCGCTCAACAGGCTGTAGGCGCGGCCCAGCGGCAGGTGGCGCAGGGCGGCCAGCCAGCACAGCAGGGAGGCGGCGTAGGCCGCCACCGCCAGGGCTACCGCGAGCAACGCGGCGCGCTCCGGCGTTTGCCCGGCCCAGGCTTCAGGCAGCGGCAGGCGGCTCATGCCCCAGCGCATGCCGAGCTGGGCGGCGCTGGCCAGCAGCACGCTGCCCAGCGCCGCCAGCCAGCCGCGTAGCGCGTTCATGCGCTCCTCCCGAGCAGGGCCACGCCGGCGACGATCAGCAACAGGCCGGCGAGGTGGCGGCGATCCACCGGCTCATCGAAGACGAAGCGTGCCGCCAGGGTGACCAGGACGAAGTTCAGCGCCAGCATCGGATAGGCGCTGCCGACTTCCACCCGTTGCAGGAGCAGCAGCCAGCAGAGCAGGCCGAGCCCGAGGGCGAGCAGCGCCAGCCACGGCCACGGACTGCGCAGGCGCGCCGTCCAGCCGTCGGCGGCGACCAGGCGCCAGTGCTCCACGGTGAGCTTCTGCGCAACCTGGCCGAGGCCGGTCATGAGCAGGGTGGCGAGCAGCAGCGCGGCGCTCATGGGCGCACCTGCGGCAGGATCGCCAGGACCAGGTTGCCGTTCCGGTAGCGTTCGCCGTCGCCCGGCAACAGCGCCAGCTGGTAGCGGTCGCTGGCGCTGTTGATCCGCAGCAGCACGGCAACCGAGCCGTCCTGGCGTGCCTGCCAGAGCCACTGGCGGATGTCTGCCAAGGGCACGCTGCGCTGGCTGTGCTCGGGGTAGGAGAGGCCGTACTTCAGCTCGCCGCGCGTGTCGTAGAGCGTCACGTCGCTACGACGCAGGCGCCAGGCGAGGGCCGAGGCGGCGCCGAGGTCGTTGCTCAGCAGATGGCGGGCGCCGGTCAGTTCGTCGAGGTGTTCGGCGACGAACAGGTCGGGGGTCTTGTTCTGCACCACATGGTTGGGCATCGCTGCCGGCAGCAGCGCGATCAGCACCCAGCTCGCCAGCAGCGGCGCGGCCCAGGCGCGTAGCGGGTAGCGCCACTGGGCGAGGCCGGCGGCGGCCCAGGCGCCGATCACCAGCAGGACCAGGAACAGCTCGAAGGGTTCTTCCTGGTACACCGGCTTGCGCAGTTGCAGGTAGGCCAGGGCCGCCAGCGCGAGGAGCGCCAGGCCCAGGTTGAGCAGCCCGTTGCCGCGCAGCGCGACGCTGTTCCCCAGGCGCAGCCGCTGCACCAGGGCGTGGCCCATGAGCAGTGCCAGCGGCAGCAGGCAGGGCATGATGTAGGTCGGCAGCTTGCCCCGGCTCAGGCTGAAGAACGCCAGCGGCAACAGCAGCCATAGCGCCAGGAAGACCACCGGCGCTTGGCGCCGCTCGTGCCAGGCCTGGCGCAGCGCGCTCGGCAGCAGGCCGCTCCAGGGCAGGCAGGAGACCGCCAGCAACGGCAGGTAGAACCACCACGGGCGAGAGTGCTGGGCGTCTTCGCCGGCGAAGCGGCGGATGTGTTCGTGCCAGAAGAAGAACCGCCAGTAGTCCGCTTCCCGCGCATGCACGGCGAGCGCCCAGGGCAGGCAGACGAGCAGCGCCGCCAGCACCGCCAGCGCGCCGTAGCCAAGCAGCTCGCGCCAGCGCCGCTGCCAGAGCATGTAGGGCAGGGCGACCAGCACCGGCAGCAGCCAGGCGAGGAAGCCCTTGGTCAGGAAGCCCATGCCGCAGGCGAGGCCGAGCAGGGTCCAGCCGAGCAGGCGCGCGCGGCGGCTCCCCGCGTCGAGGGCATGCCACAGCGCCACCAGGCTCAGGTTGACCCAGAAGGTGAATTGCGGGTCGAGGTTGGCATAGCCGGACTGCCCGGCGATCAAGCCGAAGCTGGCGTAGAGCAGCGCGCACGCCAGGCTGGTGCGTGGGTCGCGCCACAGGCGGCGGGCCAGCAGGTAGGCGAGCAGGACGCTGAGGGCGGTGGCGACGACCGAGGCGATGCGCACGCCGAACAGGTTTTCGCCGAAGACCGCCTGGCCGAGGGCGATCATCCAGTAGCCGGCGACCGGCTTCTCGAAGTAGCGCAGGCCGAGGAAGTGCGGCGACACCCAGTCGCCGCCCAGCAGCATCGCCTGGCTGATCTGCGCGTAGCGGGTCTCGTCGGGAATCCACAGGCCATGGTTGCTCAATGGAACCAGGTAGAACAGGCCGAAGGCGATCAGCAGCAGCGAACAGGTCTGGCGGCGGCTCATGGCTGGCGCACTCCCAGCCAGCCCTCGCGGCCGGCCAGGCGGCCGCGCACCAGTTCGGCCAGCGGCAGGCTGCGCGGATCGTCCGGCAGCAGTTCGCCCAACGGTCGGAAGCGGATGCCGCGCCGTTCGGCGCGCCGCAGCAGTTCGCGGAACGCCGGGGCGAGGAGCAGCCCCTCGACCTCGGCGTGGATGGTGTAGACGTTGTCGCGGCCAGCGGCGAAGCGTTCCAGGATGAAGTCGTTGTAGGCCTCGCGCGGCAGGCCGGGACCGACCACCTCGTCGAAGGTCGGCAGGTTCACCGGCACCTGCGGGATGCCAGGGCTGCCGTCGGCCAGGCGCGGGCGGAACGCGCCGCGTCCGCGGCAGTCGCTGTTGTAGCGGAAGCCGAAGGGCTGCTTGGCCTCGACCACCCGGCCGTCGGCGCGCCAGCCGGCGGCGGCGGAACAACGCACCGGCTGGCCGAGGATGTCCGCCAGGCAATCGCTGCCGCGGCGGATCTGCTCGCCGAGCTGCTGCACGCTCCAGACGCCGGCGTGGGTCTGCCAGGCATGGTGGTCCCAGGCGTGCAGGCCGACCTCGTGGCCGGCGGCCTGGGTCCGCCGCATCAGCGGGCCGAGTTCGCGGCCGATCGGCTTGCCCGGCCAGGCGGTGCCGGCCAGCAGGATGTCCCAGCCATACAGGCTGGCGGCGCGCGAGCGGAGCATCTTCCAGAAGAACGCCGGGCGCGCCAGGCGCCAGAGGTGGCGGCCCATGTTGTCCGGGCCGACGCTGAAGAAGAAGGTCGCCTTCAGCCCGGCTTCGTCGAGCAGCTCGAGCAGCCGCGGCACCCCGTCGCGGGTGCCGCGGAAGGTGTCGACGTCGATGCGCAGGCCGGCCTGGATCACGCCTGTGCCTCGCGCTCGCGGAGCGCTTCGTGGAGGAAGAAGTCGAGGGTCTTGCCGATGGTCTCGCGCAGTTCGATGGTGGGCTGCCAGTCGAGCAGGCGCCGGGCGTTGTCGATGCTCGGCTTGCGGTGGGCCACGTCCTGGTAGCCGTCGCCGTAGAAGCTGCGGCTCTCCACCTCGCGGAAGCCGGCGAAGGGCGGGAACTGCGCGCGCAGCGGGTGGGCCTCGAACTGGCGCAGCAGTTCCTCGCCGAGCTGGCGGATGCTCGCCTCGTTGTCCGGGTTGCCGATGTTGACGATCTGCCCGTCGCAGCGGCCGTCGCGGTTGTCGATGATCCGCGCGAGGGCCTCGATGCCGTCGTCGACGTCGGTGAAGCAGCGCTTCTGCGCGCCGCCGTCGACCAGGCGGATCGGCGTGCCTTCGACCAGGTGCAGGATGAGCTGGGTGATCGCCCGCGAGCTGCCGATCCGCGCCGAATCCAGGCGGTCCAGGCGCGGGCCCATCCAGTTGAACGGACGGAACAGGGTGAAGCGCAGGCCCTGCTGGCCGTAGGCCCAGATCACCCGGTCGAGCAACTGCTTGGACACCGAGTAGATCCAGCGCTGCTTGTTGATCGGCCCGACCACCAGGTTCGAGCGGTCTTCGTCGAAGTCCGGGTCCTGGCACATGCCGTAGACCTCGGAGGTGGAAGGGAACACCACGCGTTTGCCGTATTTCACGCAGTAGCGGACGATCCGCAGGTTTTCCTCGAAGTCCAGTTCGAACACCCGCAGCGGGTTGCGCGTGTACTCGATGGGCGTGGCGATGGCCACCAGCGGCAGGATCACGTCGCATTTCTTCACATGGTATTCGAGCCACTCCGAATGGATGCCGATGTCGCCTTCGACGAAGTGGAAATGCGGGTCGGCCTTGAGCCGTTCGATGGCGTCGGAGCCGATGTCCATGCCGTGGACCTCGTAGCGACCGTCGCGCAGCAGGCGTTCGGACAGGTGGTTGCCGATGAAGCCGTTGACCCCGAGGATCAGCACCCGCGTGCGGCGCTGCGGGCCGGACGCCGCGCCACGCAGGCGCGCGCCCTCGACCAGGCCCAGCTCGGTGGCCAGTTGCGTGCCGGCCAGGTACAGGCCGCGCTCGCCGCGCTGGCCGAAGCGCAGCACCAGCGAGTCCTCGCCGCAGGCGATCCGCAGCGGGTCGCAGGACAGTACGCTGCCCGGCTCGCGACCGTGGTTGCCGGCGACCACCTCGGCGCTCCAGACGATCAGCTTCTGTTCGCCGACCTGGCAGAAGGCGCCAGGGTAGGGCTGGGTCACCGCGCGCACCAGGTCGTACAACTGCCGTGCCGGCCTGTGCCAGTCGAGCAGGCCGTCCGCCGGGGTGCGCCGGCCGAAGTGGCTGGCCTGGCTCTCGTCCTGCTCGACTTCCGGCAGCACGCCGAGGGCGAGCAGCGGCAGGCTGTCGCGCAGCAGGGCGCCGGCGGCCTTGCGCAGCTTGCCGTGCAGGCTCAGGGCGGTGTCCTCGGGGTCGATGGCGACGGCCTGCTGGGCGAGGATCGGCCCGGCGTCGGCGCGCTCGATCATGCGATGCAGGGTCACCCCGGTCTGCGTTTCGCCGTTGACCAGCACCCAGTTCGCCGGGGCGCGTCCGCGGTAGCGCGGCAGCAGCGAACCGTGCAGGTTGTAGGCGCCGCGTGCGGCGCAGGCGAGCAGCTCGGCGCCGAGCAGGCGGCGGTAATAGAAGGAGAACAGGAAGTCCGGGCGCAGTTGGCGGATGCGCTCCAGCCACAGCGGATGGTTCACGTCCTCGGGCGCGTGCAGCGGAATGCCGCGCTCGGCGCAGAGGCGTGCGACCGAGGCGTAGAAGGTGTTTTCCCGTGGGTCGTCGGCATGGGTGAAGACGGCGGCGATCTCGTAGCCGGCATTGAGCAGGGCTTCGATACCGGTGCAACCGATGTCGTGGTAGGCGAAGACGACGGCTTTCGAGGTCATGGCGTGGAAGGCTCGCTGGATGAAGAGGTGAAACCGGCCCGCTGCAGGGCCGAGGGAAGCGCGGAGGGCGTGGCGCGGACCACGCGCTCGATGAAGAAGCGCGGCCGCGCGCGCACGTCGCTGTACATGCGCCCGAGGTACTCGCCGAGCAGGCCCATGCCGAGCAACTGCACGCCGCTGAACATGAACAGCACGGCGAACAGCACGAACAGGCCGTTGCCGGCCCAGGCGGCGCCGAAGGCCAGGCGCAGCACGAGGAGGAACAGGGCGAAGAGGAAGCCGGCCAGGGCCATGCCGCCGCCGACCAGGCTGAGCAGGCGCAGCGGCGTGGTGGTCATGCAGGTGACCAGGTCGAACATCAGGTTGAGCAGGCGCATCGCGCTGTATTTCGATTCGCCGTGGGCGCGCTCGGCGTGGGCGACGCGGATCTCGCAGGTATGCCGGGCGAAGCCGTTGGCCAGGATCGGGATGAAGGTACTGCGTTCGCGGCAGGCCAGCATCGCTTCGACGATGCTGCGCCGGTAGGCGCGCAGCATGCAGCCGTAGTCGTGCATGGCGACCCCGGTGGAGCGCTGCACCGCCAGGTTCACCAGGCGCGAAGGCCAGCGCCGCCAGGCCGAGTCCTGGCGCTCGGCGCGGATGCTGCCGACCACGTCGTAGCCCTGCGCGGCGCGCTCCACCAGGCGCGGGATTTCCTCCGGCGGGTTCTGCAGGTCGGCATCGAGGGTGATCACCAGGTCGCCACGGGACTGTTCGAAGCCGGCGAGGATCGCCGCGTGCTGGCCGTAGTTGCGGTTGAGGATCACCGCCACCACGGCGCTGCCGTCGCGTTCGGCGGCGGCCTGCAAGAGTTCCGCGGAGCGGTCGCGGCTGCCGTCGTCGACCAGCACGATCTCGAAGGCGCGGCCCAGCTCCAGGCAGGCGGCTTCGGTGCGGCGCAGCAGTTCGGGCAGGCTGGCTTCCTCGTTGTAGACCGGGATCACCACCGAGACCAGGTCGATCGGATAGGGCTTCATCGACGTTTCTCCAGGATCTCCTCGATGGCGCGGGCGACGCGCTCGATGTCGTCGTCGCGCATGTCGGGGAACAGCGGGATGGAGCACAGGCGGGCCGAGTTCCACTCGCTGTTGGGCAGGCTCAGGCGCGGCTGGCGCTGGCGGTAGTAGTGGTGCAGGTGACTGGCGATGAAATGGATGCCGCTACCGATGCCGCGCGCCTTCAGGGCTTCCATGAAGGCGTCGCGGCCCAGGCCGCAGGCCTCGGCGTCGATGCGCAGGATGAACAGGTGCCAGGCGTGGCGCTGCTCGTGCGCGGGCAGGCCGAGCGGCGCCAGCGGCAGGCCGGCGAGGCGCTCCAGGTAGCGTTCGGCGAGGGCCTGGCGGCGCGCGTTGAGCGCGTCCAGGCGCTTGAGCTGGACCAGCGCGAGGGCGGCGTTGAGGTCGGCCAGGTTGTATTTGAAACCGGGCTCGATCACTTCCGCCTGCGGCTTGCGTCCATGGCTCAGGCGGTCGTAGGCATCGACCCCGAGGCCGTGGAACTTGAGGCGGCGGACCCGTTCGGCGAGGGCGCTGTCGTCGCTGACGAACATCGCGCCTTCGGCGCAGGTCAGGTTCTTGATCGCGTGGAAGGAAAAGATCGCCGTGCCGCGGGAGCCTACCGGGCGCCCGCGGTATTCGCTGCCGACCGCGTGGGCGGCGTCCTCGACCAGGGCGATGCCGTGGCGCCCGGCGACCGTGCGCAGGCCTTCGAGATCCAGGGTGGAGCCGGCGTAGTGCACCGGCACGATGGCGCGGGTGCGCGGGCCGATGGCGGCTTCCACTGCCTGCGCCGAACACATCAGGGTGTCGCGGTCGACGTCGACGAACACCGGGGTGGCGCCGAGCAGGGTGATGACGTTGGCGGTGGAGACCCAGGTCAGCGACGGCGTGATCACTTCGTCGCCGGGGCCGATGCCCAGCGCCAGCAGGGTGACGTGCAGGGCGCCGGTGGCCGAGGATAGCGCCACCGCGTGGCGGCAGCCGAGGCGTTCGGCGAAGCGCTGTTCGAGCTCCTGGTTCTTCGGCCCGGTGGTGATCCAGCCGGAACGCAGGACCTGCTCCACGGCGGCGATTTCGTCCTCGCCGATGCTTGGCCGGGAGAATGGCAGAAAGTCCAGTGACATGTAATGAAGCCTCGGTACTGGGAGGGCGGTACGAAGAGGTTATTTATATGTCGCTGAATGCTGCCTGAACGTTTGTTAAGACTCGCTTAACAACGGCTGAATGAAGACTGAACGAACTCGAAGAAACTGGAGGATAAAGCCGGAAGCCTAGTTTTCAGGGGCTTGCAGGGTTGGTTGGAAAGGATCTCGGGTGTTTTCTGAGTGGCTTTTATTAATAACCCGAGTCCTGTTTCTTTAAGGGTTCATTAATACTTGATGTCCGCTCCCCGTGAATATTCCGGAAACTTCATGGAAACATGGGGAGGGCCAGGGAAAGTCAATCCCGTAGGTTGTCGGAAAAAAACAGCCCCCTGGCGGATCGCTCCGCCAGGGGGCCGGGTCGACGCTTCAGCGGCTGCCGGCGACCACTTGCAGGGCCGGTTCTGCGGTGCGCCCGTAGACGTCTTCCAGGCGCTCGATGTCGTCCTCGCCGAGGTAGCTGCCGGACTGCACCTCGATGATCTCCAGCGGGATCTTGCCGGGGTTGGCCAGGCGGTGCACGGAGGCGATCGGGATGTAGGTCGACTGGTTCTCGGTGAGCAGGAAGGTCTTGTCGTCGCAGGTCACCTGGGCGGTCCCGGAAACCACGATCCAGTGCTCGGCGCGGTGGTGGTGCATCTGCAGCGAGAGGCGCGCGCCGGGCTTCACGGTGATGTGCTTGACCTGGAAGCGGCCGCCCATGTCCACCGAGTCGTAGGAGCCCCACGGACGGTAGACCTCGCAGTGGTTCTGGGTCTCGCTACGGCCCTGGGCGTCGAGGTCCTTGACCACGTGCTTGACGTCCTGCACCCGGTCCTTGTGGGCGATCATCATGGCGTCCTTGGTTTCCACCACCACGATGTCCTCCAGGCCGATCACCGAGACCAGCTTGCCGTTGCCGTGCACCAGGCAGTTGTGGCTGTCGTGGACCAGCACGTCGCCCTTGGTGACGTTGCCGTTGGCGTCCTTGGCGTGCACGTCCCAGATCGACGACCAGCTGCCGACATCGTTCCAGCCGGCGGACAGCGGCACCACGCAGGCGCGTGAGGTCTTCTCCATCACCGCGTAGTCGATGGAGTTGTCCGGGCAGCATTCGAAGGTGGCGGCGTCGATGTTCACCAGGTCGCCGTCGTGCTGGCTGCGCTCCAGGGCCAGCAGGCAGGTGTCGTAGATGTCGGCGTCGTGCTTCTTCAGTTCTTCCAGGTAGCGGCTGGCGCGGAACAGGAACATGCCGCTGTTCCAGTAGTAGCCGCCGGCGGCGACGAACTCGCGGGCGCGGGCTTCGTCGGGCTTCTCGACGAAGCTCTGCACCCGGCTGACGCCTTCCGGCAGTTGCGCATCGGCGCTCGCGCGGATGTAGCCGTAGCCGGTCTCGGGGCGGCTGGCGGGAATGCCGAAGAGCACCATCTCGCCCTTTTCGGCGGCGTTGGTGGCCAGCGCCAGGGCCTGCTGGAAGGCGCGCTGGTCCTCGATCACGTGGTCGGCGGGAAGGATCAGCAGCAGTTCGTCGCGGCCTTCGGCGACCAGTTTCATCGCGGCGATGGCCACCGCCGGCGCCGTGTTGCGGCCGAAGGGTTCGAGGAGGATCGCCTGGCTCGCCAGGTTCTGTGCCTCCAGCTGTTCCTGGACGATGAAGCGGTGCTCCTTGTTGCACACCAGCAGCGGCGCCTGCATGCCGTCGAAGGCCAGGCGCTTGATGGTCTGCTGGAACAGGGTGTCGTCGCCGGTAAGGGCGAGGAACTGCTTGGGGTACTGCTTGCGGGAAAGAGGCCAGAGTCGCGAGCCGCTGCCACCGGAAAGGATTACTGGGATCATGTTGTTTCTCCTTGAAGCGATGCGTCTGTCTAGGGATCCCGCCGCGCGGCGGGATATCTCGTTACCGGGCTCCACGGAGCCCCGGGTGACCTCTCCAGTGCGCTCCTTCTGCGGGAGCGCTGACGGTTGGTGCGCCGGTGTCGGGCCGGTCTTGTTGTGTGGAATGCCGGGAGGGGCGAGCCCCTCCCGGTCGGTCTCAGTCCGCCTTCACCGGGCGCTTGACCCAGACCGGCGCGAGCTTGCCGCCGCTGCCGGTGACGTACAGGCAGACCACCTCGCCGCGGGCCAGGGTGACCGGCTTCAGGTCGCTGACCTTCTTGCTGCCGTCGAACAGCGCCAGGTTCACCTTCACCGGGTTGATCTCGCGGTCGCCGTGGCTTTGCGGGCCGACGTCCTTGACCACGTCGGTCTTGCCGTCGGCGGTCTTCAGGGTCAGCTTCGAGCCGCTGAGGTTCTGCACCCGCACCAGTGCCTTCTGCTTGTTCTTGAACGGCGGCTCGGCCACCAGCTGCGGCTTGCCGCCGGGCTGGCTGACCAGGGTGTAGTAGCTGTCCGGGTCGAGCTTGACCGGCAGGCTCTGCTGGCCGACCTGGGCGGTGTAGCTGCCGGGGGGGAGGAACTTGAAGTCGCTGGAGCCGAGCGGCGCGACGTCGTTCAGGCTGGTGCTGCCGACCGACACGTCGAGTTCGCTGTTGCCGGCGTTGTAGGCGCGGACGAAGGCCGAGCCCTTGGGTGCCTGGGGCCCGTACAGGGCGCCCTCGTCGGCCTGCGCGGCGAATGCGGCGACGCCGAGGGAAAGTGCGCAGGCCAGGCGGGTCCAGGTGTGGCGGCGGGTCATCGGGTTCATGGGTATTCCTCCGTTGCTTCTTCTTCAGCGGGGCGCTCGGCCCCGTGGGTAAACAGCCTTGGCTGTGTTCGTTCAATCGTTGCGGCTGGCGGCCAGGCGCTCATCGCGGCCGCCGCTGGCCTTCAGCTGGGCGACCCAGTCGGCGTCGAACTGGCTGAGGTCGCTGGCCATCGGCAGGTAGCGCTCGGGAAACTCCCAGACCAGCAGTTGCGGCGGGTCCTTGCGGAAGCCTTCGTCCTGCAGCAGTTCCAGCATCGGTTCGAGGGGGCCCTTGCCTTCCTTCGCGTAATTGATCAGGTCGGCGGACAGCGCCTGTTTCAGCGCGCCCTCGAAGTTCCACCTGGGGTTGGCGCTGTAGCTGGTGCCGACCAGCGCCAGGCGCGGTTGCTGGCTATCGCCGAAGAGGTCGTCGCCCGCGCCGGACTGCTGGCCGCCCGGCAGTGCCGGCGCGGCTTCGGTGGTGCGTTGCTGCAACTGCTCCGGACGTGGCAGCAGTTCGTCGAACAGCGGGTCGAGCGGCAGGAAGCTGAGCAGGTCGCCCTTGTGCGTGCGTTCTTCGCCGACGCGGGTGACGAAGTTCTGCGCCGGCACATCCAGCAGGTGCGTCTCGCGGATCTCCGCGCCGAGGCGCTGGGCCACGGTTTCCGCGCCGAGCGGCGACCAGTGGGTGTCGGTGCGCAGGAACACCGCGCCGTTGTCCTTGGCCTGGCGCAGGCTGCCGAGCAGGTCGGGACTGTCGATGCCGGCGGCGCGGGCGCGGGCCAGGAAGTCCTGGTAGAGGCTGTCGTGCAGCGCGGCCGGCTGCTCGCGGCCGATGTGCTCGGGATACAGGCGGGCCTTGGCCGGGATCACCGCGAGCACCAGCTTGACGCCGCGTCGGTTCAGCTCCCGCTGCACGCCGCGTACCAGTGCCCAGTTGTCTTCCAGTTGCTGGCCGCTCGGTGCCGGCTTGAACTCTTCGTCGGTGAACAGCCAGCCGTCCTTGCCGATCACCACGCCGGGGCGGCCTTCGTGGAACAGCGTGTAGTCGAGTGCGGCCCAGAGGTTGGTGCCCAGGCGCTTGATCGGGAATTCCTTGTCGTAGTGGGCTTCGAAGGCGTGCGCCAGCTTGCCGTTGAGCAGTGGCGTATCGGCCGCGGCGGAGAAGCCCGGCACGCTCTTCAGCGACCATCCGGCGAGCCCCAGCAGCAGCCCGCCGAAGGCGGCGATATAGGCGTATTGCAGGGGGCGGGAAATGCTCTGTGTCATGGCGTGGGCCTCGCTCAGAACTGGAAGTAGAGGAATGGCGAGTAGCTCTGCGCGGAGAGCTTCAGCACCGAGGCGGCGAACAGCAGGAGCAGCGCCAGGCGGGTGGCCAGGACGGGCAACTGGCTGAGCCAGCTCGGCTGGTAGACCAGCGCGCCGCTCGGCGAGTAGGCGATCGCCGCCGGGTCGCCGGCGGCCTCGCGCGGGGCGCGCGGCTGGGCACTGGCCGGGCCGTCGGCGGCCACTTCGTCGCTGTTCGCCGCGGCCTTGGGCGCCTTGGTCTGCAATGGCTGGTTGTAGAACTGGCGCAGGCCGAAGAACGCCAGCACCAGGTAGGCCAGGACCAGGGTGCCGACCTGCAGGCCGGTGAGGCTGGCGCGGTTCAGTTCGGAGAGCTGCCAGGTGCCGAAGCTGAACATGGCTTCGTACATGCGCCAGGCGACCTGCAGGTTCTCGGCGCGGAAGATCACCCAGCCGATCACCACCAGGAGGAAGGTGAACGCCCACTTCAAAGGGTTGAGCACGCGCGGCGCGGCGTTCACTCCGAGGGCCCGCTCGATCGCCAGCCACATGCCGTGCCAGGCGCCCCAGATGATGTAGGTGAAGTTGGCGCCGTGCCACAGGCCGCCGAGGAGCATGGTCAGGAACAGGTTGCGGTAGGTCTGGAAGGTGCTGCCGCGGTTGCCGCCCAGGCTGATGTAGAGGTAGTCGCGCAGCCAGGTCGACAGGCTGATGTGCCAGCGCCGCCAGAACTCGGTGATCGACTGGCTGATGTAAGGCTGGTTGAAGTTCTCCATGAAGCGGAAGCCCATCATCAGGCCGAGGCCGATGGCCATGTCGCTGTAGCCGGAGAAGTCGAAGTAGAGCTGCGCGGTGTAGGCCAGGGCGCCGAGCCAGGCGTCGCCGGTGGTCGGGTTCTGCAGGGCGAAGCAGTGGTCGGCGAGGGCGGCCAGGGTGTCGGCGATGAACACCTTCTTGACGAAGCCCTGCATGAAGCGGGTGCAGCCTTCGGCGAACTTGTCGACGGTGTGGGTGCGGTGGTTGAACTGGTCGACCAGGTCCTTGAAGCGCAGCACCGGGCCGGCGATCAGGTGCGGGAAGATCGCGACGAAGGCGGCGAAGTCGATCAGGTTGTGGGTCGCCGGGGTATCGCCGCGGTAGACGTCGATGATGTAGCTGATCGACTCGAAGGTGTAGAAGGAGATGCCGATCGGCAGCAGGATGTGGGTCAGCACGAACGGCTGCATGCCGAACGAGGTGATGATCTCGTTGAGGCTGTCGACGCCGAAGTTGGCGTACTTGAAGTACCCGAGCACGCAGAGGTCGACCACCACGCCGAGGATCAGCCAGCGTTGCGCGGCCCTGGTGCGTACGCCGGCGGCGCCGATGCGCAGGCCGATCCAGTAGTTGAAGACGGTGACCCCGGCGAACAGCAGGAGGAAGTCCACCCGCCACCAGGCGTAGAACACGTAGCTGGCGATCAGCAGCAGCAGGTTCCGGTAACGTTCGCCGCTCAGGTAGTACAGGCCGAGAAAGACCGGCAGGAACAGGAACAGGAACACGTTTGAAGAAAAGACCATGCCGTCTCTCTCTCTAGAGCGTCAACCATTCAGGTCGGCCCTGCCTTTCCGCGCCCTGGAGCGCTCGAGGAAAGGCGGGACGACCCGCCGTTTTCCTCCCCGTGGTGTTGCCTAAGGTGTTGCGCCCGCCCGCGTCTGTCGCGCATGGGTCGGGGTGTGGCGCCTGGTCGGCGAGCGGGGTAGAGGGGCGCGTGGCCCCCGGCCTGTGCGCCCGCTTCCCGCCACGCCCTCAACTTCCCCCTTCGCGGCTGAACACCCGCGTCACTTCGCCGCCGAGGCGGAAACTGTTGAACGGCTCGCGGTCCTTCTTCGCCTCGAGCATCTTCGGCTCGCAGCGGTAGAGGGCGCAGTAGGGCTCCAGCCAGGCGTACTTGTTGTCGACCTTGAGGTCGGTCATGTCCTGGTCCTCGCCGGTCTTCTCCTCGAAGGTTTCCTCGTCGTCGACTCCCTTCATCACCCGCTCGGCCAGGCGCTGCAGGGCGCCGTGGTTCTCCTGGCGCAGGTCGACGCCGTTGACCTGGGCGAACGCGGCGATCATCGCCAGCGGTGGCAGCGCATAGTTGTGGTAGGCGAGGGCGCGCTGGCGGCGCTTGAGTTCGTTGGGCAGGAAGCCCTGCTCGTCGACCTGGTTGGCGGCGACCTTGAACTCGCTCACCGCCCAGTCGAAGAGGTCGCGGCGGTTGGTCACCACCGCGGTGGACATCACCGACCAGGCCGCCCAGTAGGAATGGTTGTTGATCTTCTTCAGCGGCAGGCCGCTCCAGTCGCGGACTACCTGGGTGCCGAGCCGGGCGAACCAGTCCTCGATTTCCCGGCTCTGCTCGGCGTGGGCCGCGAGCGGCCGCGAGCTGGAGAACTTCAGGCGCATGTAGGCGCCGGAGAGGCTGCCCAGCGCCCATTTGCGCATGGACTTGCCGGTGTGGTTGAAGTCGTCGCTCTGCAAGGCGCCGGCGCGGGCCCAGGCGCTCATCCAGTTCAGTGCGCAGGCCAGGTCGCCGTCGCGGCCGCTGCGCATGTACTGGGTGACCAGCTTGGTGGCGCCGCGCTCCATGTCGGTGATGTCCTTGATCTGCGAGCGGAAGGTCTTCTCCGCCTTGACGTTGAGGGTCGCCCGCGCCGAATCGGAGCCTTCGTACTTGCTGGTGAAGACCAGGCTGCCGGTATACGGCGGCGGCACCGCGGGGCAACTGCCGGCGCTGCCCTTGCGCTCGCCGACCGCCGCGTAGTAGCCGGGCGGGGGTACCAGGTCGGCGGCCTGGCTGACCTGGCTGGCGAGCAATGCCGCGGCGAGGGCACCGGGCAGGGCGATACGGATCAGGTGGGACGTTTTCATCGTTTACCTCCCGGCCACCGACTGGCTGGCCTTGGCGGGCGCCGCCTGGCAGATGCTGGCCTGGACCTCCAGGCCCTGGGGCATGTCCTCCGGCGCTTCGATTTCCAGGGAAAGGAACTGCTGGTCGGCCCAGTCGCTGTCGTTGCGCAGCTGGAAGACGTAGCGGCCGCCGGTATCGACGGCTTTCGACTGCTCGATCTTCAACTGCTCGCGGCGGCCGTTCATGTACCAGATGGTGTTCTTCAACTCGTGTACCGAAGGGTCGCTGTAGGTCACGTCGGCGACGTAGCTGCCGCTACGGATCGGTAGCGCGGCGCTGTTCAGCAGCACCTCGTTGCGGCCCTGGCGCAGCTTGATCTTGCGGCTGAGTACGGTCTTCCGGCCGGAGCAGCCGTTGTCCACCAGCGGCATGGCCTGGCGGTAGAAGCTCTTCTGCGCCATGTCGTAGTGGGTGGCGAATTCCCAGATGAGGATCTTCGGCGGGTTCTTGTGGAATTCCTCGCTGGTCATGTACGCCAGCAGCGAACTGTCGAAGCCGCCGCCGGACACCGCGTTGTTGAGGATGTCGGCGCCGCTGAACTCCTCCAGGAAGCCGGCGAAGTTGTAGGCCGGGCCGCTGTTGGAGGTGCCGACCAGGGCGATCTGCGGGTTGCCGCCGTCGCCGAACAGGTCGCCGCTGTCGCTGGCGCCCACCGGCTCGGTCTCGAAGCGGTCGACGTACTGGGTGGCGTAGCTGTTGCCGCAGAGTTGCGCGGCGGCCTTGTGGAAGGTGCCGAGCTTGGACAGCAGGCCGACGCGCTTGCTTTCGAACTGCTTCTTCGGGATCGCCTCGAAGCCGGGCACCTGCTTCAGCGTCTCGGCCACGATCTTCGCGCTGCGCCGGGCGCCATGGGGAGTCCAGTGGTGGTCGCCCTTGAAGTAGTAGGCGTGCTCCTCCTTCTCGTCGAACAGCGGCGAGAAGTCCGGGGTCCAGATGCCGGCCTGGCGGAAGCGGGCGATGGTCGCCAGGTAGTTCTTCTTCGCCAGCTCGTAGTCGAAGCCGGCCTTTTCCGCCGGGCTGAGCTTCTCGCGGTTCACCAGGCCGCGGGTCGGCTGGTAGACCACCACCAGCTCGATGCCCTTGCGCTTGAGTTCGTCGCGCAGTGCGCGGAGTTCGCGCCAGCCTTCGGCGCTGGTGCCGAAGTCGGTACGCAGGTCGTAGGTGGTGCGGAACAGCCAGTCGTCCTGGGCCTGCACCAGGTGGGTGAAGAAGCCCAGGTACTTGGTGTTGTAGCGCGAGTCGTCGGCGGCGGCCGGGCACAGGTTGCCGGCCGGCAGCGCCTGGTAGCTCGGCGCCGCGCCGGGGTCGGCGGCCAGGGCTGCCTGGGCCAGGCAGAGGCCGGCGGCCAGGGCGCTCAGGCGGAACAGTCGGGAAGTGCGGGTTTTCATGCGTCTGGGTCCTCAGTCCTGGAGTTCGGCCTGGCTTTCCACGGGGTCGATCAGCACCGCCTTGTCCTGGCGCACCAGCAGGTCGAGGATCTGGTCCTGCTTCTCGCCGAGAACTCCGGGCAGGCTGATGCCGGAGGATTTGGTCGGGGCGAGCATCGCCACCCGGTACAGTTCGAGGCTCAGCGGCGAATCCACCGAGAGCGGGCCGGAGCCGTTGCCGGCGAGCTTGCCGCCGACCACGATCAGCGAGACCTTGGTGTCGAATGGGTCGAGGGCGATGTTGCGGTCGGTGTTGGTGAGGTCCTTGATGTGGCCGTACACGCCGATCAGCTGGTTGCCCGCCGCGAGGTTCTCGTAGAGGCGGATGTTCACGCTGTTGCGCACGCGGATGCCGTGGCGGCGGTTGGCCAGGACCTGGTTGCCCCAGAGCAGGTTGTCGCCGCTCTCGTAGAGGGTGATGCCGTCGGAATGGTTGCGATAGACCTCGTTGTAGGCCACCAGGTTGCCCTCGCTGTTACGGTCGAGGACGATCCCGGAAAGCTTGTTCTCGTAGCTGCGGTTGTTGAAGATGAAGCTGTCGTTGACTTCCCGCGAGACGATGATGCCGTGCTTCTTCCTGGTCCCGTGGACGGTGTTGTCGGCGATGATCAGGCGGTGCGAACGGTCGTGCGGGTCGATGCCGTAGACGATGTTGTCGCGGTAGGTGTTGCCCTTCACCACCAGGTCGTCGGCCTCGTAGCAATAGAAGCCGTACCAGCTGTCGACGATGGTCGAGTCGATCACCCAGCCCTTGGGGCGCGGGCGCTTCATCTGCTTGTCCATGCCCGGGCTGTACTGCGAGATGGAGATGCCGTAGGCCTTGGAGGCGTTATAGCCGAAGCTGGTGAAGGTGCTGTTGCTCAGGTACACCTCGGCGCCGCCCCAGGAGATCAGGAACGGACGGAACTCGTTGGGCGTCTTGAACCAGGCCGGCTCCTTCTTCGATTCGCTCCAGCCGGTGACCTTGCTGTCGCGGACGAACAGCATGCCGTCGTTGACCAGGAACGCGCCGCGCTCCTGGGACAGGCGCAGTTCCTTGACCTGCTTGTCGATGTCGAGGGTCGCGCCCTGGCTGACCACGATCGGCAGGCGGGCGACGAACACCCCCGGCTCGACCTGTTCCAGCGCGCTGGCGGGAAGCTTGCCGGCGAGCTGGGCGAGGTTCACGTAGCCGCCTTCGATGAAGATCGCCTGGGGCATCTGGCGCTGGCGCTTGACCCATTCGGCGAGGCGGTTGCTGCCACCGGTGAACTCCTTCAGCGGCTGCTGCTGGACCATGCGCTGCACGCTGGCGCGGCCACCCGGCTTGCGCACGATCTTGGCTTCCACCGCGGCGGCGGTGTAGCCGGAGAGGTCGGGCAGTTTCGGCGGGTCCAGGTGCAACGGTTCGGCCGGCGCGGTGGTCACCGTGTAGTTGCCGGTTTCCTTCAGGCCCTGGGTCAGGCCCGGCTCGTTGCCGGCCTGCGCCGGGACCGGCTGCGGTTTCTCCACCGGCTGCGCCGCCCACGCCTGGCCGTGCAGCAGCACCGCGCCGAGCACTGCCGCGGCCAGCGGGCGCAGGCGCGGGAGCCGGCGGCGGGGGATCGAAAGGGAAATGTCGGGCATGTCCGGTTTCCTCGCGGGGCTCAGAAGCGCCAGATGAAGTCGACGAAGGCGCGGTGCATGGTCGAGTCGGTGCCCGGCCCGTAGGCGTCGCCCGGCTTGAACAGGCCGCCGCGGAAGCGGATCAGCGCCGAGGGCTCGTCGACGTACTGGCTCATCGAGGCCGGCAGCAGGCCTTGCTTGAAGTACTTGGTCACCACCAGGTCGAGTTCCTGGCCGATGTCCTTCTCGCCCGGTTGCAGGGCGGCGTTGATGCCGCTGGTACCGATGTCGGAGTCGTCGTCGACGCGCCAGAACTTGTGGTAGACCAGGCTCGCGTCGTAGTCCTCGCGCAGTTGCCAGGAGCCGAACAGGGTGGCTGCCTGGAGGTTGCTCAGTTCGCCGCGGAAGGCTTCGCCGAAGCGGTGCACGCGCGAGCGGGTGCCGGTGAAGTTGGAGCGATTGCTCTCCAGCCCGGTCTGCTGGAACTGCTCCTCGCCGTCCTTGCCACCGCCGCTGCCGCGGGCGTAGCCGACGCCGGCCTTCCATTGCTCGTCGATGTTCCAGCGCAGGCCGAGGTCGACGCCGAAGGCATTGACGTCGCCGCTCTGCTTGCCGGTGGCGATGCGCCGGTCGTCGACCGTGGTGGTGGTCAGGTTGTCGCGGTCGCCGGTCAGCCAGGTGGCGCTGGCCCAGTAGTTCAGCGGCATGCTCGAACGATAGTTGTAGGCATCGCCGGTAGCCTCGATGCCGAGCCAGGTGAGCTGGCCGGTATAGGTCTTGTCGAGGTTGTCGACTTCCTCGCCGGGGCGGCGCAGGTGGCCGCTGTCGTCGGCGTGGTGGATGCGCACGCCTATGCGGTGGTGCGGCGCCCACTGGGTGGAAATGTCGCCGAACACATGGGTGCGGTCCTTGTCCTCCGGAGCCAGTTCGTCGAGGTCGGTGCGGTATTCGCTGAAACGCTGGGCGACTCCGGCGTGGGCGTTGAGCAGGGTGGTCTCGAAGCTCCAGTTCAGCGCCTCGATGTTGGTGTCCTGCCACTGGCCGCTGTCTTCCCGCAGGCGCTGGCGGCCGAAGCGCAGGTGCTCGCCGGGGTAGGCGGTGAGGCCGGCGTAGTCGACCCAGAATTCGCGTGCGGCGAGGTAGCTCTTGTCCGGCTCGCGACCGTCGTTGCGGCTGTTGTTGCCGTCGTCGGTGTCCGATTGCAGGGTGTCGGTCTCGATGGTGTCGGTGGCGGCCACCGCCTGGCCCATGAAGTAGGCGCTCCAGTCGCCCCACTGGCCGAAGGCCCAGGGCCGCAGGTCGATACCGATGTCGTTGAGGGTGCCGCCGGGAGCGGTGCCGAGGTCGCGATCGTTTTCCGATTCGCCGGTGATCTTCACGTCCAGGCCGAAGTTCTTCGGTGCCTCGCCGCTGCCGGCGGCGAACGCCGGCGCGCCGAGCAGCAGGGCGATGGCCAGGGACAGGGCGCGCGGCGCGAAGGACGGCCGCGGGTTGACGGAACGGGAGCTGTTCATAGGCTTTCTGGCTCTTCTTCGTTGATCGGCGAGTCCTGGCTCTGCAGCAGGCTGACGGTGGCCTGCCAGTTGTTGCCGCGGCTCTGTTGTTCGCGCTTAAGCAATTGCTGCGCCTGGCTGCGTTCGGCCGGCGGCAGTTGCGCTTCGATCTGCCCGAGCAGGTCGCTGGCCTGCGGTACCTGCTGCTGCACGGCGAGCTGGCCGAAGACGTAGGCGTTGACCCGGTTCGGCTGGATGCCGCGGCCCTGCGACCAGAGCTGGGCCAGGGCCATGTCGGCGCTGGCCTGGCCGGCGCGGGCGGCGAGGATCAGGTGGTCGACGGCCTTCTGCGGATAGACCTTGCCGAGGAAGCCGCGGCGGTAGATCTGCCCCAGGTAGTAGTTGGCCTGGGGTTCGCTGGCGGCGGCCTTGAGCAGGTGCCGCTCGGCCTTGCGCGGGTCCTGCGGCGCCCACTTGCCGTCGTAGTAGAGGCGCCCGAGGAGCAGTTCGGCGCGTGGCTGGGCGGCGTCCTGGGCGTTCTTCAGGTAGCCGAGCATCTTTTCCAGGTCGCCCTGGTCGGGATAGTCGTAGAGCAGCTTGGCCAGGCTGACCCAGGCCGCGGGGTAGCTCGGCGCGATCTCTTCCAGCAGCGCCTGGGCGGTCTGCGGGTCGGGCTGGCCGAGTTCGCCGTCGGCGAGCACCCCGGCCACCGAGTCGACCCGCTCGCCGGGCACCCGGCCGGCCTTGTAGGCGGCGCGCAGCTGTTCGAGCAGGACCTTCTGCTTTTCCGCGTTGCCCTGCATCTGGTAGACCGTGGCCAGTTCGTACCAGCACACGTCCATGCGCCGCAGCCAGCGCTGGCAGACCTGCTCGATCTCGCCCAGGTGCTGGGCGTAGGTGCCCTGGGTGCGGTAGAGGATGATCTGCGCCAGGTCGGCCTGCGGCAGTCCGCGCGCGCGCCACTGGTCGATGCGCTGCTGCGGGTCGATTTCCGGCCAGGACTGCGGGTACTGCAGGTAGAGCACGATGAGCGGCACCAGGGCACTGTCCTCGCCCTGTTCGAAGGCCTGGCTGAGCAGGCGCTCGGCCTCGCGGTGCTCGGCGTCGCTGGCGCCGGGCTTGGCCGCCAGCCACTTGCCAAGGCGCGCGCGGGCCCGCGGCGAGGTCTGCGCGGCCTCGCGGTAGAGCTTTTCGGCCTTGGCCTGCTGGGCGCTGTCGCCGCTGGCGACCTGCATGTCGGCGAGGCCGACCTGGGCGTCGGCGTAACCCATCGCGGCCAGGGCCTGGTAGTTGCTCTGGGCGGTGGCGAGGTCGCCGCGCTCCAGGGCCTCCTGGGCCAGGCGCTGGTCGGGCAGTCCGGCGCAGCCGGCGGCCAGGGCGATGGCCGAGGCCAGCAGCAGGTGCCGGGACGCCAGGGGCAGGGGAGGGAGGATGGGCATCTTCATGGTCGGGTACCGGTCAGCGAGCGGTGGCCAGGGTCACGGCCTTGTTCAGCAGGGTGCGGCCGGGCAGGCCGCCGATGCTGACCTCGGCCGGGCGGCCGGCGTACTGGGCGTCGAGCGGCTGGTCGGGCTGGATCTGCACGCGGATTTCCGAGGACAGGTCGCCGTCCACCGGCGCGGTGTTGACGATGCGGCCGCTGCGGTTGACGCCGTCGCCGGCGACCTGGAAGTTCACCCGGGTGCCCGGCGCCAGCTCGGCGGCGTTGCGGTAGGGGAAGCGCGCCTCGATGCTGGCCACGCTGTCGCGCGGCGCGAGGGTGAAGATCACCTGGCCCTTGTTGGCGTATTGCCCGTCGGCTACCAGTTGCTGGACCACGCGGCAGTCGCAGGGGCTGGTCAGGGTCCCTTTCATCTGGTGGCCGAAGAGCTTCTCGATGTTGCCCGGGTTGAGCTGCTCCTCGGTCAGGTTGCCCTTGAGCATGTCCAGCAGGTTGGCCGAGAAGGTAGCGATCGGCGCGCCTTTGGCGACTTCCGCGTTGGGCCCGAGAAGGCTCTGCACGGTGCCCTCGCGGGGCATGGTGATCTGCTGGTTGGGGACGCTGACCACGCCGGAATCGGCATGGGTGACGAAGTACAGGTTGTACATCTGGTTGAGGATGAAGGCGAAGGCGCCGACCCCGACGACGAAGATCGCGGTGCTCAGGGTCACCGCCCGGACCCGGCCGAAGAAGCCCATCCCGCCGTTGCCGCCGCCCTGCTTGCGGGCCTTGGTGAAGTTCTCGCGCTGGAGGGTGTTGAGCATGTCGCCGACGCCGATCACCTCGCCGGCCAGGTAGGAGGTGATCAGGTAGCGCAGGGCCGCCACCTCGCGCGGCTTGAGGTTCTGGAACTCGCAGCCGACGCGGCGGCTGGCGGGGTCCACCGAGCGCACCTGGAACTCCACTTCGAGGGAAAAGCTGATGCTGTCGACCTGGAACAGCAGCTTGCCCTTGTACAGGTCGCCGGGCTGGATCGGCGCGCCGCTCGCGGTGAAGGCGAAGCCGCCGGCGGAGAGATCCAGCAGGCGTGCGTCGACGCCTTCGCGGTTGGCGCCGATGTAGCGGATGCGCGCCGGCAGCTTGACCCGGGCGAACTGGCGCTGGGCTTCGGATTCGTGCACGACGTTGACGTTGACGGCTGTATTCATGGTGTCGGGTCCTGTTCGGTCCAATCTGGGTCGATTTGCGCGCGGGCCGCGGCCCTGGCGTTGTCCGTAGTCGATTCGGTGGTCATACGATGGTCAGCAGCACGGCGACGAAGATGCTGGCGGCAGAGAAGGTCATGGCCCGCGACGACCAGGCGTTGAACCAGCGCTGGAAGCTGGCCAGGCCGCGCTCCAGCTTGGTCGGCTGGCGGGTCCAGGACTGCCGGTCGAGGCGGAAGAACACGTAGATCTTCACCAGCGCGCCGACGATCTGGTTGTAATAGAGGATCAGCGGATAGGCCGGGCCGATGCGGTGCCCGGAGAGCGAGAGGAGCAGGGTCAGCACCAGGCGGGTGAGGCCGATCCAGAGCAGGTACACCAGCAGGAAGGCGATGCTGTACTTGAGGCTGGCGAGGATCGCCACCACCAGGCCGAGCAGGCTGGTCCACATCGAGACGCGCTGGTCGAACAGCACCAGCATGGTGAACCAGCCCAGGCGCCGCGCGCCGAGCTTGAGCGCGCGCGAGTTCTGCCGCAGGTTGTTGCCGTACCAGCGGTACATCAGCTTGCGACTGGCCTTGATGAAGCTCTTCTCCGGCGGGTGCTCGACCGTGTTGATCGCCGCGTCGGGCACGTAGAAGGTGTCGTAGCCCAGGCGCATCAGGCTGAACCAGCTGGACTTGTCGTCGCCGGTGAGGAACTTGAAGCGACCCAGGCGCCAGTGCTCCAGGTGGTCGTTCTCGACGTCGGTGATGAACTCGGGGTTGGTCACCACCCGGGCGCGGAACACCGACATCCGTCCGGTCATGGTCAGCACGCGCTTGGACAGGGCCATCGAGCACATGTTGATGTGGCGCTGGGCGAAGCGCAGCTTGTGCCACTCGCTCATCACGTAGCCGCCCTGCACTTCGCAGAATTCATTGGTGGTGAGGCCGCCGACGTTGGGGAAGAGCTTGAACCAGGGCACGGTCTTCTTCACCACGCCGTGGTCGAGCACGGTGTCGCCGTCGATCACCGCGACCACCGCGTCGTCGTCCGGCAGGTGCCGGGAAATCGCGCGGAAGCCATAGGCCAGGCCGTCGCGCTTGCCGGTGCCGGGAATCCGCACGAAGTCGAGGCTGACCCGGTCCGGCGGGTTCATCTTCTCCCACAGAGAACGGACCAGGACCTCGTCGGACATCTCGACGATGGAGCAGACCACGGTGGTCGGGTAGCCGCTGTCGATGGCTTCGCGGATCACCGAGCGATAGACCATGG
Source organism: Pseudomonas sp. P20 (assembly GCF_016463925.1). Lineage (NCBI taxonomy): Bacteria > Pseudomonadati > Pseudomonadota > Gammaproteobacteria > Pseudomonadales > Pseudomonadaceae > Pseudomonas > Pseudomonas sp. P20. The sequence continues at coordinate 62,913 of NZ_JAEMVM010000009.1, read as the reverse complement.
CAGTGGTCAGGGCGTCGATGCGGAAACTGGTGACCATCAGGAACACGTGCGACGGGTCGGCCGCGCTGCCCAACTGGCGCACGCGCCGGCGGTAGTACGGGTAGACCACGTGGAGGAACAGCATGCCGCGCAGGAAGTGCACGCCGCCCATGGAGTAGCGCCAGATGCCGACGGCGCCGATAAGCAGGATGAAATCCTTGGAGTCGGCGTCGAACACGGTCTTCGGCACTGCCAGCGCGAGCACCATCAGCAGGCTGAGGAACACCAGCCAGCCGGTGGCTTCGGCGAGGCCACGTTTGTAAGTTTCCATCATCAGTTCCATCGGGCTGGGGACCTTGGCCTCGACGCCGGCGTGCGCTTGTTGTTGTTATGGCGCACGCCGCGGAGACGGCCTTCGGTCCGAGGGCGATAAAGAGGTTCTTTACCGGCTCACGGGGCCAGGGGGCGGCCCGCTACCAGCAGATGCCCTCGGCCTGGGCAGTGGTGGTGTGCGGCATGAAGCCCACCAGGTCGACCAGCTTCTTGCCGCTCGGGGTCTTGTTCACCAGGTCGACGAATAGCTCGTCGCCATTGCCCAGCACCAGCACATCGGAACTCGCCACCACTTCGTCGAGGTCGGAGACCAGCAGTGAGGAGACGTGCGGGATCTTCGACTCGATGTATTCCTTGTTGGCCCCGTGGACACGCGCGTATTCGACGTTGCGGTCGAAGATGCGCAACTCGTAGCCCTTGCCGATGAGCATCTCGGCCAGCTCCACCAGCGGGCTTTCGCGCAAATCGTCGGTGCCGGCCTTGAACGACAGGCCGAGCAGGCCGACCTTGCGGGTGTCGTGGCTGGTGATGAGATCGAAGGCCTTCTGCACCTGGTTGGAGTTGCTGCGCATCAACGAACCGAGCATCGGGTGCTCGACGTCCAGCTGGCTGGCGCGATAGGTGAGGGCGCGTACATCCTTGGGCAGGCAGGAGCCGCCGAAGGCGAAGCCGGGACGCATGTAGTAGCGCGACAGGTTGAGCTTGTGGTCCTGGCAGATCACGTCCATCACCTCGCGGCCGTCGACGCCGACCGCCTTGGCGATGTTGCCGATCTCGTTGGCGAAGGTGACCTTGGCGGCGTGCCAGACGTTGCAGGTGTACTTGATCATCTCGGCGACCTCGACGGTCTTGCGGATGATCGGCGCGTCCAGCTCGCGGTAGATTTCCTCGAGAAGGTCGCCGGTCTGCTTGTCCAGTTCGCCGATCACGGTCATCGGCGGGAAGTCGTAGTCCTTGATGGCGGTGCTCTCGCGGAGGAATTCGGGGTTGGTGCCGACGCCGAAGTCGACCCCGGCCTTCTTGCCCGAGCAGTCCTCGATCAGCGGGATCACCACGTTGTTGACGGTGCCCGGCAGTACGGTGCTGCGCACCACCACGGTGTGGCGTTCGGACTTCTCGCGGATGGCGAAGCCGATCTCGCGGCAGACGGTCTCGATGTAGCCCAGGTCCAGGTCGCCGTTCTTCTTGCTCGGCGTGCCGACGCAGATGAACGATACGTCGGAGTCCAGCACGGCCTTCTTGAAGTCGGTGGTGCCCGAAAGCCGTCCGGTCTGCCGGCCTTGCTGCAACAACGCTTCCAGGCCCGGTTCGACGATGGGCGACTTGCCCTGGTTGATCAGGTCGATCTTGGTGCTGGAGACATCCACACCAATGACTTCATGACCGCGTGCCGACAGGCAGCCAGCACATACTGCACCGACATAGCCCAAACCAAAGATGCTGATTCGCATCGCATTCACCTCGATTGTTTGTCGCGCCGTTAATGAGGTGGCCGTATGGCCACTTCCCTATCTGGCGAGCCGTTACTACGAGCCCCGATCCAGAGCCCTTGATCCGCCTTCAGGCAGTTTCGAATAGAGTGCTTAGTTGTTCGGCACTCTAATAGGGCAAGTTATAAGTTCATGCCCTTTAATGTTTCAGGTGGGTTTCAATAACGGTGCATAACCCGACCTTGGATGCTTCGTTTTAGTTCGGTCCATAGAATTCAAGTTTCTAAATGCCTTTAATTTCAATAGGTTGAGTTTGTCCCTCGGAGCGGAATCCGATTATTCGAGACGGTTTCAAGTTGCTCTGCCCATAACTATCGATAGGCATCGCGGTGATAGGATGTTTTCTCTGCGAGGGAAGTTCCGGCCGTTTGTCCCGCTCGCGAAATATTTGGAAATATCCGTTTGATATCACTTGATACCAACTTGATGGCCTTTCCGTTAAATGCCTGCCAATGGCCACTAGTTGCAGAATGCATGGCGGCTGAAAGTTCCGCGTCACCGGAATGAAACAGAAGCCGCTTTTACCGCCTTAAGCAAACCTTAAGGATTCCTTAATCTTCGACCCATGCACTTTGCAATCGTAATTTGCATGTAATGGCGGGAGGCTGGTAATGGCCAATGGATTACGCCGGAGATGGCATTTCCGCCTTGAATTGGGGAAAAGTCTGTGGGCTGGGCGTAAAAAAATGTGATGCAGTTCCGCATGACTTGCAGACGAACGGTTGAGTAGGCCTATTCGCCACAAGGGCTTTTCCGGGGAGAAAGGCGACGCAGCAGGGGTTTCGGAGGGACGAACGGTAGCGCCAGGAGGCGCCGGCGTGCCGAAAGAGGAGCGGCCCGCCAGGACGGCGGGCCGGGGAGATCAGTCTTGCGGGGCGTCCCTGAGGAATACCAGCTGATCCGGGCCGGATTGCTCGGCGCTGAAGTAATAGCCGTGGGCCTTGAAGTCCTTCAGCCCGGCCGGGTCGCGCAGGCGCTCGCGGATCACGTAGCGAGCCATCATGCCGCGAGCCTTCTTGGCGTAGAAGCTGATGATCTTGTACTGGCCGTTCTTCAGGTCCTTGAACTCGGTGTCGATGACCCGCGCTTGCAGTGCCTTGCGCTTCACCGCGCCGAAGTACTCGTTGGAGGCCAGGTTGAGCAGCACGTCGTCGCCCTGGGCGGCCAGCGCTTCGTTCAGCCACTGGCTGATACGCTCGCCCCAGAAGGCGTAGAGATCCTTGCCACGGGTGTTGGCCAGGCGGGTGCCCATTTCCAGTCGATAGGGCTGCATGAGGTCGAGCGGGCGCAGCACGCCGTAGAGACCGGAGAGCATGCGCAGGTGATCCTGGGCGAAGGCGAAATCGTCCTCGCCGAAGTCTTCCGCGTTGAGGCCGGTGTAGACATCGCCCTTGAAGGCGAGCAACGCCTGCTTGGCGTTCTCCGGGGTGAACTCCGGATGCCAGCTGGCGTAGCGAGCGGCATTCAGGCCGGCGAGCTTGTCGGAAAGCTTCATCAGTTCGCTGATCTGCAGTGGCGTGAGCTGGCGCAGTTGCTGGATCAGTTCCTGGGCGTGGTCCAGGTATTGCGGCTGGGTGAAGCGGTGGGTGACCGGCGGGGTCTCGTAGTCCAGGGTCTTGGCGGGGGAAATCACCATCAGCATCGTTCAGGCTCCTCGAATCGTCGGGCGATTGTAGGGGCTGGAGACGTCCGGCTCCACCTATGCGGTCGATAGGGAAAGGCGCCGCCGACCGAACGGCGCCGAGGTATCAGGCCTGGACGGGAGCGAGGTGCGCGGCGACGCTGCCCCGGGCGGCGAACACCACCAGGTGGTCGGCGGCGACGCGGATACCGACGTCATCGCCCGGCTGGTGGTCGGCATGGCTGGGGAAGATCGATTCCAGCTGGGTACCGGTGGGCAATTGCAGGCGGTACAGGGTGGCGGCGCCGAGGAAGGTCTTGCCGACGATCCGCGCCTTCAGCTCGCCCTGCGGCGCGTGCACCAGGTCGTCCGGGCGCAGCAGGACGTCTACCGCGCTGCCGGAAGGCAGGCTGTAGGCGCGATTGCCGCGGATCACGCCGAGTTCGGTCTGCACCGTATCGGGGCTGAGCAACTGGCCGCGAATGAAGTAGCCCTGGCCGACGAAGCTGGCGACGAAGGGCGTCAGCGGCTCGTGGTAGAGGTTGTAGGGGGTGTCCCACTGTTCCAGGTGACCTTCCTTGAACACGCCGATGTGGTCGCAGACGGCGAAGGCTTCTTCCTGGTCGTGGGTCACCAGGATCGCGCTGGTGCCGCGTGCCTTGAGGATCTCGCGAACCTCCTGGCTGAGGCTGCGGCGCAGTTCCACGTCGAGGTTGGAGAAGGGTTCGTCGAGCAGCAGCAACAGCGGTTCGGGCGCCAGCGCGCGGGCCAGGGCCACCCGTTGTTGCTGGCCGCCGGAGAGTTCGTGGGGGTGGCGCGCGGCGAGGTGGTCGAGCTTGACCAGCTCCAGAAGCTCGCGCACCAGGCGTTCGCGTTGTGGATGCTTGCGGATGCCGAAGCCGACATTGTCGGCCACGCTGAGATGGGGGAACAGCGCGTAGTCCTGGAACACCATGCCGATCCGGCGTTTCTCCGGCGCCAGGGTGAAGCCGGGACGCGAGATGACTTCGCCGCCCAGCTCGATCTGCCCGGCCAGCACCGGTTCGAAGCCGGCGATGGCGCGCAGGGTGGTGGTCTTGCCGCATCCCGAAGGACCCAGCAGGCAGCCGATGTCTCCGGCATTGAGGTGCAGGTCGAGGTCCTGCACGACTTTCTGCGAGGCGTAGCCGCAGGCGAGATCTTTCAGGTTCAGCAGCAGGTCGTGGCTCATGGGCTCAGGCGTAATGGGCGTGTTCGATCAGCAATTCGAGGAGGGCCTTCTGCGCGTGCAGACGGTTCTCTGCCTGGTCCCAGGCTACCGAGCGCGGGTCGTCCAGCAACTCTTCGCTGATTTCCTCGCCGCGGTGGGCCGGCAGGCAGTGCATGAATAGTACATCGTCGGCGGCCCCATCGAGCAACGCGGCGTTCACCTGGTAGGGACGGAACAGGGCGATGCGCGCGGCGGCTTCGTCTTCCTGGCCCATCGAGGCCCACACGTCGGTGCTCACCAGGTGCGCGCCGGCCACCGCCTCGCGCGGGTCGCGGACGACGCGCAGGCGGTCGCCGGCAAGGGCGACGAACTCGGCCTTCGGCTCGTAGCCCTCGGGGCAGGCCACGCGCAGCTGGAAGTCGAACTTCAGCGCCGCTTCTATATAGCTGTTGCACATGTTGTTGCCGTCGCCGATCCAGGCCACGGTCTTGCCCTGGATGCTGCCGCGGTGCTCGTGGAAGGTCTGCATGTCGGCGAGCAACTGGCAGGGGTGCAGGTCGTCGGACAGGCCGTTGATCACCGGCACCTTCGAGTGCGCGGCGAATTCCGTCAGGGTGGCGTGGGCGAAGGTGCGGATCATCACGCCGTCGAGCATCCGCGACATGACCCGGGCGCTGTCGCCGATCGGCTCGCCGCGGCCGAGCTGGGTGTCGCGCGGGGAGAGGAAGATCGCCTGGCCGCCGAGCTGGATCATCCCGGCTTCGAAGGACAGGCGGGTACGGGTCGAAGCCTTCTCGAAGACCATGCCCAGGACCCGGCTCTTCAGCGGCTCGTAGAGCACGCCTCGGTTGCGCAGGTCCTTCAGCTCGCTGCCGCGGCGGATCAGACCGATCAGCTCTTCGGGGCTGTAATCCATAAACGAGAGAAAGTGCCGTACGCTCATCGCTGACTACCTTTTATTTTTACTGCTGGCCGAGGCACTGGCCGGCTTTCGCGAGAGAAAACGGGACTGGACCTGCGGCGGGACCGCAACGTGCGGGAAAATAGGGGAAGGCGCGATCTTATAAGGAAATGTCGCGGAAACACAAGGAGGGGCTTGGAAGGCGCGGGTTACGGGGTTTTTCCCGGGTCTTCGCGGTTGTCCCGCCGCCAAAGTCCCGCCTCGTCGATCTATCGGTTGGGCGGGGCGACGCTTTATGCTGTGCGCGCCCGAATACCTTCATGGAGGAGGCGGGTTTCGGACCAGGGAGGTCGAACATGCACACGGGAGAAACACTCGCCGCCGCGCCGCCGGCACGGCCATTGCGCCAATCGCGGCTGGGCGGCCTGTCGCTGTTCCTCGCCCTGGCCGGGGTCGCCATCGCGCTGGCGGTGATGGCGCTGGCGCTCGGCGAGCGGATCGACCTCAGCGACGAGAACCATCTGCTCGGCCTGTTCGCCGCCTTGCTGGCGGTCTTCGCGGTATCGACCTGCGGCCTGGTGCTGGGCCTGGCCGGCCTGCTCAGGCGCAGCCGCAAGCGTCACCTGGCCCTGGCCGGCATCGTCCTCAACCTGTCGTGCCTGCTCTGGGGCTGGCATGCGCTGAGCACGGCGGCGGCCGCGATCCTGATGGTCCTGGGGCAAACCGGGTTGTCGTTCCTCAGCGCCCTGGCGGTGCTGTTCGGCATGATCTTCTTCCGCCAGGCCTGACCCGTTCCGCGACTGTGCGCAGGCAGCCTGGGCGCCCGCGGTTCGGCCGCTCGTTCATCGGATTGCCGGATTGCAGCCATTCGTCGCGGATTTGCAGGGGGAGGGGCTCAGCCGGGGAAGGAGGGTGCGAGAGGAGCAAAAGGTGAGCCCCGGAGGTGCGGATCTCCGGGGCTCGTGCGGCACGGTGGTGCGGGCACCGGGTCGCGATCAGCGCTGGAAGGGATAGTACAGCGCTGGATGGACAGTATAGCGCTATGCATTTCGCATGAATCCTTTAGTTAGGTCTTTTTCTCATATTTGCAGCGGTTTCGTGACCGAGGGCAATGAAGTGGCTTTTTCCCCTTGCCGCCCGCCGGAACCCATCCAACGGCTGGCATGCCCTCGTAACCGAAGTCAGAAACGCCAGTCGACGGCCAGTCCGACGCCATGGTCCTTCTCGCGGCTGCCCAGCAGGCCGTTGTAGCCCAGCCGCACGCTCACTTCGCGATTCACCGCGAGGCTGGCGTCGACGCCGAGCAGCGCGGCGTCGCGGGACAGGGCCACGCTTTCCACGCTGAATGGCTGGCTGCCGCTGGCGAACGCCAGGTGCCGTTGCGGGGTGGTGTCGCTCAGGTTGTGGCGCCAGCCGAGGGTGCCGGAGAGCGCCAGGCGGCGTCCGGCATCCAGCTCGAAATGCCGTTTCGCGCGCAGGCCCAGGGTGGTGAAGGCGGCGTCCAGGTTGTCGTCGCCACCCTCCAGGGCCGCGGCGCTACCGCGTTCGCGGAAGTCATCGCTGGCGACGTGCACGTAGGCCAGCCCGGCGAAGGGTTCCAGCTCCAGGCTGCGCCAACCCAGCGCGTAGGCGGCCTCGGCGAACAACTGGCTGCTCTGTGCGTCGAGCTTGGCCTTCTGCTTGCCGGCCACGGCGCCGTATTGCAGGTCGCGCTTGACCTCGGCGCGGTGCCAGGTGTGCGCCGCGCCCAGGCTCAGGCGCCATTGCTGCAATTGCCGGCCGAGGTAGGCGCCGAGGTGGTAGCTGTCGATGCTGGCGGAGGATTGCAGGCTGCTGTCCATGTTCAGCGAGCTGTTGCTGTAGCCGGCCACCAGGCCGAGGCGCGTGTCGCTGGCGACCTGGCTGTCGACGCCGAGCAGGAAGCCGCCGACCGAATGCCGGTAGCCTTCGCTGCCGTGGCTGCCATCGGCACTCTTGCCCCAGGAGCCGAGCGCCTTGAACCAGCCTTCGGGAGCCTCCCCGCCGGCCTCGCCGTCGCTGGCCTGGCGCAGGCGTTCGCCGACGCTGTCGCGCAGATAGCGGCTGTCGTTGAGCAACAGGCCGGCGAGCGCCGGGTAGATTTCCCCGGACAATTGCTGGAAGGCCCGTTGGGCGGTTGCGGCGTTTTCCGACAGGAGCAGGCTTTCGTAGACCGGGTTGCCGGCGCCGAGCGTTTCCACGGCCCCAGCGACCGCCGCCTGGTTGGGCGTCTGCGCGACGCTGGCGAGGGTCGTGCCGTTGCGTCCGATATCCAGGCGGATGGCGTTGGCCGCGTAGTCCAGGGTGCCGCCGAGGAACAGGTAGTTCGGCAATACCGCGTCGAAGCGCCCGTCGATGCCGCCGGCGGCGTCGAGGATGTCGTAGCGGCGGCCGACCAGGCTCTCGACCTGGGACTGGCTGAGCAGGTCGGGGCTGTTTTCCATGGCCAGGGTGACGTTGCCGCCCGCGATGCTCGCCTTGCCGCTGGCGACGATCCGGTCGCTGGCGCTTTCCGAAAGCTCCACCGCGTAGGTCGAGCCGGATTCGAAGCGCAGGTCCCCGGCGACCTCCAGGGTGCCGATGGAGTTGCCCGCGGCCACCGTGCCGCCGGAGCGCGCCAGCAGGCCGCCGATCCTGCCGCTGCCGCCGAGGGTGCCGCCGGCATTGACTTCGACGGCGGACAGCAGCGAACCGTCGACGCTGAGCAGCCCGCCATCGACCAGGGTCGGCCCGCGATAGGTGCTGTCGCCGCTCAGGACCAGGCTGCCGGCACCGGCCTTGACCAGGCTGCCCTGGTACTGGCGCTGGGCGGCGGCCTGGTCGCGGGCCATGCCGATGGCATAGTCGGTGCGTTCCTGCTGGCTGGCACCGGCCGGCAAGCCGTTTTCCCAGCCCTTGTCCTTCAGCGTCCGCTGCCAGGCCGCGTGCTCGGCGGCGTCCTCGGCCTGGCGCTGGAGCAGGGCGCTATCGGAAATCGGGTTGCTCCATTCGTCGCGCAGGCCGGCCGGGAGGTTGGCCTCGAAGCGGCCGAGCAATTGTCCAGGCCCATGCATCGCCCGACCGAGATCCGGCACGCCCCAGCCGACGGTGTCGGTGGGGGCGCCGGTCGGCGTGCCGTCGAGCTGGGTGGCGGTGGTCAGCAGAACCTGCAGCGCCTGCTCGTTGTTCAGGTACGGATAGCGCTGCATGACCAGGGCCAGCGCGCCGGTGGCGTGGGGCGCGGCCATCGAGGTACCGGACTTGTTGGCGTAGCCGCCGCCGGGCATGGTGCTGTTGATCAGGCGGCCGGGCGTGGTGATGCACCAGTACTTGGCGATGCCGCAGCGGTTGTAGCGCTGGCCGTTCTGTTGGTCGAGGCCGGACACGGCCAGCCAGTGGCCTTCCAGGTCCGGCTGGAAGTAGGGCAGGGCGGAGCGCACGCTGGCGTTGGCGTAGCCGCTGTTGCCGGCGCTGAAGACGTTGATCACGCCCTGGCGGGAGACGCCGGCGGCGGCGTCCAGCCAGGTGGAGCGCCCGTAGTGCTGGGCATAGGCGGCGTGCAGGCCGTCGAGGGTCTCGTAGCTGACGTCCTTGGGCTGGCTGCCCCAACTGTTGTTGATCGCCCGCACCCCGGCGTCGGCCAGCGCCTGGTAGGCGGCCTTGAAATAGTTCGGGTCGGGCGTCGGGCCGAACAGGAAGCTGTCGTTCTGGTTGGTGTTGGCGACATATACCTGTGCCGCGTAGGCCACCCCGTGCATGCCGACGCCGTCGCGCGAGGCGCCGAGGGTGCCGCCGACGTGGGTACCGTGGGAGTCGTTGTTGCCGTTCATCGCGCCGCTGACGCTGAACGGCGTGCCGTCGACATAGGTGCCGCTGGCCGTCACCGGCTGGTAGCGCGAGGCGGGAGTATCCGGATGGCTCGGGTCGAAACCGGAGTCCATCTCGCCGATCTTCACGCCCTGGCCGTCGATGCCGGCGGCATAGGCCTGGTCGGCCCGCATCCGTTCCAGGCCCCAGTCCTGCTGGTATTCGGCGGAGCGCCAACTGGCCGGATCGCCGGGCCGACCGGCTTCGACATAGGCGGCCGTGGCCGGCTGTGCGATCCAGGCGCCCAGCAGCAGGGCGGCTGACAACGAGGTGGGGCGAGGGCGGAAGGAGTGGTCGTCGGTCATGCGGTCTCCACGCTTTATTGGTCTTGTCGGACAGGGGTGGACTCGAAGAGACAAGGTTTAGCACCGGCTTTCGCCGCGCCGGAATTCCCAGGTGGATAGTTGACAGCCGGACAAACGGCACGCCTCCCCTCTACCGCGCCCATCGGCCAGCCTGATGCCTGGCGATTCAGCCGACTGACGCTGCTGGCGCGGCGGCGGAAGGCGCCGCATAGTGCCGATTCGACGACTAGACCGGTCGTCTGGTCCTCGCGTACGCGCCGGGCCGCGACGGCCGGCGACGACAATGAAGAGGCGAGCCATGAGCAAGACCCTCCACTACCGTGCGTGCCATCTCTGCGAGGCCATCTGCGGGCTCGCCATCGAGACCGAGAGCGACGAGGGCGGCGTGCCGCGGATCCGCTCGATCAAGGGCGACCCGCAGGACAGCTTCAGCCGCGGCCATGTCTGTCCCAAGGCGGTGGCCCTGCAGGACATCCAGGACGACCCCGACCGCCTGCGCCAGCCGTTGCGCCGGGTCGGCAGCGAGTGGCAGCCGATCGGCTGGGACGAGGCCTTCGCGCTGGTGGCCAGCCGCCTCGGCGAGATCCGCGAGCGCCATGGCAACGATGCGGTGGCGGTCTACCAGGGCAATCCGAGCGTGCACAACTACGGCCTGATGACCCATAGCAACTACTTCCTCGGCCTGCTGAAAACGCGCAACCGCTTCTCCGCGACTTCCGTCGACCAGTTGCCGCATCACCTGGTCAGCCAGCAGATGTACGGCCATGGTTTGTTGATCCCGATCCCCGACATCGACCACACCGACTTCATGCTGGTGCTCGGCGGCAACCCGCTGGCGTCCAACGGGAGCATCATGACCGTGCCGGACGTGGAGAAGCGCCTGAAGGCGCTGAAGGCACGCGGCGGCCGGTTGGTGGTGGTCGATCCCCGGCGCAGCGAGACCGCGGCTATCGCCGACCGGCACCTGTTCATTCGTCCCGGCCAGGATGCGGCGCTGTTGCTCGGGATACTCAACACCCTGTTCGAGGAGAACCTCGGTCGCCCCACGCCGCTGCCGGTCGACGGGCTGGAGCGGGTGCGCGAGGCGGTCGCGGCCTTCGACGCCGAGTCCATGAGCGCGCGCTGTGGCGTGCCGGCCGAAAGCATTCGCCAACTGGCGCGGGATTTCGCCGCCGCCGAACGGGCGGTCTGCTATGGCCGGATGGGCGTTTCCACCCAGGCCTTCGGCACGCTCTGCCAGTGGCTGGTGCAACTGATCAACCTGGTCACCGGCAACCTCGACCGGGTCGGTGGCGCGCTGTGCACCTCGCCGGCCCTGGACCTGGTGGCGAGTACCTCTGGTGGCCACTTCGGCCGTTGGCGCAGCCGCGTCTCGGGGCTGCCGGAATATGGCGGCGAACTGCCGGTGGCGGCATTGGCGGAAGAAATCCTCGGTGAAGGCGAGGGGCAGGTGCGCGCGCTGGTCACGGTAGCCGGCAACCCGGTGCTGTCCACGCCCAACGGGAGGCGGCTCGAACAGGCCCTGGACGGCCTGGAGTTCATGCTCAGCATCGACCTCTACATCAACGAGACGACCCGCTACGCCGATCTCATCCTGCCGCCCACCGCGCCGCTGGAGCACGATCACTACGACACCACCTTCAACGTCTTCGCCGTGCGTAACGTGACCCGTTTCAACGAGGCCGTGCTGCCGCGTCCCGAGGGTGCGCTGCACGACTGGGAGATCTTCGTCGGCCTGGCGCGGGCCTTCGCCGCGCGCAACGGCCTGGAGCTGAAACCGACCCTGGAGCCGCAGCAGATGATCGACCTCGGCCTGCGCGCTGGCGCCTACGGCGACCGTTCCGAGCACAGGCTGAGCCTGGCCACTCTGCGCGAACATCCCCACGGCATCGACCTCGGGCCGCTGCGGCCGAACCTGGCGCCGCGCCTGAAGACCGCCGACCAGCGCATCCAGGCCGCGCCGCCGCTGTTCGTCGACGACCTGCAACGCTTCGCCGCACAGCCGCTGCCTGCGTCCGACCAGTTGCTGCTGATCGGACGACGCCACGTGCGCAGCAACAATTCCTGGATGCACAACTACCATCGCCTGGTGAAGGGCAAGCCGCGTCATCAGTTGCTGATGCACCCGCGGGACCTGGAGGGTCGCGGCCTGGTCGACGGGCAACGGGTGCGGGTGCGCTCGCGGGTCGGCAGCGTGGAGGTGGAGGTGGCGGCGAGCAGCGAGATGATGCCCGGGGTGGTCAGCCTGCCGCACGGCTGGGGCCACGCGCGGCCCGGCGTGCAACTGGCGATCGCCCGCGCCCAGGCCGGCGTCAGCGCCAACGACCTGACCGACGAGCGTCATCTCGACCTGCTGTCGGGTAACGCCGCGCTCAACGGCCTGCCGGTGGAGGTGGAAGCGGCCTGAGCGGGTCGACGGAACGCGAGAGTAAAGCCGAGCGTCGCGCTAGGCTTTCCGATACAATACCGGTCATTATTTGCCGAGTTACCGTGTCGAAACGTTCCTGTTGAGGTAAGCCATGGACATCATCGAAACCATTAAAGAGCAGATCGCCAACAACCCCATCCTGCTGTACATGAAGGGTTCGCCGAACGCCCCGCAGTGCGGTTTCTCCTCGCGCGCGGCCCAGGTGCTGATGGCCTGTGGCGAGAAGTTCGCCTACGTCGACATCCTGCAGAACCCGGAAATCCGCGCCAACCTGCCGAAGTACGCGAACTGGCCGACCTTCCCGCAGCTGTGGGTCAATGGCGAACTGGTCGGCGGCAGCGACATCCTCGCCGAGATGTTCGAGAAGGGCGAACTGCAGACCCTGGTCAAGGACGCGGCGGCCAAAGCCAACGCCTGATCCGCGCATCCGACGAAGAGCCCCGCCTTGTGCGGGGTTTCTTTTTTGTCCGGAGAAACCAGCAAGGAAACCGGGAGCCTCCATGTCGGAAGTCAATCCTCGCCAGGGTCGCCTGGCTTGCATCTATTTCTTCGCCATGGCCGGGCTGGTCATCGGCAACCTGATGGGACGCATCCCGGCGCTCAAGGAGCAGACCCAGCTGGACGAGCGCGCGCTCGGCCAGGCCCTGCTCGGCGTCGGGGTCGGCGCGCTCACGGCGTTCCCGTTGAGCGGTTTCCTGGTCCAGCGCATCGGCAGCCGCAGCGTAGTGATCGGCGGTTGCCTGATCATGCTGCTGGTGTTTCCGCTGCTCGGCCTGAGCCAGGGCTGGTGGCAACTGGCGTTGGCCTTCTACGTGTTGGGCGTGAGCTTCGCCGGGATGGACGTGGCGATGAACATCCAGGCGGTGGATGTCGAGCGCCTGCTCGGCAAGCCCTGCATGTCCATGCTGCATGGCATGTACAGCCTCGGTTGCCTGGTCGGTGCGTTGAGCGCCGCGGCCCTGGCCGGACTGACGCCGTTCTGGCACTTCCTCATTCTCACCGCACTCGGCCTGCTGAGCCTGCCATTCTTCGTACGCGCGTTGCTTCCGCCGGACCCGAGCAAGGCGGGCGCGCGCAAGGGCGGCGGCTTCACCTTGCCGCCGCGGGCCTTGCTCGGCCTGGGCCTGCTGATTCTCTGCGCGTTCGTTTCCGAGGGCGGCGTGGCTGACTGGAGCGCGCTGTTCCTGCACAGCGTTCTGGATGCTTCCGAGCGGGTGGCGGCGCTGGGCTTCGCGGCGTTTTCCGCGGCGATGGTGGTGGGGCGGCTGTTCGGCGACCGCCTGCGCGGACGCATCGACGATGCGCCGTTGCTGCGCGGCCTGGGTTCGCTGGCCACGCTGGGCATGCTGGTGGCGCTGTTCAGCCCCTGGCCGGCGCTGAGCATCGCCGGTTTCGGGGTGGTTGGCCTGGGACTGTCGGTGATGGTGCCGATCGTGATCAGCGCTGCTGGCAACCAGCCGGGCATCGATCCGGTGATCGGGGTCGCCGCCGTCTCTACCGTGGGGTATGGCGGACTGCTGATGGGACCGCCGCTGATCGGCCTGCTGGCCCACGAGATCGGCCTGCGCTGGGCATTGCTGGTACTGGTCGGTCTTTGCCTGTTGCTGGCCCTGCGCGCCGATCTGGTCCGGCGCAGGCCGCGCAGCGCCTGAGGCTTTCTGGCGGCAAGAAAAAAGCGCCGGCGGGGCAGGCCGCCGGCGCTTCGTCGTGGTTCCCGATCAGTCGTCTTCGTGCATGTGCGACTGCAGGTAGTTCTCCAGGCCGACTTTCTGGATCAGGCCCAGCTGGGTTTCCAAGTAGTCGATGTGCTCTTCTTCCGACTCCAGGATGTCCTTCAGCAGGTCGCGGCTGACGTAGTCGTGCACCTGCTCGCAATGCACGATGGCTTCGCGCAGGTCCTTGGTCGCCTTCAGCTCCAGGTTCAGGTCGCACTGCAGCATTTCCTGGGTGTTCTCGCCGATCAGCAGCTTGCCGAGGTCCTGCAGGTTGGGCAGGCCTTCGAGGAAGAGGATGCGCTCGATGAGCTTGTCGGCATGCTTCATCTCGTCGATCGACTCGTGGTACTCGTGGGCGCCGAGGCGCTTCAGGCCCCAGTCGTTCCACATGCGCGAGTGGAGGAAGTACTGGTTGATCGCGATCAGCTCGTTGCCGAGGATCTTGTTGAGGTGCTGGATGACTTTCTTGTCGCCTTTCATGCCGAATCCTGCCGTCGTAGTGGGTGTGATTCGCCAAGTTTGGCCGCGACGAAGCAGGGTGTCAAACCTAAGTTATTGAAATATAAGGGAAAAAGAATATGAATACGAATGTTTTCTTTCCGCGTTCTGCCGCTAAGTCATTGAATTGAAGGCATAAAAAAACCGGGCGCCAGGCCCGGTTCTTCTGAAAGAGGGATAAAAAATATTTTTCAGGCAGCGACGAACGCCGTAGTCCCGAACGCCGGTACCGGCTGGGCACTCTGCAGGTCGTTGAGGGTTTCGCGTACCACCTGCTTGGCCAGGCATGCGCACTTGCCGCACTGGGTACCGACGCCGGTGGCTTCGCGAACCTCACGATAGCTGCAGCAGCCTTCGTAGATGGCATCGCGGATCTGGTTGTCGGTAACACCTTGGCAGAGGCAGACGTACATGGCGATCTGGCTACTGGGAAGTTGAGTTGGAAAAGATACTAATAATAATGAGAATGATTGTCAAAGTTCCCTGGAGCGTTTTAGTCGGGTTTTTTTCGCCCCCCGACAAATGGCTTTGTCGGACAAAGACTTAGCGCCGGCTGGGGCGGGGTGTATGATGGTTGTTTCCCGGGGAACGGCGCCCCTGCCATCGAGGCTTCACGAGGAGCCGGCAGGCTGCGGTGCCGTCCTTCAACCTTCCGCTTAAAGGAGACATGGAATGAGCGTACTCGTAGGTAAGAAAGCGCCTGACTTCAACGTTGCCGCGGTACTGGGCAATGGCGAGATCGTCGAGAGCTTCACCCTGTCCGAGGCCATCAAGGGCAAGTACGGCCTGGTGTTCTTCTATCCGCTGGACTTCACCTTCGTCTGCCCGTCCGAGCTGATCGCCCTGGACCACCGCATCCCGGAATTCCAGGCGCGCAACGTCGAGGTGATCGGCGTTTCCATCGACTCCCACTTCACCCACAACGCCTGGCGCAACACCCCGGTGGACAAGGGCGGCATCGGTGCCGTCAAGTACACCCTGGCGGCCGACACCAAGCACGAGATCGCCAAGGCCTATGACGTCGAGTCCGACGGTGGCGTGGCCTTCCGTGGCGCGTTCCTGATCGACAAGGAAGGCGTAGTGCGCTCGCAGATCGTCAACGACCTGCCGCTGGGCCGCAACATGGACGAGCTGCTGCGTCTGGTCGATGCCCTGCAGTTCCATGAGGAGCACGGCGAAGTCTGCCCGGCCAACTGGAAGAAGGGCGACAAGGGCATGACCGCATCGCCCGAAGGCGTGGCCAAGTACCTGGCCGAGAACGCCAGCAAGCTGTAAGAAGAGCCTGCTTCGCGCGTTGGAAAAAGCCCCGCTTCGGCGGGGCTTTTTCATGGGTTCGCGGGGGCCGGCAGCCCCATCCCAGGTCACGCGCCTCGCTCCGAAGAGGGGGAGATTGCCTGACCGGTCGCGTAGGACGGATAACGTCCTGGCGTTATCCGCCTAGGTGGGCCGAGGCTCAGTCGTCGTCATCCATCCAGCCGCCCATTTCCTTCCAGCGGTTGACGATGCCGCAGAACAGCTCGGCGGTCTTCTCGGTGTCGTAGCGTGCCGAGTGCGCCTCGCGGTTGTCGAACTCCATGCCGGCGGCCTGGCAGGCCTTGGCCAGGACCGTCTGGCCGTAGGCGAGGCCAGCCAGGGTGGCGGTGTCGAAGCTGGAGAAGGGATGGAACGGATTGCGCTTGATCCCGGTACGCGCCACGGCGGCATTGAGGAAACCGAGGTCGAAGCTGCTGTTGTGGCCGACCAGGATCGCCCGCTTGCAGCCATTGGCCTTCAGCGCCTTGCGGATGCCGCGGAAGATCTCGGTGAGTGCCGCTTCCTCCTGCACCGCCATGCGCAGCGGGTGGTCAAGCTTGATGCCGGTGAATTCCAGCGCGGCCGGCTCGATGTTGGCGCCTTCGAAGGGCTCGATGCGGAAGAAGTAGGTGTGTTCCGGGAACAGGAAGCCTTTCTCGTCCATGCCGACAGTGGTCGCGGCGATTTCCAGCAGCGCGTCGGTGGCCGAGTTGAAGCCGCCGGTCTCGACGTCCACCACTACCGGCAGGTAGCCGCGGAAGCGGCGCGCCATCGGATGGCGCGGGCCGCTGGGGAGGCTGCCGTCGAATTCGTCGTCGAAGTTGTCTTCGCTCATGCCCCGGCCTCCAGCAGTTTCCAGCGGAGTGTCTCGCCGGCGCGCAGCGGCACCACGTCGAAGTCGCCGAAGGGGAGGCTGGCGGGCGCCTGCCATTCCTCGCGGACCAGGGTGATCCGGTCGGTGTTGCGCGGCAGGCCATAGAAGTCCGGGCCGTGCAGGCTGGCGAAGCCTTCCAGCTTGTCCAGCGCATTGCGCTGTTCGAAGGCCTCGGCATACAGCTCGATGGCGGCGTAGGCGCTGTAGCAGCCGGCGCAACCGCAGGCGGCTTCCTTGGCGTGGCGGGCGTGCGGCGCCGAGTCGGTGCCGAGGAAGAATTTCGGATTGCCGCTCACCGCGGCGTCCAGCAGGGCTTCCTGGTGGGTGTTGCGCTTGAGGATCGGCAGGCAATAGAAGTGCGGACGGATACCGCCGACCAGCATGTGGTTGCGGTTGTACAGCAGGTGATGGGCGGTAATGGTCGCGCCGACGTTGGCCGGGGCTTCCCGGACGAACTGGGCGGCGTCGCCGGTGGTGATGTGCTCGAAGACCACCTTCAGGGTCGGGAAGCGCTCGACCACCCGGCGCAGGTGCTCGTCGATGAACTGCTTCTCACGATCGAATACGTCGACCTCGGCGCGGGTCACCTCGCCATGCACCAGCAGCGGCATGCCGACCTCGGCCATCGCCTCGAGCGCTTCGAAGATATTGTCGATGCGGGTCACGCCAGAATCCGAGTTGGTGGTGGCGCCTGCCGGATAGAGCTTGGCGGCATGCACGAAGCCGCTGGCCTTGGCGGTACGGATTTCCTCGGCGCTGGTGCGGTCGGTGAGGTACAGCACCATCAGCGGCTCGAAGCGGCTGGCGGCGGGG
The DNA here is from genome assembly GCF_016463925.1 of Pseudomonas sp. P20. NCBI lineage: Bacteria > Pseudomonadati > Pseudomonadota > Gammaproteobacteria > Pseudomonadales > Pseudomonadaceae > Pseudomonas > Pseudomonas sp. P20. Next base: position 45,610 of record NZ_JAEMVM010000009.1, on the reverse strand, counting down.
CGGGCGGCGAGGATGCGCTGCCGGTAGGCGTCGGCTTCGGCGGCGTTGCGCACCGGCGGCACCAGGTTCGGCATGACGATGGCGCGGCCGAAGGTGCGGGCGGCGTCGCCGACGGTATTGGCCAGCGCGGCACCGTCACGCAGGTGAATGTGCCAGTCGTCGGGGCGCAGGAGGGTGAGACGGTCGGACATGGGGCTTCCAGGACGGGATTTCGTGGGGGGAAATGCTACCGGAAAAGGGGGGGCGGGGCACTCGCTATCAAGTTTTGTCCGGGCCGTCCGATACATCCTTCGTATTTGGACGCTTTCCCGGAGCCCGCCGTCGTGCAGCCGCGCCTTCTTCTATTGCCTTTCCTGCTCAGCAGCCTGCCGGCGCTGGCGGTGACCTTCCAGACGCGGCTGGAGAGCGTCGAGTGGAAGGTCGAAGGCGACCAGTTCGAATGCCGCCTGTCGCAGCCGGTGGCGAATTTCGGAGTCGGCGAGTTCGTCCGGCGTGCCGGCGAGCAGGCGACCTTCCGCCTGAAGCCCGAGGCCCAGTGGCTGGGGCGCGGGTCGGCGACCCTGCTGGCTGCCGCGCCGCCCTGGCGACCGGGGCAGGGCGACATCAACCTTGGCCAGGTCAGCATCGGTAGCGGCGAGGTGCCGTTCAACAGCAGCCAGCAACAGGCCGGTCGGTTGCTCACCGGCCTGCTCGAGGGGCGCAGCCCGCTGGTCCGCCATCGCACCTGGCAGGGCGATCGCCTGGAGGTGCGCCTGCTGCCGGCGCGCTTCGCCAGCGTCTACAGCCAGTACCAGGCCTGCATCGCCAAGCTGCTGCCGGTGAACTTCGACCAGGTCAAGCTGGCCCAGGTCGGCTTCCCCGACGGCGGCACGGCGCTGAACGACGTGGCGCGAGCCAAGCTGGACATCATCCTGCAACTGCTCAAGGCCGATCCGAGCATCAACCGGATCGAACTCGACGGGCACTCCGACAACAGCGGCAACCGCCTGACCAACCGCGACCTGTCGCGCCGCCGCGCGCTGGCGGTGCAGGAGTACCTGAAGAGCAACGGGGTGCCGGAAAGCCAGATCAACGTGCGCTTCTACGGCGAGCGCTACCCGCTGGTGGCCAACAACAGCGCCGCCAACCGTGCGCGCAACCGCCGGGTCACCGTGCACCTGTCGCGCGAGGCGGTGGTCGAGCCGGCGACGGAAGCGCCGAAGGCCGAGGACAAGCCGGCGCCGCCCGCGGCAGAACCTGCCGCACCGAAGCCTCCGGCCGCCTCGCTTCAGGGAAAACCCACGGTTTGAGTCGCGCAAACGATAGAATCTGTCGCTTTTGCGTCTAAAGCTGTCGCCCCTCTGTAATTTCCCGAATGCCCTGCGTAGAATTGTCGCTTTTCGTGACGACCCCCGTGGAGTGATGGCATGGCGGATGTGAAGAAGGTAGTCCTGGCGTATTCCGGCGGCCTGGATACCTCGGTAATTCTGAAGTGGTTGCAAGATACCTATAACTGCGAAGTGGTGACCTTCACCGCCGACCTCGGCCAGGGCGAGGAAGTCGAACCGGCTCGCGCCAAGGCCCGCGCGATGGGCGTCAAGGAAATCTACATCGACGACCTGCGCGAAGAATTCGTCCGCGACTTCGTCTACCCGATGTTCCGCGCCAACACCGTCTACGAAGGCGAGTACCTGCTGGGCACTTCCATCGCTCGTCCGCTGATCGCCAAGCGCCTGATCGAGATCGCCAACGAGACCGGCGCCGACGCCATCTCCCACGGCGCCACCGGCAAGGGCAACGACCAGGTCCGCTTCGAGCTGGGCGCCTACGCGCTGAAGCCCGGCGTCAAGGTGATCGCGCCCTGGCGCGAGTGGGACCTGCTGTCCCGCGAGAAGCTGATGGACTATGCCGAGAAGCACGGCATCCCCATCGAGCGCCACGGCAAGAAGAAGTCGCCGTACTCGATGGACGCCAACCTCCTGCATATCTCCTACGAAGGCGGCGTGCTGGAAGATACCTGGACCGAGCACGAAGAAGACATGTGGAAGTGGACCGCTTCCCCGGAAAACGCGCCGGACACCCCGACCTACATCGAGCTGACCTACCGCAAGGGCGACATCGTCGCCATCGACGGCAAGGACATGACCCCGGCCGAGGTGCTCACCGAGCTGAACCGCGTCGGCGGGATCAACGGCATCGGCCGCCTCGACATCGTCGAGAACCGCTATGTCGGCATGAAGTCCCGTGGCTGCTACGAGACCCCCGGCGGCACCATCATGCTCAAGGCCCACCGCGCCATCGAGTCGATCACCCTGGACCGCGAAGTGGCCCACCTGAAAGACGAGCTGATGCCCAAGTACGCCAGCCTGATCTACACCGGCTACTGGTGGAGCCCGGAGCGCCTGATGCTGCAGCAGATGATCGACGCCTCGCAGGTCAACGTGAACGGCGTAGTGCGCCTGAAGCTGTACAAGGGCAACGTCGTGGTGGTGGGCCGCAAGTCCGACGACTCGCTGTTCGACGCCAACATCGCGACCTTCGAGGAAGACGGCGGCGCCTACAACCAGGCCGATGCCGCGGGCTTCATCAAGCTCAACGCGCTGCGCATGCGCATCGCCGCGAACAAGGGCCGCACGCTGTCCTGACCGACGCGCGCTGCCTGCGATGGAACGAAGAACCCCGGCCATGAGCCGGGGTTCTTCGTTCCTGATTGCTGAAAGCGATAGCCGGGGCCGTTCAGGAAGACTTCTGGATCAGTTCGATCTTGTAGCCGTCCGGGTCGGTCACGAAGGCGATCACGGTGGTACCGTGCTTCATCGGCCCGGCTTCGCGGGTGACCTGGCCGCCGTTGTTGCGGATGTCGTCGCAGGCCTGGTAGGCGTCGTCGACCTCAATGGCGATATGGCCGTAGCCGGTGCCGATCTCGTAGGCATCCACGCCCCAGTTGTGGGTAAGCTCGATCACCGCGGAATCCGCCTCGTTGCCATAGCCGACGAAGGCGAGGGTGAACTGGCCGTCGGGATAGTCGTTCTTCCTGAGCAGGGTCATGCCTAGCACCCGGGTATAGAAATCGATCGAGCGATCGATGTTTCCGACCCGGATCATGGTATGGAGAATGCGCATTTTCATTGCCTCGAGCTTCACGGTCAAAGGCGGATTTTACCATGTGGCCGGCAACCGGCTGCGAGATCGGGATCGTCCCCGTCCCGGCGACCGGCCCTTTGCCGGACTTCCCTTCCTACGGGGCGTTTCGCCTCTTCCCTGGGCCGGCCGTCGATAGCCGGTCGGCCTGCCTCCGCCACCCTCCCGAGCTGCCCGCTGCGTCTCCGAGCGTGCCAGGCGTCCCGCCCCCGGTGACCGGCCGAAAGCTCGCTGCGCCTTCGCCATGAGGTCGGAAAAAAGGGGGGTTGACCTTGCCAAGGTGTCAAGGTCGATAACCGGCCACGGAAGCGGTTTCGTCCAGCCAGGCCACGCAGGCTCAGACCAGGAAGGCACAACAATGAATCTCAGACACTTCATCCGCATCACCGCGACGCTAGGTGTCGCGGCCCTTATCGCTGGCTGCGGGGAATCGGCGCCGCCGGGGGCGGCGAGCGCCCCGCCAAGCGTTCCCGTCGCCGAGGTGGTGGTTCGCCCGGTGACACCCTACGCCGAGTTCACCGGCTCGCTGACCGCTGTCGAGCAGGTAGAACTGCGGCCGCGCGTCGCCGGCTACATCCAGGACGTTACGGTGCCGGAAGGCCGCCTGGTAGAGAAGGGCCAGCAACTGTTCCTCATCGACCCGCGCGTGTTCAAGGCGGCGCAGGATGCCGCCAGGGCACGCCTGCGCGAGGCCGAGGCCGCGGCGTTGCTGGCGCGCACCGAACACGAGCGAGCCGAGCTGCTGTATGCGCGGAAGGTCGTCGCCCGGGAGCGGCTCGACAGCGCCATCGCCTCGCGCAATGCCAGCAAGGCCCAGGTCGATGCGGCCAGGGCCGCCCTCGACGCGGCGCAACTGGATCTCGGCTTCACGCGGGTGACGGCACCGATCGGCGGGCGTGTCGGGCATATCCAGGTCACCGAGGGCAACTACGTCACCAATGGCGTCACCGCGCTGACCAGCATCGTTTCGGTCGATCCGCTATACGTGTACTTCGATGTCGACGAGCGCACCTACCTGCAGGCCCTGGCGCCGACCCGCGGCAGGGAAGGCGAGCAGGCCCCCAGGGTCAAGGTGGCGCTGCTCACCGACGAGTCCTATGGACGAAGCAGTCGCCTCGATTTCCTCGCCAATGCCGCCGACCGCGGGACCGGCACGGTCCGGGTTCGGGCGGTGGTCGACAACCCGGACGGGCAACTGACGCCGGGGCTGTTCGCCAAGGTCAGGCTGGAGACCGGCAAGCCTCGCGCGCAGGTGCTGGTCGCCGACCATTCCATCGGCACCGACCAGGGCCGGCGCTATGTGCTGGTCGTCGACGAAGGCAACAAGACCCAGTACCGGCCGGTGGAACTCGGCCCGATGGTCGACGGCCTGCGGGTCGTCCGCCAGGGCCTGCAGCCGGGCGAGCGCATCGTCGTCAAGGGCCTGGTGCGGCCGGACATGCAGATCACACCGCGCCTTGCGGAAATCGATGGCACGCCCGTCGACCTGTCGAAGACCGTGGGGGCCGCACAATGACATTCCCACGCTTCTTCATCGATAGGCCGATCTTCGCCATCGTTCTTTCGGTGCTGATGATGATCGGAGGCATCGTTTCGTTCTTCCAGTTGCCGCTGAGCGAATACCCGGCGGTGACGCCGCCGACCGTGCAGGTGACTACCGCCTATCCCGGCGCCAACCCCGACGTGATCGCGCAGACGGTGGCGACACCGCTGGAGCAGGCGATCACCGGGGTCGAGGGGATGCTGTACATGTCCTCGCAGTCGGCCACCGACGGGCGAATGATCCTGACCATCACCTTCGACCAGCACATCGATCCCGACATGGCCCAGATCCAGGTGCAGAACCGGGTCTCGCGGGTGCTCTCGCGCCTGCCCGACGAGGTGCAGCGGCAGGGCGTGGTCACCCAGAAGACCTCGCCGGACATCCTCATGGTGGTGCACCTGCTGTCGCCGGAGCAACGCTACGACCCGCTGTACATCTCGAACTACGCCTACCTCCAGGTGCGCGACGAACTGCTGCGCCTGCCGGGGATCAGCGATGTGGTGGTGTGGGGCGCCGGCGAGTACAGCATGCGCCTGTGGCTCGACCCCGACCTGATCGCCGCGCGCGGGCTGACGGCGGGCGAAGTGATCGCCGCGGTACGCGAACAGAACGTCCAGGTGGCGGCCGGCGCCGTCGGCCAGGCGCCGGACTCCACCGCGGCCTTCCAGGTCACGGTGAATACCCTCGGGCGGCTGAGCGACGAAGAGCAGTTCGGCGACATCATCGTCCGCACCGGCGCCGACGGCCAGGTGACGCGCCTGCGCGACGTCGCGCGGATCGAGATGGGCGGCGATGCCTATGCGCTGCGCAGCCTGCTGGACGGCGAGCCGGCGGTGGCCTTGCAGATCATCCAGAGCCCCGGAGCCAACGCGCTGGATACCGCCGAGGCGGTGCGTGCCACCGTGGCGAGGCTCGAAGGCAACTTCCCGGCCGGCCTGAGCGCGCGCATCGCCTACGACCCGACGGTGTTCGTCCGCGCTTCGTTGCAGACCGTGGCCACCACCCTGCTGGAGGCGATCCTGCTGGTCGTGGTGGTGGTGGTGCTGTTCCTGCGTAGCTGGCGTGCTTCGCTGATTCCGCTGATGGCCGTGCCGGTCTCGCTGGTCGGCACCTTCGCCGTCATGCACCTGATGGGTTTCTCGCTGAATACCCTGTCGTTGTTCGGCCTGGTGTTGTCGATCGGCATCGTCGTCGATGACGCCATCGTGGTGGTGGAAAACGTCGAGCGCCACATCGAGAACGGCGAGCCGCCGCTCCAGGCCGCGCGGCGTGCGATGGACGAGGTCACCGGGCCGATCATGGCGATCACCTCGGTGCTGGCGGCGGTGTTCATCCCCACGGCCTTTCTCAGTGGCCTGCAGGGCGAGTTCTATCGTCAGTTCGCCCTGACCATCGCCATCTCCACCATCCTGTCGGCGCTCAACTCGCTGACCCTCAGCCCGGCCCTGGCGGGCCTGCTGTTGCGTCCGCGGCCGGCCGGAGGTGCGGTGGCGGGGCGCTTCCAGCGACTGCTCCAGGCCCTCGGCCGACCGTTGCGAAATGCCCCCGAGGCCTACGGCAACGCGGTGCGCAAGGTGGTGCGGGTGAGCGGCCTGGCCCTGGTGGTGTATGGGGGCCTGCTTGGCCTGACCTGGGTCGGTTTCCAGGCGGTGCCACCGGGCTTCGTGCCGATGCAGGACAAGTACTATCTGGTCGGCATCGCCCAGTTGCCGAACGGAGCGTCGCTGGAGCGTACCGATGCGGTGGTCAGGCAGATGTCCCGGATCGGCCTCGAGGAGCCGGGGGTGGAGAGCGTCGTGGCCTTCCCGGGCCTGTCGGTGAACGGTTTCGTCAACGTGCCGAACGCCGCGGTCATGTTCTTCATGCTCGATCCGTTCGAATCGCGCACCTCCGCCGATCTCGGCGCGCTGGCCATCGCCGGGCGCCTGCAAGCCAGGTTCGCCAGCATTCCCGACGGCTTCCTCGGGGTCTTCCCGCCGCCGCCGGTACCGGGGCTGGGAACCATCGGCGGCTTCAAGATGCAGGTCGAGGATCGCGGCGGCGCCGGGCTGGAAGCCCTGGCCAGGCAGACCCAGGTGCTGATGATGAAGGCCACTGAGTCCGGCCAGCTCGGGGGCTTGATGACCAGCTTCGATATCAATGCCCCGCAGCTCGAGGTGGTGGTCGACCGCACCAAGGTGAAGAGCCAGGGCGTTCGCCTGGCCGATGTGTTCGAGGCATTGCAGGTCTACCTCGGCTCGCTGTACATCAACGACTTCAACCGCTTCGGTCGCACCTACAAGGTCACTGCCCAGGCCGATGCGCCGCACCGCATGCAGGCCGAAGCCATCGGGCGCCTGCAGGTACGCAATGCCGCCGGGGCGATGTTGCCGCTGTCCTCGTTCGTCACCGTGACGCCCAGCTCCGGTCCCGACCGGGTGATCCACTACAACGGCTATCCGTCGGCGGATATCAGCGGCGGCGCGCTTCCCGGCGTCAGTTCGGGACAGGCGGTGGCGTTGATGGAGCGCCTGGCCGGCGAAGTGCTGCCCGAGGGCATGACCTTCGAATGGACCGACCTGACCTACCAGCAGAAGCTGGCCGGCAACAGCGCGCTGTTCATCTTCCCGCTGTGCGTGCTGCTGGCCTACCTGATCCTCGCCGCGCAGTACAACAGCTGGCTGTTGCCGCTGGCGGTCCTGCTGATCGTGCCGATGTGCCTGCTCAGCGCGATCGCCGGGGTGTGGCTGGTGGGCGGCGACAACAACGTGTTCGTCCAGATCGGGCTGGTGGTGCTGGTAGGCCTGGCGGCGAAGAACGCGATCCTGATCGTCGAGTTCGCCCGCACGCTGGAGGCCGAGGGCGCCCGTGCGCTGGAGGCGGTGGTCGAGGCTTGCCGCCTGCGCCTGCGGCCGATCCTGATGACCTCGCTGGCGTTCATCGCCGGCGTGGTGCCGTTGGTCATGGCCAGCGGCGCCGGAGCGGAAATGCGCCAGGCGATGGGCGTCGCGGTATTCGCCGGGATGCTCGGGGTGACGCTGTTCGGCCTCTTCCTCACGCCGGTGTTCTACGTACTGGTACGGGCACTGGCGGCGCGCCTGGAGCGACGCGCCGGCGGCAGCCTGGCGCATCTGGAGGGAGGCCGTCCATGAAGCCATACCTGCGGTCTTCGTTGAGCGCGCTGATCCTGCTGGGCGGCTGTGCCGCGGTGGGGCCCGACTATGCGCCGCCGAGCGCGTCCGCACCGGCCAGCTTCGGCGCGATGCCGGCGGGTATCGATGGCAGTGGCGTGGAGATCGAGTGGTGGCGCGGGTTCGACGAGCCAGCCCTGGAGTCTCTGATCCAGCGGGCGCTCGCGGCGAACCTCGACATCGCCCTTGCCGGCGCGCGCCTGGACGAAGCGAAGGCGCTGCTGCGCGAGAACCGCGAAGAGTTCCTGCCGCGCGGCGGCCCGGCGTTCGATTACCAGGCCCGGCGGCGCGGCGAGGTGGAAACACCGGCCGGCCAGCAGCGCGACATCGAGACCTATCGCGGCGCGCTGGATGCTTCCTGGGAAATCGACCTGTTCGGCCGGGTGCGGCGCTCGGTGGAGGCCGCCGAGGCGCAGGCGGGCTCGCGCGAGGCCCTGCTGCGCAACGTGCAGGCGAGCGTCGCGGCTACGGTTGCCATGACCTGGTTCCAGCTACAGGGCATCGAGGCCGAACTTGCGGTGGTCCATGACATCGCCGGCAACCAGCGCGACAGCCTGGAGATGGTCGAACGCCTGGTCAGCGCCGGCTCCGCCCACGAGTTCGACCGGTTGCGCGCCGAAGCGTTATTGCACAACGTCGAGGCGGCCGTGCCCGACCTCGAACGGCGCCGCGCCGCCACCCGCAATGCGCTGGCCGTTCTCCTCGCGGAAGCCCCGCAGGCCTTCAGCCCGCCGGTCGCCCGTGCCTCCGGGGAAAGGCTGACGCTCCGCACCCTCGGGGTCGGCGACCCGGCGGGACTGCTGGCGCGTCGCGCCGACATCGCCGCGGCCGAACGCAACCTGGCGGCCGCGACCGCACGTATCGGCGTCGAGACCGCGGGGCTGTATCCGCAGGTCGAGGTACGCGGCTCGATCGGCCTGGTCGCCGGCAATCTCGATGCTTTGGACGAGAGTGGTACGTCCTTCAACGTCCTGAACCCGGTGATTCGCTGGGCGTTACTCGACCGCGGTCGCGTGCGGGCGCGGATCGCCGCCAGCGAAGCCCGTGCGCAGGAGGCATTGATCCTCTACGACCGGACGGTACTGCGCGCCCTGCAGGAGACCGATGATGCCTTCAACGGCTATGGCGCTGCCGCTGACAGGCTCCGCCTGCGCCTGCTCGAGGCGACGGCCAATCGCGAGGCGGCGCGCCTGGCCCGGGAGCGCTTCGTCCAGGGGGACGGCGAGTACCTGGACGTGCTCGAGGCGGAACGCTCGGACTACCTCAGCCGGCGCGCATTGAGCATCGCGCGCACCGAGCAGCGCCTTGCCGTCGTGGGTATCTACAAGGCGCTGGGGGGTGGCTGGGAGGCCTGCGCGGGGGCGCGGCGCTGTGGCGTGGCTACCGACGATACCTCTCCAGGCGTGGCACGGCAGCGCGACAGTCGCTCCTGATCAGCCGCCGGCGGCTTCCGGCCGCCGGCCTTCGCTCGACTGCCTGGGTCGAGGGCCGTGCGGCGCGTCCTCCGGTTATTTGGCGAACCCCGGGAGTACGGATTGCCTGGCGCGGATCACTCGTCCCTGTCCGCCTTATCGATAAGTCGGTTCCGAACTCTTTTTCGGTAGTTCATTCAGATGGATGAGTGAAGAGGGCAGATGGAAAGTATCTGCTCGGGAATTCAATGTTCAGAAGAGTGGGGAAGTATTACTTTCTCACTGTTCTTCAGGTACGTTCCGGCTGCCCGCCGTTTCTTATTGGATGAAGTCACTCCTGTGCCTCTGCGCTCGCGCCGCACGGAGAATATCGTCGAGAGGTTCCTCAATAGTGAGTGGAGCTGGCTGACGCGGTATCTCGGTTGTCGGGCGGAGTTGTTCTATATGTTCGAACTTGGCTTTGCTCGTTGTTTTAAGTTTGCGGAATAACCTCTGGAACTATTCATATGAATTTTTGAAAGTTTGGTTTACCTGAGAGATTTATGAGTTGACCTTGTCACGATGGCAGGACTCATGGTTCGCAGGAGTCAACAAACCAGGAGGTTGCGATGTTTTCTTTCCATATTCCGAACATGACCTGCGGCGGTTGTGCCAAGACTGTCACCCGTATCCTGCACGGCGTCGATCCCCAGGCGCGCGTAGAGACCGATCCTCCTCGGCGCGAGGCCAGGGTCGAGAGCACTCTGGACAAGCACGCATTCCTCGAGGCGTTGAGCGAGGCCGGTTATCCGGAGGGCCGTTGAGTGCATGGGCATGACGCAGGCGTAGGGTCGGATAGTAGCGTTTCGCCCAGTGCCGGCAATAGGAAAATGATTTTCATTGAAGTCCGCGTTCCATATGCCATCAATGGCGCTTGGCTATTGTGGAAAGAACGCTTTGGAATTTGTAAATCAATATTTCAGTCGGCCGCGAGGTGACAGTTATGTGAACGGAAAGAGGCGCTGACAGGAAACCCTAAAAGTTATTCTCCGATGGATTCGCAGGCCTTTAGCTCGGGGTTTTTCGCAGCGCATCCAGTGTTATCGAAGAGCACCTTTCGGCGAACTCCGTTGTCCGCCGAGAAGGCCGCTGCATTGCTTGACCTTGCCACCGTGGCAAGCTTTACGGTCGCCCCGCACAACAACAAAAACAAGGGTGATCCAAATGACTTCAAATCCGTTACAGCAATGCTGCAGTTCTTCCTCCGATATGAATATCCGTTCCCAGCGGACAATGTCGGAACCTGCCCGAAATGCATCGGCTCTCCTGGCTGAAGCCTTGAAACCCGGTGCCTCCCTGGACCAGATCACGCTCGCGCTCGAGGCGATTCTCGCGGTCACGGCCAAAGGCCTGGGCGGCGATGCTTCGGCTTACGCGCAGTACCAGGCGTTGCTCCTGGAACTGCACGTAGGCAGCGATCCGCATACGGAGCCGACCCGCCGCTGGATGGCGAGCCAGGTCTACCTGGTCGAGGATCGTTTCGCTCCCGAGCCGGCCGGTTTCAGCGCCGTCCCGGTGGAGGAGTTCCGCAAGAAGGTCGACGCCGAGATCGAGGCGCGCAGCCGGGTGCGCCATCCCATGTCGGTCCACCTGTTCCAGGGCACGCCGCCGGTCGAGGACGTGCGCTTCTTCCTGGAACACCATTGGGTCCGTTCCTACAACTTCTACAGCCTCCTGGCGGAGCTGGCCTTCCGCTTCGAAAACATCGAGGACGCCTCGGTGTTCTACCGCAACCTCTACGGCGAGGCCGGGGCGGAGACGCCGGAGCGCTCGCACCCCGCGTTGCTGTCCCACCTGATGACCTACTTCGACATTCCGCTGCGCATCGATTTCCCGGCGCTGCATCCGCTGGAGAAGGCCTACCTCAACAACCGTATCCGTTGCGTGCGGCACACCGATGTCGCCTGGGGCCTTGCGCTCCTGTACGCGGTCGAGTCGGTGAGCTGCGTCAATCACCGGCGTATCTACGAACTCCTGCAGCGCCTGGGCGTGCCCGAGCAACCCAGCGAGTTCCATCGCCTGCACGGCACCCAGGACGAGATCGATACCGAGGAGATGTGGGCGCTGATCGCCAAGTTCGCGCCGAGCGAAGACTTCCAGCGCAAGTTCATGCAGTCGCTGGCGCGCCACTTCGAAATCAACCGGGCCTACTTCGACCTGCTCTGGGAGCAGATGCAGGCGAATTCCCTGGCCATGGCCTGATGCCTATCCAGAACAAGAACAAGGAGTACAGGATGAATACCCGCAATTTTTCCCTGCCGCAGTTGCAGAACCTGCCCATCGAAGAAGCACGCATCGTTGCCGATGCGCTGGCCGTCCACGCTACTTCCCGCCAGATCGATAGCGCCGCGAGCAAGCTGGCCGCGCTGGCCGAGGCAGGGCTCAAGGGCGACCGCCAGGCCTATGCCGCGTACCAGCAGTTGCTCTACGTCCTTTCGTTGAGCGACGACGTGGCGACCGCCCAGACCCGGCGCTGGCTGGCCCGGGCGATCTATCGCGTCGAAGAGCGTTTCATGCCCGCCGCCGATCTTTCCAGGGCGTTGTCCGAGGAGGATTTCCAGAAGCGACTCGAACAGGAAATCGCCGCGCAGTCCCGCGAGCGGCACCCGATGTCGCAGTACGTGTTCTCCGGCTCGGCCTCCCGCGCGCAGCTCCAGGTGTTCCTCCGTCACCAGTGGTTCCGCACCTTCCGCCTGTACCGCGATGCGGCCGACCTGTTGGTCAACCTGACCGATGTGGACGAGGCCGCGGCGCTCGCGCGTTACCTCTATGGCGAGTTGGGCGAGGAAGACGAAAAGGGTTCGCATCCGCGCCTGCTGGCCAAGCTGCTCGAGGCCATCGGCCTTGAGGCGGACTTCCAGGCCGTGTCGACGATGCCCGAGGAAATCGCCTACCTGAACAATCGCGCCCGTGCCTTCCGGCATGCCGAGGTCGGTTGGGGGCTGGCGGTGTTCTACATCACCGAACTGGTCGTGCCGGGGAACCACGAAAAGCTCTATCGGGCCCTGCTCCAGGCCGGCCTGAGCGAGGACCAGGCGGAGTACTACAAGGTCCACATCAGCCTCGTACCGCCGCGGGCCAAGCGCGAATGGCAACTCATCGCGCGGCGGATTCCGGACGTGCAGTTCCAGAATGCGTTCCTGACCTCGCTATCGCAGCACTTCCGTGTGGAAAGGGCCTATTACGACGCGATCTGGGAAGAGATGCAGAGCGTCAAGTGACTTCCACCGGGACAAAGCGAGCACTCGAAAATGCCAAGTCACATTACGGAATCCCGTATACACGGGGGCGACTACTCGTCCCCGGCATTCGCCGCGATCTTTTCCGATACCAACCAGGTGCGGAGGTGGCTGGATGTCGAGCGAGCCTTGGCGGCGACCCAGGGCGAGATGGGCATCATCCCCCACGAGGCGGCGCGGGAGATCGACCGCGCCGCCCAGGTGGAGCGCTTCGACTTCATGCAACTGGGCCGCGAAAGCCTGGAGACAGGGCACCTACTGGTGCCTACCATCCGCGCCCTGGCGAGGTCGTGCGAGGGTAGCTGGGGGGAGTACGTGCACTATGGCGTGACCACCCAGGACATCCTCGACACCGGGCTGATGCTGCAGGTCAAGGAAGCCTGGGGCCATGCGCTCGGGCTCCTGCACTCGATCCGTGGCCATCTGCTGGCGCTTGCCCTGCGCCACCAGCACACGCCGATGGTTGCACGCACCCACGGGCAGCAGGCGCTGCCCACGACCTTCGGCTACAAGGTCGCCGTCTGGGTGGATGAAATCGACCGTCACCTGGCGCGCTTCGACGAGGCGCGCGAACGCGTCCTGGTCGGCAATCTGACCGGTGCCGTGGGAACCCTGGCGTCGTTCGGCGCCCAGGGCTTCGAGCTACAGCGGCGAACCCTGGCCAGGCTTGGTCTCGGCGCGCCGTCGACCAGTTGGCACAGCGCCCGGGACCGGGTGCTGGAGGTTGCCGGGTTGCTGGTCCAGGTGTCGGTGACGCTGGGCCGGGTGGCGAACGAGATCTACCACCTGCAGCGCAGCGAAATCGACGAGGTACGCGAGGGCAGCCGGCCGGGACAGGTGGGCAGCAGCACCATGCCGCACAAGCGGAACCCGTCGTCGGTCGACCTGGTCAGCGCGCTGTCGCGGCTGGTGCGGGCACAGATGGTGGCGCTCACCGATGCCGCGTTCCAGTTGCACGAGCGCGACGGCACCGCCTGGCGCATCGAGTGGGCGGCGTTGCCGGAGCTGTTCGTCTACGCCGGCGCCTTGCTGACCCGCATGGAGGCGGTGCTGGCCGAGGGGCTCGAGGTGCGCGAGGAACGCATGCGCGCCAACCTCGACCTGCTGGGTGGGCTGATCCTGTCGGAGCGGGTCATGCTCGCGCTGGCGGGGCAGTTCGGCAAGCAGACCGCCCACGAACTGCTCCATGAGATAACCCAGGCCTCCCAGCGGCAGGGCGTTCCGTTCCGCGAGGCGCTGCTCGGGCAGCCAAGGTTGCGCGGCTGTTTCAGCGCCGAGGCGCTCGAAGAACTGCTCGACCCCGTCGGCTACGTCGGCCTCGCCGCCGAGATGGTCGACCTGGTCGCCGGCAAACCACGAACCGGCGCGTCGGGCGACAGGCCCGAAGGCGCCGCCTCTTCCCAAGGAAATCCCGGTCAGTCCCAGTACGTGATGGAGGATAGGTGATGGATGCTGAATCGCTGGAAATGCTTGCCCGTTCCTCGTGCACCGCGCATCCGCAGAGCTTCGGCGGCGCACCGGCCGAGTCGTCCTGCAAGCACGAACACAGTCACATCGTTGACTCTAAAACCCATGGCGGCGGCTACGCCGGTCCGGTGAGCCGACGGATCTTCTGTAGCCACTGCCGCCTGCAACGCTGGCTCGACGTGGAGGCGGCGCTGGCGCTGGCGCAGGCCGATGTCGGCGTCATCCCGCCCGAGGCCGCGCTGGAGATCGCGAAGGCCGCCAGGCTTTCGGCCGTCGACCTGCAGCAGATCGCCGACGGCGTGGCCAGCACCGGGCACTCGCTGATGCCCCTGCTGGGCGCGCTGCAAAGGAACTGCAGCCCCAGCGCGCGCGAGTACGTGCATTTCGGCGCGACCACGCAGGATATCCAGGACACCGCGCAGTCCCTGGAAATGCGCGATGTGCTGGATGAAACGGAGCGGGCGCTGGACATCCTCCTGGACCGGCTCTCGGTGCTGGCGAGCGGGACCCGCAATGCGCTGATGGTCGCCAGGACCCACTCGATCCCGGCGTTGCCGACCACCTTCGGGCTGAAGGTGGCCGGCTGGATCGACGAGTTGCTGCGTCACCGCGAACGCCTGGGCGAGGCGCGCAAGCGGATCCTGGTGGTGCAACTGTTCGGCGGCGTGGGCACGATGGCCGCCTTCGGCGACGAGGCCATGCTCCTGCTCGAAAGCTTCGCGCGGCGGCTGTCGCTGGACGTGCCGCTGGCGGGTTGGCACGTGTCCCGCGACCGGGTTACCGAGTTCGTCAGCACCCTGGCCATGGTCACCGCGTCCCTGGCGCGGATCGCCGACGAGATCCGCACCCTGAACCGCTGGGAGATCGGCGAGCTGGAGGTGGGCTGGACGCAGCAGCAGATCGGTAGCAGCACCATGCCCCACAAGCGCAATCCGGAAGGCTGCGAGCAGGTCGTGGTGCTGGCCCGGCTGGCCAAGGCCCAGGTCCTGCTCGCGTTGGACGCCATGATCCTCGAGCACGAGCGGGACTACCGCGGCACGCGCCTGGAATGGTGTGCGGTGGCGGACGTTTCCCACTATGCGCTGATGGCGCTGTCGCTGCTGACCGACACCATCGACGGGCTCACGGTCCACGACGAGACCATGGCGCGGACGGCGAATGCATACAGCGATGCGATCTGTACCGAGGCGTTCGTCTTCGAGATGGCCAAGCAACTGGGCAAGAGCAGCGCTTACGAAATCATCTTCGAGATCACCCAGGCCTGCCAGCGCAAGCGGATTCCGATGCGCCAGGCGCTCGAGTCGGATCCGCGGGTGGGCGCCGTCATGCCGAAGGAAACCCTGGCCAGGCTGTTCGAGCCGCGGACCCATCTCGGCATGGCCGGGACCATCGTCGACAAGGTGCTGGACAAGGTCGCCAGCCACCACTGAATCACCCGCCGCCAGAGGCGGCGGTACTGCACATCAACGGAGAACAAGAATGACAAAGGCTAACGAGATCGAAACCGCGAAGGTCAAGCAGTTTTCAGCACGGATCATGGAGGACTACGGCAATACCCTGCGCGGCGCGATGCTCTACATCGGCGACCGCCTGGGGCTGTTCAAGGCGCTCGCCCATGGCCAATGGGTGACCCTGGAAGAGCTGGCGCAGCAGACCGGCTACACCACCCGCTACCTGCGCGAATGGCTGGGCAGCATGGTCACCGGCAACTACCTGGCCTACGATCCGCAGAGCAGGAGCTATCGGTTGCCGGCCGAGTTCGTCCCGGTGCTCGCCGACGAGGACTCGCCTTATTTCGCCGGCGGGATCATCCAGTTGAGCGTGCCCTTCGTGAGCATGGCGCCGAAGATCATCGAGGCCTTCCGCTGCGGCGGCGGTTGCCCCGAGGAATCCTTCCCGCTGGAAACCTGGGAAGGCATGGAGCGCATGACCATGCCCTGGTACAAGCACTTCCTCGTGCAGCACTGGATTCCTTCGCTGGATGGCGTCAAGGAAAAGCTCCAGGCGGGTGGCAGCGTGCTCGATTTCGGCTGCGGCAGCGGGCTGGCCGCGATCATGATGGCCAAGGCGTTCCCCGAAGCCCAGGTCTATGGCTGTGACTTCCACGCGCCGTCCATCGAACGCGCGCGGGCGAACGCCGAGGCCGCGGGGGTCGGCGACCGGGTGCGCTTCGAGGTCAGCGATTCCGATGCGTTGGCGGGCAAGAAGTTCGACTTCGTCACGACCTTCGTGGTCATCCACGACGCGACCGACCCGCAGCAGATGATGAAGGACCTGCGCGAGTCGACCGTCGACGATGGGACCTACCTGATGGTGGAACTCAACCTGTCGCAGGAACTGCACGAGAACATGAACCTGTTCGGTCGCGTGATGTACCCGCAGAGCACGCTGTATTGCATGACCTGTTCGCTGTCCCACGGCGGCGAGGGCCTCGGCGCCTTCATGGGCGAGGACCGCGCGCGGCAGATGGCCGAGGCCGCCGGCTTCAGTCGCTTCCGCAAGGTGCCTTCGGAGTGGCCGCCGCTGCCGGCGCTGTTCGAACTGCGACCCTGAGGTTGCACGCCCGGAGTCGCCTGGCGCGGCTCCGGGGCGAGGGTGGCGTCCGCGGCGGACGCCACCCGCAGCCCGGTGTGTCCGGGACCGCCGCAGTCGTTTCGTCCCTGTCTGCCTCGGCCTGAAGTCTTCGCTGCGAAGACCCTCGTCCTTATATAAGCAGGGGAGTTGCTGCGAGCAGAGGTCGAGAGCCTGCGGCACTCGTTCAAGCGAGCGATGTGGCTGTCAGGAAACCTTCCCCTGTTACCGAATGGAGCAATGTTGCTCCTTGTGTGTGCAACAACGCCCCACTTCCCGGAAGCCTGGCGAACCGCGTGAAAACCGCTCGGAGCGCCTTTCGTCGCAGGATTCCGCGGTAATTCTCCGCGCTTTAATTCAACTCTCTGATTTTAAAAGTTTAATACTCGAAACAAGGCTGTTTCGCCGGTGAACTTTCATCTGGCATGGCTTCTGCAAGTTTTATATTTAAAACGATGTTTCATATATAAAACAAGACAAGAGGCTTAGTCCAGATGAGAGCGACGTCGTTGAGCATCCTCACTTCCGAGCATTCGCTACCTGTAGCCGCTCCTGCGGATAGCCGTCTCGAAATCGAATTCCGCGGCGTCGCCAAGCATTTTCCGGGCCGCGGCAAAAGCGCGGCGACCCTCGCGGTGCAGGGGCTCGACCTGGCCATCCGCCGCGGCGAGGTGGTGTCCATCATCGGGCCGTCCGGTTGCGGCAAGAGCACCCTGCTGAACATGGGGGCGGGTCTCTACGCACCCAGCGAAGGCGAGGTGCGGGTCGGCGGCGAGCGGGTCAGCGGTCCGGTACGCAAGGTCTCCTTCATGTTGCAGAAGGACCTGCTGATGCCCTGGCGCAGCATTCGCCGCAACATCGAGCTGGGCCTGGAGATCGACGGTCGCGCGGCCGGCGAACGGCGCGCCATCGCCGAGGAAATGCTGGAGAAGTGTCACCTCGCCGGTTTCGCTGAGCACTATCCGTTCCAGCTTTCCGGCGGCATGCGCCAACGCGCCGCCCTGGCCCGAACCCTGGCCACCGACCCGCAGGTGTTGTTCCTCGACGAGCCGTTCTCGGCCCTCGACGCGCAGACCAAGATGATCCTCCAGCAGGACCTGGCGCGGATGCTCTGCGAGCAACGCAAGACCGCGCTGTTCATTACCCACGACCTGGTCGAGGCGATCGCCATGTCCGATCGCATCCTGGTGATGAGCGCGCGGCCGGGCACCATCGTCGAGGAGATCGAGGTCGGCCTGCCGCTGCGCGACAACCCGCTGGAGCGCCGCAAGCTGCCGGAGATCGGGCCGCTGGTCGGGCGCCTGATGACCCTGCTGAAAGTGGGCGAGAGCGCCGAGCTGCACTGATCGCCGCCTGCCGATCCGAATTCCGCTACAGGAGCCGCTGATGTCCAAGTCATTGCTCAACGCCGCATTGTGCGGCGCGTTGTTCGCCGCCGGCCTGTCCGTCCAGGCCGCCCCGCGGGAAGTCACCTACCTGCTGCCGGCACCGCCGAACTCGCCGGCCTTCGCACCCTGGGTGATCGCCCGGGAGAAGGGCTACTACGCCGACCAGGGCCTGAAGGTGACCTTCGTCGCCGGCAAGGGCGGGGTCGACGTGGCCAAGCAGATCGGCGCCGGCAACGCACCGGTCGGCGGCGCCATCGGCGATACGCCGATCGTGGTGCGCGCCAACGGCATCCCGGTGAAAGCCGTGGCGGTGCTCGGTGCCGGCGGGGTGACCATGATCGCCACCGATGGCACGGCCGGTATCGACAGCGTCAAGGACCTCAAGGGCAAGACCCTGACCGTGATGTCCTACTCCGACACCACCTACTACGCCCTGCTGGCGTCGATGCGCAAGGCTGGCCTGGGCAAGTCCGACGTGGACATCCAGGCGGCCGGCCCATCCGGCGTCTGGCAACTGTTCTCCGCCGGCCGCTCGCAGGCCATGGCCGGCGTGCCGGACTGGGTGGTGAGTGCCGAGGATGCCGGCCGGCAGGTGAAGTTGCTGCCGGGCAGCGAGGTGTTCGAGAGCATGGCCCAGGCGATCCTCGCCTCGGACGAGGCCATCGAGAAGCAGCCCGAGGTGGTCGGCGGGGTGGTCAGGGCGACCCTCATGGGCATGCGCGACATCATCGCCGACCCAAGGCAGGCCGCCGCCACCTTCGCTGCCGCGGTGCCCGCCTACAAGGGCCGCGAGGCCAGCCTGGAACGGGTCCTGCGGCTCTATGTCGAGCACGTCTACGCCAACCAGCAGCCGCTCGGGCACATCGATCCGCAGCGCCTGGACAAGGTTCGCAGGTTCTACGTCAGCGAAGGCATCGTCGGCCGCGAGACGCCGCTGGACGAGCTTTACACCAACCGTTTCGTCGAGTCCGCCGACCTGACCGCGCAGCACGGAGCCCGCCCATGAACCTCTCCACCAGACCCTTGCTCGGCAGTCTCGCGCTGTTGTTCCTGTTCCTCGCTGCCTGGCAGTGGGGGCCCGGCCTGCTCGGCATGCCCGAGTTCGTCCTGCCGGGGCTGAGCCGGGTGGCGGCGGAGGGCGTGGCCATGTGGCACGGCGCCGGACTGCTGGAGCACACGGCGATCACCAGCCTGGAGATCGTCGTCGGTTTCGCCCTGGGCGCGCTGCTTGGCGTGAGCATCGGCGTTGCCCTCGGCCTGTCGCCGACCACCGAGGCCATGCTCTCGCCCTACATCCTGGCGCTGCAGATCGCGCCGAAGGTGGCCTTCGCCCCGCTGTTCGTGATGTGGCTGGGCTATACGGTGTACCCGAAGATCCTCATCGCCGTGCTGATCGTGTTCTTCCCGGTGATGATCAACGTGCTCTCGGCCATCCGCACCGTCGACCCGGACATGATCAACCTGGTGCGCGCGATGAGCGCCAGCCGTTGGCAGATCTTCCGCCTGGTGGAGTTCCCCTCGGCGATGGCCGCGCTGTTCTCCGGCCTGCGCATCGCCTCCACCCTGGCGGTGATCGGCGTCACCGTCGGCGAGCTGGTGGGCGGCAACAAGGGCCTCGGCTTCCTGCTGGTGGATGCCGAAGGGCAGGGCAACACCGCCGGGGTGTTCGTCGCCATCGTCATGCTCACCCTGATCGGCGTGCTCGCCTATGGCGCGGTGGTCTGGGCCGAGAAGCGCGTCCTGCATTACCTGCCGAAAGCCAACCTGGGCACGGTGTGAATGCCATGAGCCAGAACTCTCTTCTCGACGGTCGCCGCGTGCTCCTCACCGGCGGCGCCCGCGGCCTCGGCTACGCCTTCGCCGAAGCGGCGGCACGCGCCGGCGCCCGGGTGGTGATCGCCGACATCCTGGAGGAGCGCGTGCAGCGCTCCGCCCGTGAACTCGCCGAGCAGGGCCTGGATATCAGCGGCCTGCCACTGGACCTGGCCGACCCGGTTTCGATCGAGCGCTGCGTGGCCGCGGCGGTCGAGCGCCTGGGCGGTCTCGACGGCCTGGTGAACAACGCCTCCATCACCAACTCCGGCGGCAAGAGCTGCGAAGAACTGGAGATCGAGGTGTTCGACCGGGTGCTCCAGGTCAACGTGCGCGGCACCTGGCTGATGACCCGTGCCTGCCTGCCGGCGCTGCGCGAGTCCGGACGTGGCGCGGTGGTCAACCTGGCCTCCGACACCCCGCTGTGGGGCGCGCCCAACCTGCTCGCCTACAGCGCCAGCAAGGGCGCGCTGATCGCCATGACCCGCAGCCTGGCCCGCGAGCTGGGCGGCGACGGCATCACCGTCAACGCCATCGCTCCCGGACTCGTGGAGGTCGAGGCCACCGAGTACGTGCCGGCCGCCCGCCACCGGCTCTACCGCGAGCAGCGCGCGCTCCAGCGCGGCCAACAGCCGGCGGATGTCTGCGGCGCGGTGCTGTTCGCCCTTTCCGACCTTTCCCGCTTCATCACTGGACAAACCCTGCCGGTCAACGGCGGGTTCGTCATGCCCTGATCCGGAGGACTCCATGACCGATCTGAACCAGAACGCCCCGAAATCCTGGGACCGCCCCGAAGGCGCCAGCTTCGAGGAGTGGTGCAACACCCGCATCGCCCGTTACTCCACCCGCAAGTACGACTGGAACGCGCTGAAGTTCCAGGCCGACTACGACCCCAGGTTCCGCCGCGCGCAGATGCGCTACATCGGCACCGGCGGCACCGGTGTGGCCAGTGACATGAACACCATTCCGTCCGAGCACTTCACCTTTTCCACCATGGTCATCCCGGCGGGTCACGAAGGCCCGCCGCACCTGCACATCGACGTCGAGGAAGTGTTCTTCGTCCTGCGCGGCAAGCTCAAGGTGGTGCTGGAGAAGGACGGCGAGCGCTTCGAGACCATCCTCACCGACCGCGACGTGATTTCCGTGCCGCCGGGCGTGTACCGCGAGGAGATCAACATCGGCGACGAGGATGCGCTGATGTGCGTGATGCTCGGTGCGAAGAAGCCGATCACCCCGACCTACCCGCCGGAGCACCCTCTGGCGAGCATCAAGCGCTGAGGCCGCCGATGAACATGGCGCAGACCCACACCCCCGTCCCGAACCTGCAACAGCGCTTTCCCGAGCGGCTGGTGCAACTGGCCGACGGCGCCCAGCTGGCCATCCGCGAATGCGGCCAGGGCCCGGTGGTGGTGCTGTTGCACGGCATCGGTTCGGGCTCGGCGTCCTGGCTGCATTGCGCCCAGCGCCTGGCCGCCGGCAATCGGGTGATCGCCTGGGACGCGCCGGGTTACGGCCTGTCCACGCCGCTGCCGCCGGCCCGGCCCAAGGCCTGCGACTACGCCGCGTGCCTGGAGCTGCTGCTGGATGCGCTGGGCGTGGAGAGCTGCCTGCTGGTGGGCCACTCCCTCGGCGCGCTGATGGCCACGGCCTACGCCGCCGGCATCGGCGCGGCGCGGGTGCGCCGCCTGGTGCTGCTCAGCCCGGCGCGCGGCTACGGCGCCGCCGAGCTGCGCGACAGCGGCGCCCAGGTGCGCCGCCAGCGCCTGGAGAACCTGGAGCGCTTCGGTATCGACGGCATGGCCAGCGAGCGCACCGCGCGCCTGCTCGGCCGCAACCCCAGCGAGGAGGCCCTGGCCTGGGTGCGCTGGAACATGGCGCGGCTCAACCCCGAGGGCTACCGCCAGGCCGTCGAGCTGCTCTGCGGCGACGACCTGCTGGGCAACGGGCAGCCTGCCGCTCCTTGCGAGGTGCATTGCGGCGAGGACGACGGCATCACCACGCCCGAGAGTTGCGGCGCCATCGCCCGCCAGCTCGGCGCGTCGTTCTCGTCGATTCCCGGGGCCGGCCACGCCAGCCCGATCGAACAACCCGAAGTGGTCGCAGGACGCATCGGCCACGCGCAACGCCTCTCTCTTGAAGGAACCGCCAATGGATAAGTCAGACGATTCGCAAGACAAGTACATCGTGCCTGGCCTCGAACGCGGCCTGCTGCTGCTCTGCGAGTTCAGCCGGAAGGACCGTACCCTGACGGCGCCGGAGTTGGCGCGGCGCCTGAAGCTGCCGCGCTCGACCATCTTCCGCCTGCTGACCACCCTGGAGGCCATGGGCTTCGTCACCCGCAACGGCAACGAGTACCGCCTGGGCATGGCGGTGTTGCGCCTGGGCTTCGAGTACCTGGCCTCGCTGGAGCTGACCGAACTCGGCCAGCCGCTGCTGAACCGCCTGTGCGACGAGATCCGCTACCCCTGCAACCTGGTGGTGCGCGACGGCCGTTCGATCGTCTACGTGGCCAAGGTTTCGCCGTCCACCCCGCTGAGCAGCTCGGTGAACGTCGGGACCCGGTTGCCGGCCCACGCCACGGTGCTCGGCCGCATCCTGCTGCAGGACCTGAGCCTGGGCGAGCTGCGCGAGCTGTACCCGGAGGAGCAGCTGGAGCAGTTCTCGCCGAACACCCCGCGCAGCGTGCTGGAACTCTTCGACATGGTCCAGGGCGACCGCCAGCGTGGCTTCGTCCAGGGCGAGGGGTTCTTCGAGGCGAGCATCTCCACCGTCGCGGCGCCGGTACGTGATCACAGCGGTCGCGTCATCGCGGCGATGGGGGCGACCATCGCCGCCGGGCATATCGACCCGGAACGCATCGAGGGACTGGTCAGCCGGGTGCGCAGCAGCGCCGACGAGCTGTCGTACCTGCTCGACTACCGCGCCGACGGCCAGGACAACGTCACCCCGATCTTCCGGAGTCGCCCGCATGAAACCGTATGACCTGTCCGAGGCGGTGGCGGTGGTCACCGGCGGTTCCTCCGGGATCGGCCTGGCCACGGTGGAACTGCTGCTGGAGGCAGGCGCCGCCGTGGCTTTCTGCGCTCGCGACGGCGAGCGCCTGCGTGCCGCCGAGTCCGCGCTACGCCAGCGCTTCCCCGGGGCGCGCCTGTTCGCCAGTGTCTGCGACGTGCTGGATGCGTTGCAGGTGCGCGCCTTCGCCGAAGCCTGCGAGAGAACGCTGGGGTGCGCCAGCATCCTGGTGAACAACGCCGGCCAGGGCCGCGTCTCGACCTTCGCCGAGACCACGGACGAGGCCTGGAGCGAGGAACTGCAACTGAAGTTCTTTTCCGTCATCCACCCGGTACGCGCCTTCCTGCCGCAACTGGAAAGCCGCGCCGACGCGGCCATCGTCTGCGTCAACTCGCTGCTGGCCAGCCAGCCGGAGCCGCACATGGTAGCTACCAGCGCGGCCCGCGCCGGGGTGAAGAACCTGGTGCGCTCCATGGCCTTCGAGTTCGCGCCTAAGGGCGTACGGGTCAACGGCATCCTCATCGGCCTGGTCGAGTCCGGCCAGTGGCGGCGCCGTTTCGAAGCCCGCGAAGAGCGCGAGCTGGACTGGGCGCAATGGACCGCGCAGCTGGCGCGGAACAAGCAGGTTCCCCTGGGACGCCTGGGCAAGCCGATCGAGGCGGCCCGCGCCATCCTGTTCCTCGCATCTCCCCTGTCTGCCTATACGACGGGCAGTCATATCGACGTTTCCGGAGGGTTGTCCCGTCATGCGTAACGCAAGCCAAGTCACCGTCGGCGCCGCCATCGCCGCCTTCCTCGAACAGTGCGAGGTGAAGGCCGCCTTCGGGGTGATCTCGATCCACAACATGCCGATCCTCGATGCCTTCGCCAGCCGCGGCAACATCCGTTTCGTGATGGCCCGCGGCGAGGCCGGGGCGGCCAACATGGCCGATGCCTACGCCCGCACCAGCGGTGGCCTGGGCGTGTGCCTGACCAGCACCGGAACCGCCGCCGGCAACGCTGCCGGGGCGCTGGTCGAGGCGCTCACCGCCGGCACCCCGCTGCTGCACCTGACCGGGCAGATCGAAACCCCCTACCTGGATCGGAGCCTCGCCTACATCCACGAGGCGCCGGACCAGTTGAGCATGCTCAAGGCCATCTCCAAGGCGGCCTTCCGCGTGCGCAGCGTCGACACCGCCATCAGCACCCTCAAGCTGGCCGTGCAGACCGCCCTGACCGCGCCCGCCGGCCCGGTGAGCGTGGAAATCCCGATCGATATCCAATCGGCGCTGATCAACCTGCCGGCCGACCTGTCGCCGCTGCCGGTGCCGGTGGCCAGGCCCTCCGAGCAAGCCCTGGACGACCTAGCCGAGCGTTTCGCCCAGGCGCGGCGACCGATGCTCTGGCTGGGGGGCGGTGCCCGGCATGCCGGCCCGCAGGTACAACGCCTGCTGGCCATGGGCGTGGGCGTGGTCACCAGCACCCAGGGGCGTGGCATCGTCCCGGAAGACGACACGCGTTCCCTCGGCGCCTTCAACCTGAACAAACCGGTGGAGCGGTTCTACCAGAGCTGCGACGCCATGCTCGTGGTGGGCTCGCGCCTGCGCGGCAACGAAACCCTCAAGTACGAACTCAAGCTCCCGCGTCCGCTTTACCGGGCAGACGCCGATGCCACGGCGGAGGGCCGCTGCTACCCCAGCGATTTCTTCGTCTGCGGCGATTCCGAACGGGTCCTCAAGGGGCTCGCCGACCGCCTGGAAGGGCGCCTGTCGGTGGACCCGGCCTTCGCCGCGGATCTCGCCGCCGCACGCAACCAGGCCCGCGCCCAGTTGGTGGACGGCCTTGGCCCCTACGCTTCGCTGGTGGAGCAACTGCAGGCGCTGGCCGGCCGCAATTTCAACTGGGTGCGCGACGTCACCGTCTCCAACAGCACCTGGGGCAACCGCCACCTGAATATCTTCAGCCCCCGCGCCGGCGTCCACGCCCTCGGCGGTGGCATCGGCCAGGGCCTGGCCATGGGCATCGGCGCGGCGGTCGGCGCGGCGGAAACCGCGCCTGGGCGCAAGACCTTCGTGCTCGCCGGCGACGGCGGCTTCATCCTCAACCTGGGCGAACTGGCCACCGCCGTGCAGGAGCGGGCCGACATGCTCATCGTGCTGATGAACGACCAGGGCTACGGGGTGATCAAGAACATCCAGGACGCCGCCTACGGTGGCCGCCGCTGCTACGTCGACCTGCACACCCCGGACTACGCCCAACTGTCGGCTTCCCTCGGCCTGCGTCATGCCAAGGTCAGCGATCTGAAGGATTTCAGCGCCGTGCTCGATGGCGCCCTGGCCGAGCCAGGTCCCTTCCTGCTGGAGGTGGACATGCTCGCGGTGGGCAGCTTCAAGAGCATTTTCGCCGGCCCGCCGACCAACGATGCCAAGACCGACAAGGCCACCGCCTGAGGCTCCCGCCATGCTGAATATCGTCATGATCGGCTGCGGCGCCATCGGCGCCGGCGTCCTGGAACTGTTGGAAAACGATCCGCAACTGAGGGTCGATGCGGTGATCGTTCCTCGCGAGTCCGAGACCCAGGTCCGCCATCGCCTGGCCAGCCTGCGCCGGCCGCCGCGGGTACTCAGCGCGCTGCCGGCCGGAGAGCGCCCCGATCTTCTGGTGGAGTGCGCCGGGCACCGCGCCATCGAGCAGCACGTGCTGCCGGCGCTGGCCCAAGGCATTCCCTGCCTGGTGGTCTCGGTGGGCGCGCTGTCCGAGCCGGGCCTGGTGGAGCGCCTGGAAGCCGCGGCGCAGGCCGGAGGCAGCCGCATCGAGCTGCTGCCCGGCGCCATCGGCGCCATCGATGCGCTGTCGGCGGCCAGGGTCGGTGGCCTCGAATCGGTGCGCTACACCGGGCGCAAGCCGGCGAGCGCCTGGCTGGGCACGCCGGGCGAGACGGTCTGCGACCTGCAGCGCCTGGAGAAGGCGCGGGTGATCTTCGACGGCAGCGCCCGCGAGGCGGCGCGGCTCTATCCGAAGAACGCCAATGTCGCCGCCACCCTGTCGCTCGCCGGCCTCGGCCTGGACCGCACCCAGGTGCGCCTGATCGCCGACCCCGAAAGCTGCGAGAACGTGCACCAGGTGGAAGCCAGCGGCGCCTTCGGCGGCTTCGAACTGACCTTGCGCGGCAAACCGCTGGCGGCCAACCCGAAGACATCGGCGCTGACCGTGTACAGCGTGGTCCGAGCGTTGGGCAACCACGCCCACGCGATTTCGATCTAGGGACGACTACCGTGATTGACCTGAACCCGATCCAACCCATCTGCATCGCTGGCGAGTGGCGAGCGGGCGGCGGCGACCTCTACGAAAGCCTCTATCCGGCCACCGGCGAGGCCGTCGCCCGCCTGCATGCGGCCAGCCTGGAGGACGTGGAGGAAGCCATGGCCGGCGCCCACCGCGCCTTCCGTGAAAGCGGCTGGGCCCAGCGCAAGCCTCATGAGCGGGCCACCGTGCTTTATCGTATCGCTGCGCTGATCCGCGAGCGCAGCGAAGAGCTGGCGCAGTTGCAGCGCCTGGACAACGGCAAGCCGATCAGGGAAACCCGCAACCTGGTGGCCAGCGCCGCCGCCACCTTCCAGTTCTTCGCCGCCGCCTGCGAGACCCTGGAGGAAAGCATCACGCCGTCGCGCGGCGACTTCGTCAGCATGAGCGTGTACGAGCCCATGGGCGTGGTGGTTGCCATCACCCCGTGGAACTCGCCCATCGCCTCCGAGGCGCAGAAGCTCGCCCCGGCCCTGGCCGCCGGCAACGCGGTGGTGGTCAAGCCGGCCGAGATCACCCCGCTGGCCGCCCTGGCGCTGGCGCGCATCTGCGATGAGGCCGGCCTGCCGCGCGGGCTGGTCAGCGTGCTGCCGGGCAAGGGCGCGCTGATCGGCGATGCCCTGACCCGCCACCCCCTGGCCAGGCGCGTGTCCTTCACCGGCGGCACCCGCACCGGCAAGCACATCGCGCGCATCGCCGCCGACAAGATGATGCCGGTGTCCCTGGAACTGGGCGGCAAGTCGCCGACCATGGTGCTGGCCGACGCCGATCTCGACCACGCGGTGGCCGGCGTGCTCTATGGCATCTTCAGCTCCAGCGGCGAATCCTGCATTGCCGGCTCGCGGTTGTTCGTCGCCAGCGAGCGCTACGACGAATTCATGGAGCGCCTGGCCACCGGCGCCGCGGCCCTGCGCGTCGGCGACCCGGCCGACGAGCGCACCCAGATGGGCCCGCTGATCAGCGCGCGGCACCGCGAGTCGGTGGAGCGCTATGTCGAGATGGGCGTGGCCGAGGGCGGTCGCCTGCGCACGGGGGGCGTACGTCCCCATGGCGGAGCCTTCGATCGTGGCTACTTCTACACCCCGACCATTATCGAGGGGCTCACCAATGGCGCCCGCCTGTGCCGGGAAGAGGTCTTCGGCCCGGTGCTGGTGGCCATGCCTTTCACCAGCGAAGAGGCCCTGATCGAGGAGGCCAACGACAGCTGCTACGCGCTGGCCGCCGGCATCTGGACCCGCGACTTCCAGCGCGCCTGGCGGCTCGGCCGCGCCGTGCAGGCCGGCACCGTGTGGATCAACACCTACAAGCAGTTCTCCATCTCCACCCCCTTCGGCGGCTGGCGCGACAGCGGCCTGGGCCGCGAAAAGGGCCGCCTGGGGATACTCCAGTACATGGAGCAGAAGAGCCTCTACTGGGGCCTGAACGAACAGCCGCTGGCCTGGGCCGGCAGCCACTGATGAGGAAGACGCGATGAGCGTATCGGGAATCGACGAAATCACCTACGGCGTGGAAGACCTGGCCACCAGCGCGCGTTTCTTCGCCGACTGGGGCCTGGCGCAGGTCGAGGCGAGCGAGGACCAGGTGGTCTTCGAAAGCCTCAACGGCTGCCGCGTGATAGTTGCGGCGCGGGACAAGCCCGGCCTGCCGCCGGCCATCGAGGAAGGCTCGACCCTGCGTGAAGTGGTCTGGGGTGTGGAGAGCGAGGCGGACCTCAAGCTGTACGCCGAGCGCATCGCCAATGATCCCGGCTTCATCGAGGGCGAGGGCCGTATCGGCTGCACCGACCCGAACGGTCTGGCCGTGCGCCTGCAGGTCACCCGTAAACGCGACATCCAGGTGGCCTGCGGCCAGTCCAACACCTGGCAGTTCAAGGGCCGGATCAACCAGGCCAGCCCCATCTACGAGCGTGCGCAGCCCGTCGAAGTCGGCCACGTGGTGTTCTTCGTCAAGGACGTCAACGCCTGCGAACGCTTCTACCGCGAGCGCTTCGGCTTCGTCTGCTCCGATCGCTATCCGAATCGCGGCGCCTTCCTGCGTTGCGCGGAGGAGGGCGGCCACCACGACCTGTTCATGCTGCAACTGCCGCAACCGCGCGCCGGCCTGAACCACGTGGCGTTCACCGTGCGCGATATCCATGAGGTGTTCGGCGGCGGCATGCACATCGCCCGCTGCGGCTGGGATACCGAGATCGGCCCGGGTCGGCATCCGGTGTCCTCGGCGTACTTCTGGTACTTCCGGAACCCCGCCGGCGCCCTCGTCGAGTACTACGCCGACGAGGACCAACTGACCGGCGAGTGGCAGGCCCGCGAGTTCGAACCTGGCCCTACGGTGTTCGCCGAATGGGCCATCGCCGGTGGCCTGGACGGCAATACCCGGCGACAGAAAAGCGTCGAGGCACCGCAGGGCCGGTTCCTCACCGACAAACCCAGGAGTTGAGACGAGCATGAGCGACACCTTGTTGCTGACCGTGCTGCTCCGGCACGACCAGTCGAAGAATCTCGACGAGATCCAGGCCCGCATGAAGGCCATGGACTGGTGGGAGCGCTTTCCGGGAGAGGGCGTGGAGATCGTTTCCTGGACCGTCGCCATGGGCCTCGGCCAGATCGTCACCCTGCGCCTGCCGCCGGCCCTGCTGCCACGCGTCAACGTCGAACTGGAGCGCTCCGCCTGGGGCGTGTTCCGCACCGAATGCTACCCGACCTACGACTTCGTCCCGGTTCGCGAAACCATCCGCGAACGGGTCCGCACTGGAGGCCAATGACATGCAAGACCGTTACCTCGAACCCCATCAGGCCCGTACCCGCGAGCCGAACGCCTTCGAAGACCTGCTCGGCGATTCCATCGAGCGCGCCTACGCCGCCGGCCTGCACGACCTGCCGGGGCTGCTCGGCTACCTCAACCAGGCCGGCCCGACCTGCCCGGGCGGCGGTCCCTGGACCGAGGAAGCCTACAAGACCCTGATGGCCCGCCTGGGCGCGTGAATTCCCCCGAGAGGAAACCGCTATGAGCACCGTGGACCCTGTTGAACAGCTTCTCGCCAACGGCCTGAAGAACCTCTGGTACCCGATCTGCCCGGTGGGCTTCATCGAGGACAAGCCGGTGTCCCTGCGCCGCCTGGGCTACAAGCTGGCCGTCTGGCGCGATACCGACGGCACCCTGCATGCCCTCGAAGACCATTGCCCGCACCGTGGCGCGCCGCTGTCGCGCGGGGTGAACCTGGGCGACCGCCTGCAATGCCCCTACCACGGCGTGGAAGTGCGCTGCGACGGCGTTACCGCCCGCGTGCCCGGCAGCCCCGGCTGCAAGCTGGAAGGCAGCCAGGCCACGCGCTTCTTCCACATCACCGAGGCGGCCGGAGCCGTGTGGCTGTACAACTCGGCGGGCAATGTCGAGGAAGCCCCGCCGCTGGTGCTGCCCGAGCAACTGACCGACCCCGAGTTTTCCCACTTCCTCTGCTATACCGAGTGGCGCGGCGACTACCGCTACGTGCTGGACAACGTCATGGACCCCATGCACGGCACCTACCTGCACAAGCAGTCGCACTCCATGTCCGAGGGCGAAAGCCAGGCACGCTTCGTCACCCGCGACACCGATACCGGCTTCATCTTCGAGAAGGACGGCCAGCGCGGGGTCAACTTCGACTGGACCGAATGGGCCGACACCGGGATGCACTGGATGCGCCTGGAGATTCCCTATCCGAAGACCGGCGGCCCGGGTGGCAACTTCCATATCGTCGGCAGCTACACGCCGATCGCCCGCGACCTCTGCGCGGTGTTCCACTGGCGTTGCCGGCCGCTTATCGGCTGGCAGCGCGACACCTGGCGCTTCCTCTACAGGAACCGCCTGGAGGCGCGTCACTGGGCGGTGCTGGAGCAGGACCGGGAAATGCTCGAATTCATGGAGCCGGACGCCAACCAGAGGGAGAACCTCTACCAGCACGACCTCGGCCTGGTGCGCCTGCGGCGGCACCTGAAGAACCTGGCCAAGGCCCAGCTGGAACTGATCGAGGCCCGGCAACTGTGACCGCCGTGCGCCGGATCCGCGCCGCGGCGCTACCCGACCTGCCGGATGCAAGCTGGTCCAATGCCCTGCTGGTGGGAGAGGAGCTGGTGATGTCCGGCATGACCGCGCACCCGGCCACCCGCCAGGCCGCCGAGCGCGGCGCCGCGCTCGACGCCCATGCCCAGGCCCTGGTGGTGCTGGGCAAGGTGAAGGCGCTGCTGGAGGCGGCGGGAGGCCATGTCGGCAACCTCTACAAGCTCAACGTCTACGTCACCCGCATCGCCGACAAGGACGCTATTGGGCGCGCGCGGCAGGAGTTCTTCGCCGGCCAGGGCACTTTTCCCGCCTCCACCCTGGTCGAGGTGAGCGGCCTGGTGTTTCCCGAACTGCTGGTGGAGATCGACGCCTGGGCGCGCCTCGATATCGACCTGGCGAACTGCGACGAAGCCTGAAAGCGAGGTAGAAGATGACTCACGACAACAGACTGGCGGCCTTCGTCCATACCCTGCGCTTCGAGGCGCAGGGTATCCTCGGCGTCGAACTGCGCCCGCAGGGCGACCAGGTCTTTCCGCCATTCAGCGCCGGCGCGCATATCGACCTGCACCTGCCCAACGGCCTGGTGCGCAGCTACTCGCTGCTCAACTCGCCGGAGGACTGCGGCCGCTATGTGCTCGGCATCCTGCGTGATCGCGGCAGCCGCGGCGGCTCCGCGTTCGTCCACGATAGCCTGCGGGTCGGCATGCAATTGCAGATATCCCGGCCGCGCAACCTGTTCCCGCTGGAGGAAAACGCTGCGCACAGCGTACTGGTGGCCGGTGGCATCGGTGTGACGCCGATCTACTGCATGTTCAACCGCCTGCGTGCGCTGGGACGTTCGGTGGAACTGCTCTACTGCGCGCGCTCGCGCCAGGAAGCCGCCTTCGTCGAAGAACTGGCCGCCAGCGATGCCGCTATCCAGCTGCATTTCGACGACGAGAAGGGCGGCCCCATGGATCTCGGCGCCTTCCTTGGCGCACGGGCGTCCACCGCGCATTTCTACTGTTGCGGGCCGACCCCGATGATCGATGCCTTCGAGACGCACTGCGAACGCCTCGGCCATCCGCATGTGCACATCGAGCGCTTCGCCGCCGCGCCCCAGGCCCCGGCGGCGCCCCAGGGCAGCTACGAAGTGCGCCTGGCGCGCAGCGGCACGAGCATCGAGGTGCCGAGCGGCAAGTCGTTGCTCGACGCCCTGCTGGAAGCAGGCGTGGCGGTCGATTGCAGTTGCCGCGAGGGCGTTTGCGGTTCCTGCGAGACCCGTGTGCTGGAAGGCGAGCCGGAGCATCGCGACGGCGTCCTGACCAAGGCGGAAAAGATCGCCAACCAGACCATGATGGTCTGCGTGTCCGGCTGCAAGGGATCGCGCCTGGTGCTCGACCTCTGATCCCTGGTTATTCCCGCATTGCCTTTGGACCGGCGTTTGTAACGCCGGTTTTTTTTGCCTGGGGATCGAGCCCGGCCAAGGTTGGAATAGCGTTCCGGGGGGGACGAAAAGTGTCACCGTGATCTTTCTACGCACCCGCTTCGGGCGTTTTCGTTACCTTGCCAAGAGCCTGTTTCGAGGGTGAAAAGAAGTTGCGCGTTTAATATATAAACAACTGTATTTAAATGATTTTTTTGTTTTATAAGATTGTTCTTGCACTGGCATGGTTAATGCTCGAAACGTTGTGCCGCATATGAAACGAAGTGCGGAGCGATAACACAACCGAGGCCGTTCCGCCGGCCGGGAAAAATAAAAAACAAGAGCAACCGGAAACCAACTATCCAAGGCCACCCGCGCTGTCGGCGAAGTTCGCCGAAGGGGTTCGGCTTGCTCGAAAAAAACGCTGCCCTGGCGCACTCGCAGACGAGGTCATGATGAAAACCCATCCGCTGTTCCCCGTACTTCTTCTTTCCAGTCTTTCGGCCCTGGCCGCTTCGCCGCCGTCCGAGGCATCGAAGACCGGCAAGCCTTTTCCGCATGTCGGCCTGCGCAGCGACGACGGGCGCAGCAGCCTGGATATCGGCGGCGCGCTGCGGGTGAACTACCGCGACGAACACTGGAAGAGTACGGAAAACAATGGCCGCCTGCTGTTCGATACCTTCCGCCTGGATATCCAGGCAACCCACGAGGACTTCTTTTCCGACCTCGGCTACTGGTTCCAGGACGACGGCAAGCGGGCCATCGACCGCGGCTTCGTCGGCTATCGCTTCAGCGACCTATCCAGCCTGCAATTGGGCGCGCCGTTCAAGCCGTTCGGCCTGGAGCCCTATCCGCAGTTCGGCTGGAGCTACCACATCCCGTTCTTCCTGGGCTACGGGGTCAGCGCCGGCAGCGGCGCCAAGTACGTCTACAAGGACGCCGACTGGCATGTCCAGGCCGGCTATTTCCCACGGATGCTGCCGGGCGGTGTGCGCTATTCGCCGGAAGTCGGCCGTTATGCCGACCTGGACGACAACGCGGTCGCGGCGATTCATTCGCGGCAGGACAACGAGAAACGTGACCAGCTCAACCTGCGGGTCGCCCGTAATCTCGCCGGAGATGGCTGGAAAAGCGAGTTGGGCGCGTCGCTGGCGGCCTCGCGCCTGTACAACGCGACCACCAGGGACGATGGCCGCTACTGGGCGGCGGGGTTGCATGGCGTGCTCAACGCCGGCAACTGGACGTTCAGCGGCGAAGCCATTCGCTACGCTTTCGATCCGAAGAACCCGGCGGGCGTCAGCGACGACGTGGTGCTCATGGGTACCAACGGCCTGACCCCGGCCTACCTGATGGCCGCCAGGGCCTCGGTGGCGTCCTTCAACGTCGCCTACGACGTGCCGACGCCGAACCTGGGCATGCTGAAGAAGCTGCGCTTCTACAACGACTACAGCCGCATGTTCAAGGACAAGGCCGGCTGGGACGACTCGCAGATGTATACCGCAGGGGTGCAGTTCTTCGCCTTGCCGATCATGGGCTGGCTGGACTTCACCTGGGGACGCAACGCCAATCCCTACGGCGGTGCCGAGAGCGGCACGGGCTTCAGCAGCACCAGTTCGTCGCGCAGCAACGAGTGGATATTCCGCACCAACCTGAACATCGGCTACTACTTCTGAACGGCGGAAAAAACGAAGCCCCGCCAATTGCGGGGCTTGCTTGCGGTGTGGACGGCGCTGCTCACAGGTCGAAGTCGTAGTCCGACAACTGGCGCTGCAGGCGGCGTTCTTCCAGCAGGTTGTCGATGATGCGACGCTTGGTCAGGTTGGTCTTGGCCACCTCGACGCTGGTTTCCTCGCCGTCATCCTCTTCAACGCCGGCTTCGTCGTCGATCTCGAGTTCTTCTTTGGCTTTTGCCATGACATTCACTCCAACTTATGGGGTGGTAATGGCGCACCTTATAGCGACAAAGCCGTGGCTGGTAAAAAAGATTTTTTCAATCGTAAAGATAGGATTTCGAATAGTTGATCAATCGTCTGAAGTCTTGTGCTTGTATTCGCACAGGTCCTCGATCCGACAGCTTCCGCATTGCGGCTTGCGCGCCTTGCAGACGTAGCGGCCATGCAGGATCAGCCAGTGGTGGGCATCGAGCAGGTACTCGCGCGGCACGA
The DNA here is from genome assembly GCF_016463925.1 of Pseudomonas sp. P20. Taxonomy (NCBI): domain Bacteria; kingdom Pseudomonadati; phylum Pseudomonadota; class Gammaproteobacteria; order Pseudomonadales; family Pseudomonadaceae; genus Pseudomonas; species Pseudomonas sp. P20. The sequence goes on along the minus strand of NZ_JAEMVM010000009.1, from coordinate 11,947 downwards.
ACTTCAGCAGTTTCTTCTCCACCTCCAGAACGTTCTTTCCCGGTGCTATGCCGGTGCGGTTGGCGACGCGGAAGATATGCGTGTCCACCGCCATGGCCAGTTGCCGGAAGGCGGTGTTGAGCACCACGTTGGCGGTCTTGCGGCCAACCCCGGGCAGGGCTTCGAGGTCCTCGCGGTTGTCGGGGACCTGGCCGCCGTGCTTTTCGATGAGGATGCGGCAGGTTTCGATGACGTTCTTCGCCTTGCTGTTGTAGAGGCCGATGGTCTTGATGTACTCCGACAGCCCCTCGACGCCGAGGGCGTGGATCGCCTCGGGGGTGTTGGCCACCGGATAGAGGCGGGCGGTAGCCTTGTTCACCCCGACGTCGGTGGCCTGGGCGGAGAGGATCACCGCGATGAGCAGTTCGAAGGGGGTGGTGTAGGCCAGTTCGGTCCTTGGCTCGGGGTTGTCTTCGTGCAGTCGGCGGAAGATCTCCGCGCGCTTGGCGGCATTCATTCAATCACTCCGGTGACGCGGACGCGCTGGCGCTGGGTGGCGGGTACGTCGCCCGCCTGCACCTTGGCGCGTTCCGCCAGGCTTTCATCGATACGGTTCTTCAGGGCGATCAGCAGGCCGAGCATGATGAACGCGCCCGGCGGCAGGATCGCCAGCAGGAAGCCCTGGTACTGCGGGAACGGCTGGATCTTCCAGTCCGCCGCCGCCGGGCCGAACAGCAAGTGCATGTCGGCCAGCAGGGTACCCTGGCCGAGCAGCTCGCGCAGGCCGCCGAGGACCAGCAGGACCAGGGCGAAGCCGAGGCCCATCAGCAGTCCGTCGAAGCTGGCGCGCAGCACGCCGTTCTTCGCCGCGAAGGCCTCGGCGCGACCGAGGATCACGCAGTTGGTGGTGATCAGCGGGATGAAGATGCCGAGGACCTGGTACAGCTCGTAGGTCCAGGCCTGCATCAGCAGTTCGATGCAGGTGGTCAGCACGGCGATGATCATGACGAACGCCGGCAGCCGGATCGCCTCGCTCACCGCGCCGCGCACCAACGATACCGCGGCATTGGAGCAGGCCAGCACGAGCATGGTGGCCAGGCCCAGGCCGAGGGCGTTGACCGTCGAGTTGCTGGTGCCCAGCAGCGGGCACAGGCCGAGCAACTGGACCAGGCCCGGGTTGTTGCGCCACAGGCCGTTGCGGGCGATCTCGCGGAAATCTTGTTCACTCATGTCCGGCAGCCTCTTCGGGGGCGAGCAGGCGTTCGCGGTTGGCGTCGAAGTAGCGCAGCGCCTTGTGCACGGCGCGGACCACGGCGCGCGGGGTGACGGTGGCGCCGGCGAACTGGTCGAACGTACCGCCGTCCTTCTTCACCGCCCAGCCGGCGTCCGCCGGATCGCCCAGGCTCTTGCCGTCGAAACCGTGCACCCAGGGACTCTTGGCCAGTTCGATGCGGTCGCCGAGGCCGGGGGTTTCCTTGTGCGCGACGACCCGTACGCCGAGCAGCCGGCCCTGGGCGGTGACCCCGACCAGTAGCTGGATGGCGCCGCTGTAGCCATCCGGCGCGCTGGCCTGGAGGATGACTGCGCTGGCCTGGCCGTGCAGGCGGGCGACATAGGCCGGACGCGGCGCATCCAGGCCGAGCAGCTTCGGCGCGAAGGTTGGCACCTGGCTGTCCAGCGGATGGTTGTCGTAGCTGCCCGGCGGCAGCAGTTCCAGCAGGGCGCGGCCGCGCGCCTCGCGCTGGGCTTCGGCGATGCGCGCTTCGGTGAATTGCTGCACCAGGGCCACCAGGCCCACCCCGACCAGGGCGAAGAGCCCGAGCAGGAGGGCATTGCGCAGCATCGAACGGCGAGTCGCGGCGTCCATCAGTCGCCTGCCTTGAAGCCGCGCTCGGCCTTGCGATGGCCGTAGGTGCGCGGCCGGGTGTAGTAGTCGATGGTCGGCGCCGCCAGGTTCATCAGCAGCACGGCGAACGCCACGCCATCGGGATAGCCGCCCCAGGCGCGGATGACGTAGGTGAGGACGCCGACGCCGAGGCCGAAGACCAGCCGCCCGCGATTGCTGGTGGCGCCGGACACCGGGTCGGTGACGATGAAGAAGGCGCCGAGCATGGTCGCCCCGCTGAACAGATGGAACAGTGGCGAGCCATGGGAATCGGAGCCGGAACCATTCCAGAACAGCAGGCTCATGGCGAACAGGCCGGCGAGCATGCCCAGCGGCGCGTGCCAGGTGAACAGCCGGCGCCAGAGCAGGAACAGGCCGCCGAGGAGGAACGCCAGGTTGACCCACTCGCTGCCGGCGCCGCCGAGATGGCCGAAGGCCGGGTTGCCGGCGAACAGCTCGTCGACGGTCAGGCTGCGGTCGGTCTTCAGCACGTCGAGGGCGGTGGCGTGGGCCCAGGCGTCCGGTCGGGTAGCGAGGCCGAGGAATTCGCGGAGGCTGTCGGGCAGGCCGAGGGCGCTGTCCGGCGAGGGCCAGCGGGTCATTTCCAGGGGAAACGAGACCAGCGCCACGACGTAGCCGAGCATCGCCGGGTTGAACGGGTTCTGTCCGAGGCCGCCGTACAGGTGCTTGCCGAACACCAGGGCGAAGAAGGTCGCCACCAGGGTCAGCCACCAGGGGGCGTAGGGCGGCAGGGCGACGGCCAGCAACAGGGCGGTGACCAGCGCGCTGCCGTCCTTGAGGAACACCCCCGGCGGACGTTTGCGCAGGGCCAGCATGGCGGCTTCGCAGGCCAGCGCGACGAGGCTGGCCCAGGCCAGGTTGAGCAGGGTGCCCGGGCCGTACAGCCAGGTAAGCGTCAACAGGCCGGGGACGCAGGCGCCGAGCACCAGGCGCATGATCGCCGGGGTACGGTTGGAGCCGCGGGCGTGGGGCGAGGTGGGGCGGGGCAGGGCCATGGTCACTCCGTGCCGTGTTCGGTTAGGGCGCGCTCGGCGGCGCTCAGGCGCGCGCGGGCGGCGGCGAGTGCGGCGGGGTCGGCGTTCGCCAGGCGTTCGAGCTTCTTCAGGGCGGCGCGGGCGTAGGCCAGCTCGGTCTTCAGCTCGCGGGTGCGCGGGTCGACCGGGCGCTTGTCGATCCGCACCAGCTCCGGCGCCGGCTTGCCGCAGGCGTCCTCGGCGGCATGCAGGTCGCGCTCGGCGGCTTGCAGCTCGCCGCGCAGGCGTTCCAGCTCGCTGTCCATCACCCCGGCCTGCTCGGCCTTCTTCAAGGCCGCGCGCTTGCCGACCAGGGCGATCTTCGCCCGCTTCAGCGCCGCCTGGCCGTCGTCGCCGGGCGCCGCGGGCTTCGGCGCGTGACGCTCGAGGCGGGCCAGGGTGGCTTCGCAACGCTCGACCTCGGCGCGCAGTTCGTCGAGGGTCGCCCGCTGCTCGGCGCCGGGCGCTTCGCCGAAGGCCTTTTCCGAGCGCTTGAGCTGGGCGCGGGCCATGGCGGCCTGGGCCTTGGCCTTCTTCAGTTCGGCTTCGTCGTCGAGCGCGGCAGGCGGTGCGCTGGGTAGGTCGCGCGGCAGGCTGGCTTCGGCATCGGCCAGGGCCTTGTCGGCGGCCTCGGCGGCGGCGCGCAGTTCCGCGACCAGGCCATGCTGTTCCGGGGTGTCGTGGCTGAGCAACTGTTTCTCGGCCTTCTTCAGGGCCACCCGCGCCATGCTCGCTTCGATCTTCAGCCGTTTCAGCCGTTCGCTGCCGCTACCGGCCTGCTTGCGCGCCCTGGCCCGCTCGATCGCCGCCTGCACCGGGTCGACCGCCGTGGCGGGGGCGGCTTCCTCGCGCTCGGCCTGGGCGGCGCGCGCCAGCGCAGCCTTCTCCGCGCGTTGGGCGCGTTCTGCGGCCCGGCGCTCCTCGTCGCGGCGCAGGCGAGCCTGGCGTTGCTCGAAACGCTCACGGGATTGTTCGGCCTTCAGCAGCTTCTGCCGCTGCTCGCGGATCTCCGCCTTGGACGCGCGGTAGTACTGCACCAGGGGAATGCTCGACGGGCAGACGTAGGCGCAGGCGCCGCATTCGATGCAATCGAACAGGTTGTGGGCGAGCAATTGCTCGTGCTCGTCGCCCAGGGCGAAGAAATGCAGTTGTTGTGGCAGCAGGCTGACGGGGCAGACCTGGGCGCAGTCGCCGCAGCGGATACAGGGCATGGCCGGCACTGGTTCCGGCAGCTCCGTGGCATCGCCGGCGAGCAGGCAGTTGCAGGTCTTGATCAGCGGCACCGAGAGATCGGGCAGGGCGAAGCCCATCATCGGCCCGCCCATCAGCACGCGTTCCAGGCGTCCCTCGGCGAGGCCGGCGAACGCCAGCAACTCGTGTACCGGCGTACCGATCAGCGCCTCGACGTTCATCGGCCGCTCCAGGGCGCCGCCGGCGAGGGTAGTGATCCGCGAGATCAGCGGCCGACCGAGGACGACGGCATCGTGCACGGCGGCCAGGGTGCCGACGTTCTGGCACAGGATGCCGATGTCCGCCGGCAGGCCGTCCGCCGGGACCTCCCTGCCGGTGAGCAACTGGATCAGCTGGCGCTCGCCGCCCGAGGGATAGCGGGTCGGCAGGGCGACGATGCGATAGGGCCGTTCACCGAGGGCGGCGCCGAGGGCGGCGATGGCTTCCGGCTTGTCGTCCTCGATGCCGACCAGCACCTCTTCGGGGCGCAGGATCTGCACCAGGATATCGATGCCGCCCAGCACCTGCGTGGCGCGCTCGCGCATGAGCAGGTCGTCGGCGCTGATGTAGGGCTCGCATTCGGCGCCGTTCACCACCAGCGTATGGATCTTTTCCGCCGGGCGCGCGGCGAGCTTGGCGGCGGTGGGGAAGCCGGCGCCGCCGAGACCGCCGATGCCGGCCGCGCGGATGCGTTCGAGCAACGCCAGCGGGCTTTCGGCGCGGAAGTCCGGGCAGGGATGCAGCTCGGTCCAGCGCTCCAGGCCGTCGCTGGCGATGACGATGGCCGGCGCGGGAAGACCGGAGGCATGCGGATAGGGGTGTGCGCCGATCGCCACCACGGTACCCGAGGTCGGGGCATGCAGCGCGGCGCTGACGGTGCCGTCCGGGAGGGCGATGGTCTGGCCCTTGAGTACGGCCTGGCCGACTTCCACGCAAGGTCGCGCCGGCGCGCCGATGTGCTGGCCGAGCGGCACGATGTAGCGCTGCGCCAGCGGCGCCTGCTGGATCGGCAGGGCGGTGGAGCGCTCCTTGTTGGCCGGCAGGCAGAGGCCGCCGGGGAAGGCGTGCAGGGCGCTCATGCCGCTCGCTCCCGGTCGCTGGCGATCAGTCGCGGCGACGGCTGGGGCCACTTCCAGTGGCGCACGTCGTCCGGTATCTCGCGCATCTCGATGCAGTCCACCGGACAGGGCTCCAGGCACAGGTCGCAACCGGTGCATTCGTCGGCGATCACCGTGTGCATCAACCGTGCGGCGCCGACGATGGCGTCCACCGGGCAGGCCTGGATGCACTTGGTGCAGCCGATGCATTCGGCCTCGCGGATGTAGGCTACCCGCGGCGGGGTTTCCTCGGCGGCGTCGAGCGGCTCGGGCTCCAGGTCGAGCAGGTCGGCGAGGGCGCGGATGGTCGCTTCGCCGCCCGGCGGGCACTTGTTGATCTTGTCGCCGGCGGCGATCGCCTCGGCGTAGGGCTTGCAGCCGGGGTAGCCACACTGGCCGCACTGGGTCTGCGGCAACAGGGCGTTGACCTGCTCGGCGACCGGATCGCCCTGGACGCGGAAGCGCACCGCCGCATAGCCGAGCAGCGCACCGCCGGCCAGGCAGATCGGCAGCAGCGCGCCGATCGCCAGGAACACGCCGTTCATGGCCGGACCAACCCGCTGAAGCCCATGAACGCCAGCGACATCAGGCCGGCGGTGATCATGCCGATGGCCGCGCCGCGGAACGGCGCCGGCACGTCGGCGATGGCGATGCGCTCGCGCAGGGCGGCGAACAGCACCAGTACCAGGGAAAAGCCCAGCCCGGCGCCGAAGCCCTGGGTAGTGGCCTGGAGGAAGCCGTATTCAGCCTTGTTGGCGTTGAGCAGGGCGACGCCGAGGACGATGCAATTGGTGGTGATCAGCGGCAGGAAGATGCCGAGCACCCGGTACAGCAGCGGGCTGGTCTTCTTCACCAGCATCTCGGTGAACTGCACCACCACCGCGATCACCAGGATAAAGCCGATGGTGCGCAGGTACTCCAGGTCCAGCGGGCGCAGCACGTAGCGTTGCAGGATATGGCTGCACATCGCCGCCAGGGTCAGGACGAAGGTGGTGGCGAGGGACAGGCCGATGGCCGTCTCGATCTTCCGCGACACGCCCATGAACGGGCACAGGCCGAGGAACTGCACCAGGACAAAGTTGTTGACCAGGATGGCGCTGACCAGGATCAGGGCGAGTTCAGTCATACGCGAAGCATTCGTTGCAGGGCCGGGGCCGTCGGGGAAATCCCCTATTATCGGGTGGGATTGCCCTGCAAGGCTAGCGTACCTTCGCAGTTTGGCATGGCAACCCAGTCAGTCGCAGGCGCCGCCAGGACCCATGGTCCATGGCGGAGGCTCGTGCAAGTGCCCGCGATGTGGGTTTCAGCGCGCCAGCCGCTGCTCGATGCTTTGGCTCAGGGCCTTCAGGCGGGGCAGTACTTCTTCGGGGGGCGGGGTGTAGTCGGTGAGGTCGTCGGTGCCTTTCTGGAAGGTCTGCACCTGGATCGCTACCAGCGGATCGAGGGTGCCGCCTGTATGGGCCAGGCCGAACCAGGCGCGTTCCCGTTCGCCGGAGTCGGGGCGCGGGTCGAGGCGCCAGCCTTCGAAGGCGGCCAGGCGCTTGCCGATGTGGAGGCTGTCGAGCAGCGCGCTTTTTTTCCATTTCTGCCGGTCGTAGCCGGGACGGAAGTCGCTGTCGTAGAGGCCGCTGGTGGGACGGGTCTGCCAGGGATCGTTGGCCGAGGCGGTGAGCAGGCTGAAGATCACGTTGGGCGTGCGGGTGAAACGCAGGCTGTTCTTCAGTTCGTAGGCGGTCTTGCCGTCGTCGGCGATAAAGCCGTAGGGGAAGCAGATGCCCGGTTCGTTCGGCACTTCGTAAAGCTCGCGGGTGCGGAAACGGGCGATTAGGTCCTTGATGCGCTGGGCGGAGTTCTCGGTCGGCTTGGAGAAGGTGAAGTAATAGACCCGCTGGTTGCGCCAGAGCAGGACATGGAAGGGGATATTCTTGCTGCCAAGGATATGGGAGTCGGGGATGCCGAGATCGTGTTCGTAGATCTTGGCGAGAGGAATCTTGGCCTCCATTTCTGCGATTCCTTTTTTTATCCGTTCAATACTTTTCTCTTCGCTCTTGTTTTTTTGGAGCGTACTTATTGCTTTCTTATCTAGTTTTATGTTTTCTCTAAGATGGTCTTGGTATATTTCTGCTGTTCCTTTTATGTAGTTTGAGGCGTTATGGAATTCATTTTTATCAACCTTTTCGGAAACGTAAAAAATCATACTGTCGTAGTCATAGCTGCCGTTGTCACCTACGGCGGTCACCTCGGCGGTAAAGTTATGCCCCCCCCCTTTGGATATCTGCCAGACTCGTGAGGCATCATAAGTTGCCCACTCCATCTCCTCCGGTATCTCGAAGGTCATTCGACCCAGACACTCCTGGTATTTACTTGAGGGGGCTTCTGCCCAAGTTATATTCGAGCTGCTCAATAGGATAAGCCCCATCAAAACCCTTTTCATGTGCGATGCTTTCCTTGTGCCGAGCTATCTCCATTCATGGCGACCTGGGTGGGAAGCGATCTGCTGTCCTGATGTGCCAGGATGCTTAGATTCAAGCCAGAATCATTGCGCTCACCACGGGTCCAACTGGTTGGTAGAGCCGTGATGAAACCGGAAACCCCGTTGGGTGGTGGGAAGGTTTTCACCGAAGTGAGATTAGATGAGCGCCAGAAGATTTCCTGATATGGCATCGGCTCCATCAGTTGTCCGCCCGCCCTTAACTCGCCAGGTTTTCTGTATGCCCAGGTGGGCCATATGGAGGCGGGAAATCCGTCCTCAAATCCTTTAGGCGGCTCTGGAGTCAGTTGCAGTTGAGTCTGGCTGATATTTTGGGGAATAAAATTGAAAGTCCGTTCATAGGCACGAGTATTCTCCTTGGCTAATGTTTGTATAGCTTCCCAGGCCTCTTGAGCCGCCGGGATGGACAGATAAGCACTCAACTCGCTGGCCGGCTTGACGAAACCGCCTGGCCCCTGGCTCAAGCCAAAATGCTTCTTCCACAAATTCACCCGCAACTGGTGGATGGCCTTGCCGACGATGGCGTCGTTCTTGCCGTCCAGCCTGACCGTCAGCGGCTCGCTGTCGCGCACCATCACCGCCAGCTCGGAGTCGCGCTCGCCTTGCAGGCTGCGGTCGTTGATATTGGCGCTGCCGAGGATGGCCACCCGGTCGTCGGCGATCAGCAGCTTGCTGTGCACGTAGATCTGTTCGGTGACCACCCGCCCGCCGAGCACCGCCCAGGTGCGCAGGTTGAGCAGGGTCAGGTAGCGGCTCCAGTCCTGCTGTTCGTAGACCGGGCGACCGCGAGCGTCCTTGCGCTCGATGATTTCCCGGGCCTGGGCCGGGTCGGACTTGCCTTCCAGGGCCTTGAGCGCCATCTGCCGCTGAATGCGCTTGACCAGGCTCTGTTCGCCGAACACCAGGCTCTGCTGGGTCAGGTGCACCTGGTGCATGATGTTCGGCACGTTCAGCGCGCCCTCCGGGTGCACCGGCAGGACCAGGTAGACGTGGAACGGGTGCTCGCGCTGGATGGCCCGTTCGATGCGCCGCGCCAGGGCTTCGCCGATCTCGTTGAGCAGGCCGTGCTGGGCCTCGCCGAGCTTGTGGGTGAGCCAGCCCTGGGCGTTCACGCCCCACATGGCGAGCATCGACTTGAGGAACTGGCGGGCCTCGGTGCCAGGCTCCTGGGCGATCTTCTCCACTTCGGCCCAGTCCAGCAGCCAGAGGTCGCGCTGCTCCAGGGCTTCCTCCAAGCGTATCCGGACGACGAAGTCGCGTCGCAGGCTGCCAACGTCGCGCAGACTGGCCATGGGGCCTGAAAGGGGCAGATCCTTGAAAACTTCGCCTTCCTTGCCGAACTCGCTCTGGAAGAACTGGTTCTCGATATAGATGAACTGCTGCGCCCCGGAAATCGCCAGGAGCATGGCGTCCTTGCAGTTGCTCTGGACTCCTTCGGTGGAGACGCCGACCTGCAAGGGCAGGTTCACTCCCGCGCCGAGGCGGCCGGCCTGCTCCTGTTCGAGCATGCGCGCCGCGGCGCTGCGCAGTACCTGTACGGTCATGCCGCCGCGGCGCACCTCCGGCTCTTGCGGCAACTGTTCCGGCGCGTTGATCCAGCAGGGCGTGGGTGGGTCCAGTTCGAGCCGGAGGTTGCGCTTCTCGTCCAGGTAGTTCTCCAATCCCGCGGCGGCGGCCAGGCTGTTCAGCCACTTCATCACGGCTTCCAGGGCGCTGCGTACCAGCGCCGTATCCTGTAGCGCCGGCGTCTTGGCCAGGTAGGCCTGCTGGCCGTTCCAGCGGTCGATGAAGTTGCGCGCCAGGTCGTACACCGACGGCCCTTCGATGCGGCAATGCACATCCTGCCAGGGCATGCGCGGCTGGTCGGCGGCCAGCCGGGCGTTGTCCGGCGAGGCCAATGGCTGAGGCGCTTCGTCCAGGTAGCGATAGGGTTGCTGGTGGCCTCCGGCGCGAGCCTGCAACAGCCTGTGGAGTGTCCAGAACAGCGAGCCGGCCAACTCGCCGGCCTTGCCGCTCAGGTTCTGCGGGATATCTTCGAAGCCCTTGCCGCTGATCAGGGTCAGGACCTGGCCCAGTTCGGTTTCGCTCATCCACTGGTTGATCAGGAGCAGGCTCTTGATCCGCAGGGCTTCCGGCAGGTTGAGCGCGGCCGTGCGCAGTTCCTCCAGCCAGGCGCGCAGGCGGCGTTCGAGTTCAGGCTCGATGGGCAGGGCGTCGAGGTTGTCGGCGATCAGGTTGGCAATGGCGCGGATGCTGCTGGCGACCATCTGCCGCCTGAGCGCATCGAGCCGTTCGAAGCCTTCGTCCAGGCCTTCTTTCGAGCTGTTGTAGGCGCGGCCGAGCCATTGCAGGGAGGGCAGCATCGGGCTGCGGAACAGGTCGGAAAGGTAGGCGGCGCCGTTGAGGGCGCGGGCGCGGCTGGGTGCGAGGGGAATGCTCAGCAGCGGTTCGTCGCTGGCGGCGATGTGCGGGAAGGGCGACAGGCGAAGGGTGGGCGCATGCAGCGTCAGGCTGGCGAGCGGCCTGGAAAGGTCGAACAGGGTGGCCATCATCAGGCCCATGGAGCTGACGTGTTCGTCCTCCGCCATCCAGCCAAGATGCGGTAGGCCGGGATTATAGGCGTCGTTGCCCCGGCGCCCGGAGGCGTCGAGGCTGAAATCGTTGTCGTCGCGACGGCCATAGGCAAGGTCGATCCCGCCGACATAGCCGATGCGGTTGTCGATCACCACGGATTTCTGGTGGTGGGAGAAGGCGACGCCCAGTCCCTGCATGTCGCTCTGCTGGATCGCCGGCGTACAGAAGGCGCGCGCGCCGCCCTCGAGTCCGGCGTTGAGCTGGAACACCGCGAGCATGGTTTCGAAGTCATAGGTGCCGAGGCTGCCGGAAGGGCTGAGCCAGGGCATCACGTAGACCTTCAGCGCGGGCGAGCGCTCCAGCGCCTGGCGCAGGCACTGCCAGAGGCTGCGGCGGCCGTCGAGGAGGACGTCGTAGTTGACCTGCCAGCCGGTGATGAAGATGCTCGAACTGGCGCTGTCGAGGGCGCTGGCCAGGTCGCTGAAGTAGTCCCGGCCGGTGGTGAAGAAGCGGACCCGGTTACCGGCCCGCTTTTCGGAAAAGAGGTTGGACCCCTTGATGAAACAGCCCGGTGCGGAAATGGCTACGCAGGGGCTGCCATCCTGCTGGTTGATCTGGTTGAGTTCCTTTTCGTGGAGGCCGTTGTAGGGCTTCTTCTGCAACATGGATCAGTCCTTGGCCAGTAGGTGGGAATAAAGGTCGCCTTCGCAGCAACTGTCGAGCTTGCCGCGCTGGTGTTCGAGCGGGGTGGGCGCGCGCTGGCCGCCCAGGGTGTCATGGAAGTCCAGCGCGCCCAGCGCGTGGCGCGTGGCGTCCCAACCCTCACGCTCCCGATGCGGACGGATGCCTATTCGTTGCCCCGGATACACCAGCCAGACATCGCCAGGCGCACGCTCGCAGGCGTTCGATAGCTGACGCTGTTGAGTGTCGTCCAGCACCAACCGTCCCTTCTCGTCGCTCTCGCCTTCCAATACCAGGTTGTGCTCCTTACCCTGGACGATGCGCCAGGGCGTATGAATCAAGGGGAATCCTTCGTCTCCGGGAATATCCTGCAAACGGATATCGAAGCGGTATTCGCCGTTCTGCTTCGGATCGCTGGCGTGGAGACCGGCGTTGGCGGGTTGTAGCGGGCGTCCTGCGACATCGGCGTCCGCCGCCCCCGGCGTCAACGGCATCTTGATCGCGATCCCCGAGCCGCTTCCCGGTGCGCCGCCTGCATTGATCCGTGCCAGCGGGCCGCTGATGGCGATGCCGCTTGCGTCGAGCCGGATGAAGCTGCCGCCGGCCTTCACCGTCAGTTCGCTGTCAGCCTCGATCACCATCTTCTGCCCGGCCTTCAGGTGGATCTCGCGCCCGGCCTTGGCCAGGTAGGCACGACCGAGCTTCACGTGCTGGCTGTCGCCGACCGTCAGGTGGTCATCGGCCTTCAGCTCGACCTTGCGCTCTCCGCGCACGGTGTGATGCTCCTCGGCCTTGAACTCGCTGTAGCTGTTCGCCTCCACGGTGTCGTGGCGTTCGTGGCCGACGCGGATCTTCTGGTCGTGCTCGATGTTCTCGTCCCAGTCGCGCTGGGCATGGACGAAGATCTGTTCCTGGCCCTTGCGATCCTCGATGCGCAGCTCGTTGTAGCCACCACCGCCAGGGCTGCTGAGGCTCT
>NZ_JAEMVM010000088.1:3475-5764 GCF_016463925.1 Pseudomonas sp. P20 | reverse complement strand
TTGCGTGCGCGCTTGGGCTTTTGCACCTCGCGCGTATTGGCTAGATACCAGTCATTCAGGTTGACATTCTTCAGCCGGACGATGGCTGGGATGTCGCTGATGTGTTCTAGCTCGCCAGCGGTCGGGCCGGCCAGGAAGGCAGGATCGATGCGCTGGACGCTCAACGCAACCGGCGCTTGTGCTTGCACTACGACCGGAGGGCGACTGAGCGCTCTGCGGAACTCACGCACAACACTGCCGAGGGCAAAGCCGATTTCGAAGCTGGTGGATTGCTTGGACATGGTGTTTCTCCTGCAGGTTGAGGGTGCGGAGAAAACACTGGCCCTGGCGGGGAAGTGGATTCCCCGCTGGGTTGCGGAAGGGAGCTTCTATCGACCGAGGCCGACCGACCGCGCTACCAGAAGCTATGCGGTCTTGGGTTGGATCAACACGGTGGGCTGTGCTGCAGCCTTTCGGATCCGAGCTGCATGGGGGCATGTCGCTGACAACGTCAGCAGGACATGGGAGGAGGTTGTACGCGTTGAGCGTGGGCGTCAAGGGGCGGATAAACGACAGCCCCTGTGAAGGGGCTGTCGGGCGGGAGCCAGGCGAAATCAGTGAGCGGTGAACAGCTCAGCCAGGCTCTGGGCGGTGAGGATGGCGTCGGCCCAGGCTTCGAGCTGGGCCTGGGTGGCGGCTTCCAGCCGGGCGCGATCGGCAGCCGACAGCGGGCCAAAGCGGCGCTCCGCCAATCGGGTCAATAGTGCCGCCTGACCTTCCTGGCGTCCTTGCTGAAGACCTTGCTGAAGACCTTGCTGAAGACCTTCGCGCTTCCAGGTTTCGGACCATTGTCCGGTGTGTTCGGTGAGCATGATGTAGATGTCCTCCAAGGTTTCGGTCGACGGTAGCTGGTTGGCTTGCCGGTTGAGTTTTTCGGCGACGGTATGCCGGATCCAGACGTTGAAGGCACGCCTTACACTATCACATTCGGGGGCGTGCAACAGCTTTTGCAACGTTTCGACGGCGCGGATCGCTTGTTGTGGGTGAGCGCTGTTTTCCAGGTGCAGGACTTGGGCTACCAGGTTGTCGTCCTTGGGCAAGGTTGTGACATCCAGGTGTCGTTCGTCGAGCAGGAAATAGCGCAGTTTGGGTTTATAGGCGGCCAGGGGCGAGTCCGCAGGGATCTCGAACAGGTCGGCGGTGTCGAGCGGGCCGCTCCATCGGGGGCTACCGTTGTAGAGGACGATAGGGAAGACCGGTGGTAGAGGCTGTCCAGGCAAGACGACCCTCTGTCGGGCGAGGTCCTGGTAAAGCAGACCTATGTAGGTCATCAGGCGAATGGCCATCCAGTAGTCGTCGGTGCTCTGGAACTCGAGCAACAGGTAGAGGTAGATCCAGTGGTCATTGTCGAGGCGAACGCGCCATAGCAGGTCGTTGTGTCGGTCGCGCAGGTCGTCGGAGACGAATTGGCCGCTGACTTTTTCCAGGGTACTGAAGTCCAGGTGCTGGACCCACTGTTCGGGGACAAAGCCGCGGAGCAGGTCGCGGACCAGGTCGGGGTGGGAGAATAGGAGTTTGTAGGCGCTGTCATATTGGGCCATTGAATTTCTCTTGGTGGATGATGAGGGCATCCCAATGGGGCGAGCGTAGTGAGATTGTGGCGAGCGGCGTCAGAAAGGGTCGAGCATGGTGGATCTCCTGTGTTGCGGGCACGATGGAGAACACCGATTCCTTGATGGGAGGGTGTTCCCATCAAGAGGGGGAGGAGGCGCTCCAGCAGAAGCTGCTGTTTCCGCGCTGCCGAGCGCTGTGCGGACTTGGGGGAGGATCGACACGCTGGACGGTGCTGCAGCCTTTCGGATCCAAGCTGCATGGGGGCATGTCGCTGACAACGTCAGCAGATCACGCGTTCATCATCGAAGCGGGGGGCGAAAGTGTCAAGGTCAAGCAGGAGGGGGAGCGGATGCAGCGGGCGGAGAGCGAGGGCGGAAGAGCGCGGCTGGTAGAAACCCTGTCAAAGGTTTCCCCAGCCGTGTCTGGAAGGGGAGTCAAGTGAGCCACCTGTGGTTGAATCGTCGATCCCTGGGCATTGATCGTCTCGATCCCATCACCCGGCCATTATCGTGGCTTGGCCAGCAAACAGTAGGCACGCATCCGCGTACAAAGGGAGCCCTGCGTATCACCGGCGGGCCACCGGCAGGGAGAAGGATCCCGATGGGTAGCCTGATAGTCCTGGAGCAGGAGCATCAGGCTACCCATGGAGAGGGGAAAAGGAGGGGCCGTAACACCAGTACGACCCTTAAATCGAGG
>NZ_JAEMVM010000088.1:0-3422 GCF_016463925.1 Pseudomonas sp. P20 | reverse complement strand
CAAGCAAAAGAACAGGGAGACACAGGGAGAATTCTCAACCAGATCCGCACGCCCCACCCGGTGTTGTAGCGTGCTTACGGTTTGGTAATGAGGCGAACCTGCATCACCAGGGCGCTACTGATGACCGTCAGTAGCCAGCGGGGTGAAATCAAAGTTGATGGCATTATGTGTTCAGAAGGCTGGTTTATCAAGCAGCGCCGGGGTTTACTGGCCTGTGGAGGTTACTTGACCGCGACCACCGCGCCCTCGGGGATGGGCGCAGGGAGCGCAATGGCAGTGGCTCCGAGGCGGCGCGTGACTAACTGGCCGTTGCGCCTGACGCCAACCAGGTCGGATTCCGTACCAGCATCCACGGCCGCCGCCAGCCCCGCCGGCGGCGAGGCGATGAAGGCGTAGCTGGTGCCGGCGGCGATGTAGCCCTGAAGCCGCGCTGGCTTGCGGAACCAGGCCGGTAAACCAAGAGCGGAGTCCGCCGGCAAACCGGTGAAGCCGGGGTTGGCGTGTGCGTACTCCGCCAGACTGGAGCGGTAGAGCAGCAAGCTCCTGGCCAGGGTGTCGACCTCGGCCAGTTCGGCGCTCGAGGTCGCGTGGTCGCTTTGTACACTCAGCCAGGTACCGGTGATGAGCGCGAGCACCAGGACGATCCACATCAGCGGCATACGGTAGTCCTTGAGTCGTGGCGACCTGCTAGTTCACGCAGGTAACGGTCACGTTGGTCGAGTCGGGGGTCTTGTAGGGTTCCGGGTAGTTGAAGCCTGGGCCGATCTCAGTGATTAGCCCGAACGAGTAGTTGGTGCCAAATGTCTGGTTGAAGCCCACTGCGCAGAATCGGCCGCCGCAGGTGATCGCGTAGCGGACGTAGTCGTAGTTCACCATGGCGCTATCCTGACCATGCAACGTACACCAGTCCTTGATCACGCCGGCCGTGGTGTTCAGGCGCATGGAGGCAGCGGTTCGTCCCCATTTCCCGTTCTGGCAGGACAGCCAGAGTCCGGTGCTGGTGATGCCGGCCAGCCCGTTCGGCGTGCAGTTGGCTCCTTCGGTGGCCACGCCTTTGAGCTGTAGGTACTCGCCCACTTCCGTCCGGCCCTCGGCGGTGAGTTTGCCCGCTTTCATCTCGCCGCCGGTGTAGACGTTCTTGTTCATCCAGGAGCGCACCCAGGTGCTGTCGCTCATGTACCAGCCGCCGCCCCATTTCTCGTTGTACCAGCCCGTGTCACCACGGGTCCTGAACCAACCTCCGGTGTACGTCTCGCCGGCGACGTCAGCAGTGCCGGCTTTCACCGTGCCAGTGGCTGTCACGTTGCGCGCGCTGATGTCCGCGCTGGTGGTGATGTTGCCGCTGGCCGTGATCGCCCCGGCCGCGGCGATATTGTTGCCTCCCAGGTCCAGCGTGGTATTCATCCGGTTGAGTTCGGGATGACCCGGGACGGCATTGCGGTAGAGGTACTCGTTGGCGATGGCGCCGTCCTGGAAGAACAGCGCCGTCGCCAGGTGTCCAGCGCCGGGAGCTCTACCGAAATTGCTTAAGGCCACCTGCCAGGCGGCGCCCTGGGCGATACTGGTGTTGGTTTTCGAGATGTAGCCCCCGGTGGCTCCCATGAGCTGCGCGATCCGGCGGATAGAGAGTTCGGAAGCTACCTGACCACCCGTGGTCACGATCAGCGTTTCGAGCTGGTTTGGTGCCGGCTTGCGGGCCAGGACCTGGTATTGCTGGCCGTAGATGTTGGTGTCGCGGAAGCCTGCGGGCAGGTAACGGGTGTTGCGCAGCATCGGGACGGTGATCACCGCCGGGGCCGTGGCGCCGGCGCTGGCCAGAACCGTGCGGAAGTTGTCCTTCAGGTACTTCTCCGCTGCCTTGGCCACCTGCTGTTGCTGCTGGGCCGCGTGCTGCTCGTCCAGGCCGTCCAGGTAGCTCATCAGGACCGATATGCCGCCGGCGGTCGCGATGGCGATCACGACCAGGGCGATCATCAGTTCGATCGAGATGAATCCACTGCTGCGCATACTCCTCATGGTGTTATCTCCATAGGCTTTGCCGGGACTGGCGAGCTTGGTCGTCCTGCAGCAGATGAGCCTCCTTTCGGCGGATCTTGTCGCGCATGGACGGGCCGTCGTCGCCGGTGAACAGCAGTGGCTCGGCGGTCAGGCGGCGAGAGGAACCATCGCTCTCCAGCGCTTGGCAGATCACAGCTTGGATGCCTTCGGCAACCACGTCGTAGGCGTTTCTCGCCAGTGGCTGGGCGAGCGTCACCAAGCGCTCGATCGCCTGATGACAGCTTTTCGCGTGAATGGTGGCGATCACCAGGCTGCCGGTCAGAGAGGCCTTGCAGGCCTGGTAGGCGGTGTCCTCGTCGCGGATCTCGCCAATCAGCACCAGGTCGGCGCCGGCCCGCAGCGTGCGCAGCAGGGCCTCGCTGTATCCGCCTGAGCGCCGTGAGGTTCTGACCTGGATGCAGCGGCCGAGCCCATGCTGACCGCTGAGGTTGGTTTCCTGCGGGTCCTCGACGGCGCAGCCCACCCCGCCCAACTCCTGCAGGCGGGCCAGGAGCAGAGAGGCGGCGGAGCTGGTCTTGCCTGTCGCCATCTCGCCGCAGAACAGGACCAGGCCCTGCAACTGCGGATCCATCAGTGCGGAAACCACTTCGCTCGGATAGCCGATCTCTTGGAACTCCCGCAATTGGGCGCTCGACCGGCGCAGCACGAAGACGCTGCCACTGAAAGCGTCCTCGAGGAGGGTGACGCGAAGCAGAACGCCGTCGACGACGATGGCGAACTCAGGATCCTGCAACTCCTCCAGCGTTTGCCTGCAGATCTGGAGCAGTTCTTGGGCGTGCGACTCCCACTCGCGAGGCACCTCGACTCGGCGCGCGCCGGCGCCGGCCAGGCCCTTCACGTCGGCGAAGCCTTCACCGAGGTAAAGGTCGACGAACTGAGCCTGGATGATCGGGTTCACACTCACGAACTGTAGGTCCAGGTAATGCTGTTGCTGTCGCTGCTGCAGGCCTGGGTCGCCGCTGCGGTGGTCACTTCACCAGTGATCGCGGATCCGCTGTTGATCTTGGTCTGCTCGAATGTGTTCTTCGCGATCTTGGTGGCCAGCGTGATACAGGCGTCCTGGGGCAACTTGCTGGTGGTGATCGAGAAGCCCATGCCGGTGGACGAGACAGTGACCGATCCGCCGTAGACGTTGTAGACGACGCCGGAGGAGACACTCATGTTCTTCGGCACGCCGTTGATTGCGATCAGGCTCGGGATCAGGTTGGTACCGCTGGAGCCGTAGCCCGAAGAGGTCTTCAGGGCGCGTGCGTTGGCCGCAATGACGCTGATGTTGCGCTGTTCCTCGTTGGCGTTGGACGAACTGAACATCCCTGCCGCTGCGGCCAGCCCCAGGCCGACTCCGATGGCGATGATGATCAGCA
>NZ_JAEMVM010000087.1:0-806 GCF_016463925.1 Pseudomonas sp. P20 | reverse complement strand
CGCGCCGCCGCGATCGACAACAGCGGCGGCAGCCTGCGCGCCCTCGGCCGCAGCGGCAGCACGCGGCTGGTCGCTGGCGACCTGAACAACGCCTACGGCGTGCTGGAAAGCGCCAACCAGGACCTCGACCTGCAACTGGGCAGCCTGGCCAACGCCGGCGGGCGCATCCTCCACACCGGCAACGGCACCTTCGGCCTGGATTCCGGGCAGGTGATCCGCGCCGGCGGCGAACTGACCAGCAATGGCCTGCTGGACATCCGCGCCAGCGAATGGACCAACAGCAGCGTGCTGCAAGCCGGACGCCTGAACCTGGACATCGGCACCTTCCGCCAGACGGCCGAGGGCAAGCTGCTGGCGGTGCAGTCCTTCACTGGCCGCGGCGGCGACTGGAGCAACGACGGCCTGCTGGCCAGCGACGGCAGCTTGCGACTCGAGCTGAGCGGCGGCTACCGTGGCAACGGCCGCGCCACCAGCCTCGGCGACTTCGCCCTGAACGCCGCCAGCCTCGACCTCGGCAATGCCGCCAGCCTCGCCGGCGGCGCCAATGTCACGCTCGGCGCCGGCAACCTGCTGGTCAACCGTGGGCGGATCACCGCCGCCGGCGACCTCGTGGCCAGCGCCGCGAGCCTGAACAACTACGGCACCCTGGGCGGCGGCGGCAACCTGCGATTGAACGCGCCCGCCCTGCTCAACGAGCGCGGGTTGCTGTTCAGTGGCGCCGACATGACCCTGCGCGCCGGCGACATCACCAACCTCTACGGGGATGTGTACAGCCTCGGCAGGCTGGATATCGCCCGCGACGATGC
>NZ_JAEMVM010000086.1:0-1767 GCF_016463925.1 Pseudomonas sp. P20 | reverse complement strand
CACGCCGTAGGCGTTGTTCAGGTCGCCAGCGACCAGCCGCGTGCTGCCGCTGCGGCCGAGGGCGCGCAGGCTGCCGCCGCTGTTGTCGATCGCGGCGGCGCGCAGGTGCAGCTCGCTTTCGCTTTCCAACTGGCCGAAGCGGTTGGCCAGCGCGCCGGCCAGGCTGAAGTCGATGCGCCCGGCGCCGACCTTGCCGCCCTGGCCCGCCGCCGCGCCCTGGTTGAGGAAGCGCTGGCCGTCGAGGCTGAGCAGGCCGCTGGCGTAGAGGCCGCCGCCCTGGTTGTCGAAGTCGGCGGTGACGATGCGGTTGTCGCCGCCCAGCGCCGAGAGATGGCCCTGCTGGTTGCGTACGCCTTGCCCGGCGCGAATCTCCAGCGACTGCGCCTGGGTGACGCCGGCGCTGTTGTCGAACAGCCCGGTGACCAGCTTCAGCCAACCCTTGGCGCTGTTGAGCACGCCGCCGGCGCCGTTGTCGAGGCTGCCGCTCTGCAGGTCGAGGTTGCCGGCCCGGCTGTCCAGGCGGCCGCCCTGGTTGTCCAGCGCGCCGCCGATACGCAGCCGGTTGTCACCCTGGGCCTGGAGCGTGCCCTGGCGGTTGTCCAGGCTGCCGGCCTGCACCTCGAGGGCGCCGGCCTGGCTGAAGATCAGGCCGTCCTGCTGGTTGCGCAGGGCGCCGCCGCCCAGGCGCAGGCTCATGCCGGCCTGGCTGGCGAGGGTGCCGGAGGCGCTGTTGTCGAGGCTGCCGGTGGTGATCTCCAGCAGCCCCTGGCTGACCAGCTTGCCGCCGCGGTTGTCGACGCTGGCGCTGCGCAGCAGCAGGTCGCCGCCGCTGGCCAGGCGCGCCGCGCCGGCGTTGACCAGGGCGCCGCCGAGGATGGCGTCGAGCCGGCCCTGGCTGATCAACTGGCCGTCGCTGTTATCCAGGCTGGCGCCCTTGAGCAGCAGGCTGCCGCCGTTGATCCGGCCGCCGGCGTTGTTCAGCAGCGTATCGTCGCGCTCGAAGCTCAGCGCGCGCTGCGCCGAGACCAGGCCGCCCTGGCCGTTGTCCAGCTTCCCGGCGATGCTCAGGGTCACGTCGCTTTCGCCGGAGACGATGCCCTGGGCGTTATCCAGGCTGGCGGCGTCGATCCGTTGCGCGCCCTTGCTGACCAGCGCGCCCTGGCCGTGGTTGTCCAGCGCGCCGCCGAGGCTGATGGCCAGCTCGCCGTCCTTGCTCGAAAGGGTGCCGCCGGCGCTGTTGTCCAGGCTCCCGCCTGTCACCGTCAGGCCCTGCCATCCGGAGAGCAGGCCGGCGCCGGCGTTGCCCAGCGCGTCGGCGTCCAGGCGCAGTTTCCCGGCGCTGATGATGCGCCCCTGCTGGCCGTTGTCGATGCGTCTGGCCAGCAGCTCGAAGCCCTGCTGGCTGGAAATCTCGCCGCCCTGGCGGTTGTCGAGGACGTTCAGCCGCTCGATGCTCAGCGGGCCGCGAGCACTGATCAGGCCACCCTGGTTGTCCAGGTCGCCGCCCCGCAGGTCGAGACTGACGCCGCGCTCGCCGACCAGCCGGCCCTGGCGTTGCACCAGGCGCTCGACCGTCAGGCGCAGGTCGCCCCGGGCGGAGATTTCGCCGCCGTCGGCGGAATCGACGCGCCCTGCCGTCAGTTCCAGTTCGCCGTCGCTGGTGAGCAGGCCGCCACGGTTGTCCAGGTTGGCGGCGCTCAGGCGCAGCGACTGCTTGCCACTGAGGGCGCCGCCACGGTTGTCGAGGTCGGCGCTGCTGACGTCCAG
>NZ_JAEMVM010000085.1:0-771 GCF_016463925.1 Pseudomonas sp. P20 | reverse complement strand
CACGCCGTAGGCGTTGTTCAGGCCGCCAGCGACCAGCCGCGTGCTGCCGCTGCGGCCAAGGGCGCGCAGGCTGCCGCCGCTGTTGTCGATCGCGGCGGCGCGCAGGTGCAGCTCGCTTTCGCTTTCCAACTGGCCGAAGCGGTTGGCCAGCGCGCCGGCCAGGCTGAAGTCGATGCGCCCGGCGCCGACCTTGCCGCCCTGACCCGCCGCCGCGCCCTGGTTGAGGAAACGCTGGCCGTCGAGGCTGAGCAGGCCGCTGGCGTAGAGGCCGCCACCCTGGTTGTCGAAGTCGGCGGTGACGATGCGGTTGTCGCCGCCCAGCGACGAGAGATGGCCCTGCTGGTTGCGCACGCCTTGCCCGGCGCGGATTTCCAGCGACTGCGCCTGGGTGACGCCGGCGCTGTTGTCGAACAGCCCGGTGACCAGCTTCAGCCAACCCTTGGCGCTGTTGAGCACGCCGCCGGCGCCGTTGTCGAGGCTGCCGCTCTGCAGGTCGAGGTTGCCGGCCCGGCTGTCCAGGCGGCCGCCCTGGTTGTCCAGCGCGCCGCCGATACGCAGCCGGTTGTCGCCCTGGGCCTGGAGCGTGCCCTGGCGGTTGTCCAGGCTGCCAGCCTGCACGTCGAGGGCGCCGGCCTGGCTGAAGATCAGGCCGTCCTGCTGGTTGCGCAGGGCGCCGCCGCCCAGGCGCAGGCTCATGCCGGCCTGGCTGGCGAGGGTGCCGGAGGCGCTGTTGTCGAGGCTGCCGGCGCTGATCTCCAGCAGCCCCTGGCT
>NZ_JAEMVM010000084.1:0-1377 GCF_016463925.1 Pseudomonas sp. P20 | reverse complement strand
CCATTCGTCATTGGCCGAATCGAACAGGGCGAAGGTCTGCCCCGGCTTGGCGGGCTCGCCCATCTGCGCATTGTTCGGGGTGGCGAAGGCAATGCCGCCCTCCATCAGCGCCTCCATCGACTCGGTGCGTAGCGACAGACCCTTGAACAGGCTGGCGTCGACGCCGAAGCCGCTGGCATTCCAGAAACGGCTGCCGGTACGCACCAGCGGTACGTAGCGCGGTTCGATGAGGATGCTGATCAGCACCCGGTCGGCCTGTTCGCCCAAGGCCAGGTCGACGACCTTGCCCACCGGGATCTGCCGGTAGGTCACCAGGTTGCCCGGCTTGATNNGCTTCGGCGAGAGTCTGGAAGCGTGCCTGGCGCTCGCCCGGCGTGCTCGACGGCAGCGCCTCGATATAGGGGCCGCTGACCAGGGTTCCGAGGTTCTCGGTACGCAGCAGGCCGAGCGCCGGACGCACCACCCAGAAGCGGGTTCCGCTGCGGGCGACGCGCTCGCCGGCGGAAGTCAGGCGGGCCTTCATCAGTACCCCGGAGAGGTCCGGGTTCAGCTCGACGCTTTCGATCTTGCCGATGTCCAGGCCCTTGAAGCGGATCGGCGTGCCTTCGCGCAGGCCGTCGGCATTGTCGATGCTCAGCTGGATTTCCACGCCACGGGCCATCGCCGCCTCCTCGCTGTCGAAGAGGGTGAAGCGACGCACCTTGGTCACGGTCGGCGCCTTCGGATCGAGGGTGTCGAAGGAAATCCCGCCGGTGATCAGGGTCTGCAGCGACTCGCTCTTCACCTGCACGCCGCTGAGGTTGCCGGTCAGGGTGATCCCGCTGGAGTTCCAGAAGCGCGTCGAGGTATTCACCAGGTGCGCGTACTCCGGCTCGATGTGCACACCCACCACCACTCGCTGGCGGTCGCGCGACAGCTGGTAGCTCTGCACGCTGCCGACGCGGACCTGGCGGTAGAGGATCGGCGCGCCGATATCGATCGAGCCGAGCTTGTCGCTGGTCAGCACCAGGTGCAGGCCGGGCGCGTCGGTGTTCAGCGGCGGCGCTTTCGGGCGGATGGTGAACTCGCGACTCGGCGCGCCGCTCTTGGCGAAGCGCACGTCGATATAGTTACCTTTCACCAGGGCCTCGAGGCCGGTGATGCCGGCCAGGGAGATGCTTGGCTTGACGGTCCAGAATTCGGTGCCTTCCAGCAGCATGTCCTCGACCCGCGGATCCATCGCCAGGTCGGCAGTGGCGCTGCTGTAGTCCTTGCCCATGTCGATCGACTTGACCAGGCCGACCTGCACGCCGTTGAACATCACCGGAGTGCGGCCCGGATCGATACCACTGACGTCGTTCATCTTCAGCTTCACGCGCAGACCGGCCTGGGCCGCGT
>NZ_JAEMVM010000083.1:0-327 GCF_016463925.1 Pseudomonas sp. P20 | reverse complement strand
CTGCACAACTGGGCTATCAACTTCCGGCCGATTGCACGGACCCAGACCTGATCCAGCGCGACATCGCCGCCAACATGCGCCGCAGCGTAGAGGCGTGCCTTGAAGTGGGGCGTGGGCTGCAAGTGCTCAAGTCGGCATGCATCCATGGCAGCTTTATCGAGCGACTGAATGCGTTGGGACTTGAGCGCACAGTTGCCTTCCGCTTCATGGACGCTGCGACCAAATTCTCTGCGCTCGGTAGCAACGCCACTTTGACGAAGGCCATTGACAGCCAGTCGAAGCTCTTCGAAATGCTCGTCCTGGAGGATGAAGAGATCCAGGAGCTGG
>NZ_JAEMVM010000082.1:0-3288 GCF_016463925.1 Pseudomonas sp. P20 | reverse complement strand
CCGCTGCAGAAGCGTCGAAGGAATCGCGGAGGTACGGTTGACCAGACGTGGACGGCTCATCGGTTTTCCAACCGAGTGAGCAGCCACTTCGCCGTGGCTTCGGCGAGGCCCGCCTTCCAGCGACCATCGGCGAAGCGCGTCATGTGGACGGTCATGTCGGGCCAGTTCAGGTTCGTCGCTATGGCTCCAGAGCGAATCCGTTCCATGAACCAGCGGTATGCTTGGCCGGCAGGGGAGTCGGACGGCACGGGGGCATTATCGAATTCGCGCAATTGCACCGTGGAAAGGTGCAGGGGATTCCAGGGCCTACCTAGAGGCTCGCCATGTTCACGCCTGAGCTCCAATTCGGCAGAGGCCAGTGGACGGCCAGCCTCACGTACTGAGAGCAGTCGGCAGTTTCCTCGGTAGGCGGCCTGGTCGTAGCTATCGATGCAATGGGCCAGCGCGATATGTTCGGCATAGAGATCGGCAGGGCAGCGGAGCTCGACGATCTGCAGGCCATTGGGGCAAGCGATAAGGCCGACAGGCAGCATTCCCTCCCAGGTGGTGTACTCGTCGGTGTCGACCAGATCGGGCAGGCTGCTCTGTACTGTGGCGCGCAGTTCCCTCTGGACCTGGTGGTAGTCGTCCACCAGGTTGCCAGCCTGTCGGTAGGTACAATGACCCAGATACGCCTTCAGGGCACTGCGCGCCTGCCGAACAACCTGTGAGTTCCCCTGGTCGAGGGCGGTATAGAACTCCTTGATATCTCTCAGCCGTGCAGTGATTGCAAGCCATGCCGGATCCTGCCAATCAGACGGGCAGCCGTTGAAGAGACGGTTGTAGTCGGGCTTGGCGTTGTGAACTTGCCAAGGGATCGCATTGTAGGCGGCATAGAATGCTGTCCATTGAGCGCGAGTGATCGGCCGCCGGTTACCTAGCGATGCTGCCATAAGGAGAGTATGCCATCCCGAATATCGGCCTTCCCGTTTGCGATGGAAGAGAGCTCCTCCCGCACGGCCGGGACTGACGTGACTAAGAAATCGAATCGAGGCCCGTGGCGCCTGAAATAGCCAGGCGAAAAAGTTGATGACCGAAATCCCTTCGTCCGCGACCTGCCCAAGAATACGGCCCATATCGAGGCTCAAGTCGCATGGCACGGCGGCGGCCTGCGGTCGTTCACTGTCAAGCAGGGAAAAAGGGCAAGGAAGGAAATGGCAGATGCTCTCGCCGTTGTCGTTGGTCGTCGTGTGAGGCCAGACTCCCTCCTCGCAATCCACCAGTAGCGGCGTCAAGACCGGCTGAGCCTTCAGCATTTGCAGCCGGCGCACCTGGTCGCCTTGAGCCAGCCAGTTGTAGAGCTGGGGCGAGAGACAGCGAACCGAGCGGATGGCGAACAGCAGGTCTTGGTCCAGGACCTGTCTGAAGGTTCGCAAGACCGCTCCGATCTGCTTCAGGTAGAACCGGCGTCTCGGTGAGTAGTATCGATTGTGGCTGACTGATGGATACTGACTCTTGGGGAATGAGCCGAGGTCCTGCCGCGCTAACTGAGTGGCCAACCCCTGTGCCCTCTGGGTGTAGGAGCTGAGCACAGGAACGGCATTGTCGAACTTCTGGAGGCGCTGCAGCAGCTTCAACGCTCCGGCTGGGGAGGGTGCGCTTGCTGGGACACGATGGGCAGGCCTGCACTCCCACGCACCGATCAGTTGACCGTCGAACACCTGGAGCAGTGGCCCTGCACGCATGATGGTGTAACGCACACCGTTGTCAGCAGCGACGGTGATGCACCAGCACCTGGTTGTAGAGGTGCTGCGCAGGTAGTGACGGATGAACTTGGTTCGAGCTGTCCCTGCGAGGGAAAAATGGGTTGCCCAGGTGTTGGCAACGGCGAGCTGCCGCTCGCTGTAGCGGGCCAGGGATGGATCCTGTAGCGGCCCGCTAGGGGAGGCATTGTCGAGTGGTACCACGCGCTTGCTCCTGTGTAAGCGAGTAGCACTGTGGCCGGTTGGTGTGCTTCGGATCGATGGGAAATGTTCAGGCCACGCGGCCTGAATTTTCTTGCAGGTCTGACCGCGAGCTCAGCCTGAAATGAGACATTTCAGCCTTGCCTTCCTGCCTCGCGGTTGCTCTTCAGATGGTTTTCTCCGAATGAGGTCGATGAGTTGCTCCCTCGCTTGGGCTTCGTTCAGGGATATTTCCTCCTGGGTCTTGAGGTTCAACCAGTTCAATGTGGTCTGGTAGGTGTCCATCTTCCAGCCTGCAGTATCTTCCCGACCCAACTGCACGCGCTCCGGATGAACTTGTACAGGCAGCCCTTGTAGCAGGACCTGTTGCCGGAGTTGCCCGTACAGGCGGTAGAAGGCGTCGTTGACCTGGTAGTGGTTGAGCGTCACGTCGTGGAGCTGGCTCTTCTGCTGCTCGGCCAGGAAGAATCGAGCAATACAGGTACGGTGGTTGCCGTCGGAGCCGACGTAGAAATTCAAGCCATCGAGCGTGTTGTAGTGGATCGCGGGCCTGCGCTCCGTTGGCTGCAGGTAGTAGCTCGGGTTGTCCAACAAGGCCTGCAGGTTTCGCTGCATTCGCTTGCCGCCAGTGAGGAAGTCGAGCCAGGACCTTCCCCGGTAGTCTTTGCGGTCGGTACCCACGACGCGGAACACATTGATCGATCCCGTCTCGGTCCAGTAGTGGCTTTGAAGGAAGGCGTGCTTTTCCTGGGGGTAGGCTTCCTCCCATGACAGCAGGACCTCAGAGGCCCAAGCTGGCGGTTGCTCGACTTGCCTGCGCACAAAGTCGAAATTGAGGTTCCTGTCGGTGCTGGTTTGCATGTTCATGTATTACCTATAGCCCGCGCGGGTTGTCGAAGTCAGGTCGGCCGCTCTTGGTGAGGTAGCTGACTTTGCAGCCGGTGGTGCGATAGCCGCTGCAGCCCCAGAAGTCGAAGCCGCTCTTGCCGGCTTTCTTGCGGCGGACCAGGGGCAGACCGCACTTGCCGCAAAGGAAGTCGCTGGTCGGCGCCGAGGAGATACTGGCGGTGGAGCTTGCGCGTGGTTCGTCCTGTGCGCTGGGGAGCGCGCGGAGTGTCTGCAGCTCTGTCTGTAGTAGCTGGTAGAACTGCTGGACCACGTTCATGTAGGTATCCTCGCTGTTGGCGATCCGGTCCAAGGCGACCTCGAGGTTGCGGGTGAAGTCGAGGCTGAGGAAGCTGAAGTTGTGCTCCAGGAGCGCGATGGTGGCCTCTCCCAGCTCGCCGGGGATCAGGCTTCGCCCCTTCATCTGCACCTGGCCCTTGTCGATGATGTTCTTCACGAT
>NZ_JAEMVM010000081.1:0-811 GCF_016463925.1 Pseudomonas sp. P20 | reverse complement strand
CGCTACCGGCGCCGGACGCCAGCGACAGCCAGCAACAGTATGTGGCGCCGGTGACGGAGCTGGAGCGCACATTGGCAGCGATCTGGGCGGATGTGCTGAAGCTGGAGCGGGTCGGGATGGCCGACAACTTCTTCGAGCTCGGCGGGCATTCGTTGCTGGCGACTCAGGTCACGGCACGCATCCATGCCGAGCTGGACATGAATGCCCCCCTGGTCTTGCTGTTCCAGGCCGAGACTTTACAGGCCTATGCGACTTCGCTTGAAGGCTACAAACCTACCGACGCAGCGGACTTCGACGAGCTGCGGGAATTCATGAGCGAACTCGAGGCCGTCTGATATGAATCTCAACAACAATGCCGATCTTGCCCGACGTTTCGCCGGGCTGCCTTTGCCGCAGCGGGAATTGTTCTATCAACGGTTGTGCTCCAAGGGCATCAGCTTCCTGCAAATGCCCATTCCCCGCGTGTGCGAGCAGCCGGGCGCGCACTCGCTGTCGTATGCCCAGCAACGCCAGTGGTTCCTCTGGCAACTGGAGCCCGACAGCGCGGCCTACCATATCCCGGCGGCCCTGCGCCTGCGTGGCGAACTGGATGTCGAGGCCTTGAAGCGCAGCTTCGCCGCATTGGTCGAGCGCCATGAAGGGCTGCGTACTACCTTCCGCCAGGAGGGCGGCGAGACACTGCAGGTGGTGCATGACCGCTTGCCGCTGGAGATCCGCGAGCAGAGCCTGGGGGTAGCGGACGAGGCCGCGCTCATGGCGCGGATCGAGGAAGAGGTGCGGGTGCCGTTCGACCTGGAACGTGGTCCGTTGC
>NZ_JAEMVM010000080.1:0-638 GCF_016463925.1 Pseudomonas sp. P20 | reverse complement strand
TCAGCGTTATGCGCCTGAAATGGAAAAACGGCTGCGCTGGTACTGGCGTAACCCTTCCGATCTTTGCCCGTGGCACATGGATGAAACCTACGTGAAGGTCAATGGCCGCTGGGCGTATCTGTACCGGGCCGTCGACAGCCGGGGCCGCACTGTCGATTTTTATCTCTCCTCCCGTCGTAACAGCAAAGCTGCATACCGGTTTCTGGGTAAAATCCTCAACAACGTGAAGAAGTGGCAGATCCCGCGATTCATCAACACGGATAAAGCGCCCGCCTATGGTCGCGCGCTTGCTCTGCTCAAACGCGAAGGCCGGTGCCCGTCTGACGTTGAACACCGACAGATTAAGTACCGGAACAACGTGATTGAATGCGATCATGGCAAACTGAAACGGATAATCGGCGCCACGCTGGGATTTAAATCCATGAAGACGGCTTACGCCACCATCAAAGGTATTGAGGTGATGCGTGCACTACGCAAAGGCCAGGCCTCAGCATTTTATTATGGTGATCCCCTGGGCGAAATGCGCCTGGTAAGCAGAGTTTTTGAAATGTAAGGCCTTTGAATAAGACAAAAGGCTGCCTCATCGCTAACTTTGCAACAGTGCCGTTTCATCCATGTGCCACGGGCAAAGATCGGAC
>NZ_JAEMVM010000079.1:0-383 GCF_016463925.1 Pseudomonas sp. P20 | reverse complement strand
GCCTGGTAAGCAGAGTTTTTGAAATGTAAGGCCTTTGAATAAGACAAAAGGCTGCCTCATCGCTAACTTTGCAACAGTGCCGTTTCATCCATGTGCCACGGGCAAAGATCGGAAGGGTTACGCCAGTACCAGCGCAGCCGTTTTTCCATTTCAGGCGCATAACGCTGAACCCAGCGGTAAATCGTGGAGTGATCGACATTCACTCCGCGTTCAGCCAGCATCTCCTGCAGCTCACGGTAACTGATGCCGTATTTGCAGTACCAGCGTACGGCCCACAGAATGATGTCACGCTGAAAATGCCGGCCTTTGAATGGGTTCATGTGCAGCTCCATCAGCAAAAGGGGATGATAAGTTTATCACCACCGACTATTTGCAACAGTGCC